>NZ_JAHLEM010000322.1 GCF_018883605.1 Streptomyces niphimycinicus | reverse complement strand
ACGCGGCTTCCCGCGTCGGCGTGGCGTGGCGTGGCGATCGACCCTCGTAAGGCGTTGGTTTCCCGTACGGGTGACTCATGTCGTAAGGGTTGACTCGTCGTAAGGCGTTGCCCCCTCGTCGGGCCCGTTATGAGGCGTGGCCCCTTATGAGGCGTGGCCCCTTATGAGGCGTGGCCCCTTATGAGGCGTGGCCCGTTTTGAGGCGTGGCCCGTTTTGAGGTGTGGCCCGTTTGAGGTGTGGCCCGCCGCTAGACGGCCGCGCTCCTGGCGATGGAGCCGGATCCTTTCAGCCCCGCGCCGCCCTTCCCCGCGCCGCTCTTCGGCATCACCTGCTGGATCTCCTCACGCAGCTCCCGGATGGCCGGTGTCGTGCTGTACCGCCCGGTGAGCCGGTACATCTCGCGCAGCCGGTCCCAGGTGCGATGCGAGGAGTTCTGCTCGATCGTCAGCAGGGCCAGCCGGGCATAGCGGTCGGCCTGCTCGGGATCGTCGCCGATGAAGCAGGCCGAGGCGATGGAGATGTGGTCGAAGATCTGGGACCGCTGGCGCCCGCCCTCCCGCATCCGCAGCGCCTTCTTGGCATGGCTCTCGGCGATGCCCGCCACCTCCGGCTCGTGCTCGGCGAGCGTGCGGTAGACCAGCCCCTGCATCCCGTACAGATCCGCCTCGTTGAACAACTGCATCCAGCTCGGCGCCGGGCCTTCGTCCCGGGCCGAGATGAACAGCTCCTCCGCCTCGCCCAGGGCGCGGCGCACCGCCTGGCCGTGGCCCTTGGCCGCCTGCGCCCATGCCTCGATGGTGCAGAACATGGCCCGGGTGCACGGCAGCGCCGCGTCGCCCGCACCGGTCTTGGCCAGCTTCATCAGATCCAGGGCGTCGTCCGGGCGGCCCAGGTGGACCATCTGCCGGGCGGCCCGGGAGAGCGCCTCGCTCGCCCGGGGCCGGTCGCCGCCCTCGCGGGCCGCGTGGGCGGCCATGACGAAGTACTTCTGGGCGGTGGGCTCCAGACCGACGTCATGGGACATCCAGCCGGCGAGCACCGCCAGATTGGCCGCCACCCCCCACAGCCTGCGCTGGAGATGCTCGGGGTGGCGGTAGGCGAGCATGCCGCCCACCTCGTTGAGCTGGCCGACCACGGCCTTGCGCTGGAGCCCGCCGCCGCGGGCGGCGTCCCAGGCGCGGAAGACCTCGACCGAGGTCTCCAGGGCGTCGATCTCCTGGGAGCCCACGGGGGCGGCCTCATAGCGGTCGAAGCCCACGGGGTCGAGGGACAGGGGATTGTCGGTACGGGGCGCGTCGGTGGCGAGGGTGGGGTCGGAGAGCAGAAACTCGCTCATGGCACCGGTGATGGCGGATCCTGCGGCGAGCGCGGCGCCCGCACCCACCAAGCCGCGTCGGTTGAACATAAGGTCCATTCCCGTGAATTCGGTGAGGACCGCGGCCGTGGACTCGGGCGGCCAGCGCAGCCCGTCGGCGGGCTGCCCCTTTCCCGAGCGCCCCCCTCGTCCGAACCCGAGATCCTCAGTGGTCACGACTCGACCGAGACGCTCGGTGAACAGGGCCGCCAGCACCTTGGGCACGGGATCGCGCGGCGTCTCGCCGGTGTCGATCCAACGCCGCACCCGCGAGGTGTCGGTCGCCAGTTGCGGATGGCCCATGGCCGCCGCCTTCCGGTTCACGAGCCTCGCGAGCTCCCCCTTGGACCAGCCGGCGAGGCCGAACAGGTCCGCAAGACGGGTGTTGGGTTCCCTCGTCACGTCAAGCCCCCAGGTTCCTCGGCTGACTTGACAGTAACGGTCCCGTCACGAGCCGTGCGACTATTCGCCAGGGTTCGCCAGGGTCCGCCAGATGGTGTGCCACCCGCACAGGGATGTGATGTAGGAGTGCGTTACCCGGCCCCGTGGCGGATCGAGCTGAACCGACCGCATTCCCCAGGGTGCGGCCCCGTCTCGGGGTCGGGTGCGTACGCAACTCGTCGGCACACGAAGGGATCTGTATCGCCCATGTACGCAGCGTCGTCCTCCGTGTCCGCCCCGCCCCGGCCGTACCGGCGCCCGCTGCCCGGCTCTGGGCCGTACCTCGATCCCGCCCACGGCGGCCGCGCCCGGCGGACCGCCGCCCTCGGCACGGTGCCGCCTCGCGGGAGACTCGACTTGTCCGGTCCACAGGGTGCGCAGCTCCGCACCGCGATCACCTCGGTCCATCGCATCTGTCCGGAGTTCAACCCGGTGCAGGTGCTGCGGCGCAGCGGACGGTCCGTGCTCCTGATCGGGGCGACCGGGCGCAGCACCGCGGTGGCCAAGTGCCTGCTGGACCACTCCCCCGCGTGGGCCGAGCGGTTCCGCCGGGAAATAGCGATGTACCGCGCGTTCGTCCGCCAGCGTCCGCCGGTGCGGGTGCCCCGGCTGATCGCCGCCGACCCGGACAACTGCGCGCTGGTCATCGAGCGGATGCCCGGGCGGATCGCGGCCGCGCAGCGCCACCCCACCGAGCCCCCGCCGCGCGCCGATCTGGGGGCGGTGCTGGGTGCGATCCGCAGGATCAACCAGTGGCGGCCGCCCGCCGATCTGTTCGACGCCCCCATCGACTACGCCGCCCGGCTGACCCGCTATCACGACCTGGGGCTGCTGACCGACCGGGACATGGGCGATCTACAGAAGCTGCTGCGCGGCGTCTCGCACGCCTGGGGGCGGCAGAGCCCGGCACAGTTCTGCCATGGCGACGCCCTGTTGAACAATGTCCTGCTGTCGCCCGCGGGCCCGGTGCTCCTCGACTGGGACCACGCGGGCTGGTATCTGCCCGGCTATGACCTGGCCACACTGTGGACGGTGCTGGGCGACGCCCCCGTCACCCGGCGCCAGATCAGCCAGTTGGCGCAGGCCGCGGGTCCGGCCGCGCGGGACGCCTTCCTGGTGAATCTGATGCTGGTGCTGACGCGGGAGATCCGCCAGTACGAGACCGCGGTGCAGCGCACCATGCACGATCCCGCCCCGGTGGTGCCGGGCGCCGTCCCGGCCGGTGAGGAGCAGCGGCTGCTGCTGCGCCGGCTGCATGACGACTGTGCGCTGGCTCGGCGCGCGGTGCGGGCGGCGGTCGGCACCCGCTGAGCGGAGGCGGATGGCGGCAGGGGCGCGTCACCGGTCTGGACCGGTGACGCGCCGCAGTCGGGCCGACATGCGAACAGGCGTCTGGGTGACGGCGATTGACGTCACGCCTGGCAGCGCATATCTCTAAGTGGCTCGCCAGGCCCGCTTGAGGAGGCTGCAATGCCAGAATCCGCACAGGACAGCGCCCACGACGCGAACAGAACCCCGTCCGGCCCCACCCGGAGAACCACACTGCGGACCGCGGGAGCCGCGGCCTCCGCCGCCCTTCTGCTCCCGCTGGTCTCGGCGACACCCGCCGCCCATGCCGACCAGCCGCGGGCCGACGGTCCTCCTGCCGACGGCGGCGCCCTCCAGCGCGCCTTCGCGGCCGCGGCCGCCGAGTACGGCGTTCCGCTCAGCGTGCTCCTGGGCGTCTCGTATCTCCAGTCGCGCTGGGACGGCCACCGCGGCGCGCCCAGCGTCACCGGCGGCTATGGGCCGATGCATCTCACCGACGCCCACACCGCCCTGCTCACCGCCCCGCACCACAGCCAGGGCACCGAGGACGCGCGCGGCGATCTCGCCCGCCCCCTGAGGGTCCCCAAGGCCACCGTTCCCGAGCCCCGGCAGTTGCCCGCCCGGCTGCGCACCCTCGGCCGGGCCGCGGAGCTCACCGGGCTGTCCGCGGAGGCGCTGCGCGGCGATGAGAGCGCCAATGTGCGCGGTGGCGCCGCCCTGCTGGCCGCCACTCAGAAGCGGCTGGGGCTGCCGCCGAGCGAGGACCCGGCCGGCTGGTACGCGGCGGTGGCGGCCTACTCCGGTGCCGATGACGCCACGGCCGCGGCCGCCTTCGCCGACGAGGTGTACGAGGTGATCCGTGGCGGTGCCACGCGGACTGCCGCCGACGGCGAGCGGGTCTCCCTCGACGCGGCGCCCGCCCTCGCGCCGGACACCCGGCAGTTGCGGTCGCTCGGTCTGCCGTCCCGTGCCCGGGATCCGCATGTCGAGGCCCCGGGGGATGTGTCCTGCGAGTGGATCCCGGCGCCCTACCAGGAGTTCGGGGACAACGACTACGGCAACCACGACCTGGCCGACCGCCCCGCCTCGCAGTCCATCGACTACATCGTCATCCATGACACCGAGGGCTCCTGGGACACCACCATCAAGCTGGTCCAGGACCCCACCTATGTGTCCTGGCAGTACACCCTGCGCTCCGCCGACGGGCATATCGCCCAGCATGTGCCGCTCAAGGACGTGGCCTGGCACGCGGGCAACTGGTACGTCAACGCCAAGTCCATCGGCGTGGAGCACGAGGGGTTCCTGACCGCCCCGGACGCCTGGTACACGGAGGCGATGTACCGCTCCTCGGCGCGGCTGGTGCGCTATCTCGCCAAGCGGTTCGACATTCCGCTGGACCGTCAGCACATCCTGGGCCATGACAATGTGCCGGGCACCACCACCGCCACCATCGCGGGCATGCACACCGACCCCGGCCCCTACTGGGACTGGGCGCACTACTTCACCCTGCTCGGCGCGCCCTTCCGGCGTACCGCGGGCTCCTCCGGCGGCCTGGTCACCATCCGCCCCGACTACGACACCAACCGGCCCGTCTACACCGGCTGTGAGACGGCGGGCCGGCCGTGTGCCCCGCACGGCTCGGCCGCGGTGCGGCTGCACACCGCGCCGCGTGCGGACGCCCCGCTGGTCAAGGACATCGGGCTGCGCCCCAACGGCTCCGACTCGACGACCGGGGTCAATGACACCGGCGCCCGCGCCACCACCGGGCAGCAGTTCGCGGTCGCGGGCCGGGAGGGCGACTGGACGGCGATCTGGTACCTCGGCCAGCGGGCCTGGTTCCAGGACCCCAAGCGGCGGCCGACGGCGGTGAGCGCCAAGGGGCTTGTCGTGACGCCCAAGGCCGGGGCGAAGGAGGTTCCGGTGTACGGCCGCGCCTATCCGGAGCAGGCGGCCTATCCGGAGGGTGTGCCGGTGCAGGCGGTCTCGCCGCTGCCGTACAAGCTGCTCGCCGGGCAGTCCTATCCGCTGGGGCTCAGGACACGCGGCGAGTATCTGTGGGCGACCACCTTCGATCCGGCCGGTCACAAGGTGGTGCGCGGCCAGGACGAGTACTACCAGATCCAGTTCGGGCACCGGGTGGCGTTCGTCCGGGCCGCCGATGTGACGGTCCGGCGCTCGGGGAAGTGAGCCTGGCGGGCCGTCAGTCCGCCCCGGGAGGGTGGTAGACGGGCCATCCAGGGCCCGTCCGGGAGGCCGTGAGCGACCGTGTCGGCCGGGTGCCGTACGGGAGGGTCTCACGGCCCCTCGGCGGCACTCCTCAGCGCTGCTGGAACATCTCCGCGGGCAGCGGCTTGAGCAGCCGGTACAGATCGTCGGTGATCGGCCGGTCCCAACTGGCGATGGTGACGAGCACACCGTCGCTGCGGTCGAACTGAGCGCAGGAGATCCGGCCCTCGGAGAGCTTGATCCGGCGGACGATGAGGAGGTTGTCCTCATGCATGACCGGGCTGTCCTCGGTGTCCACCACATGGACCGGCTCATCGTTCCCGAGCGCCGCCAGGAGCTGGGTCACCTCGAACGGCGGCTGGCCCTCCGCGACCTCCCGGGCCGGGGATCCCTCGGGCAGATTGCCGATGATCATCGCCGGGCCGCGGCCGCCGAACAGGTCGTAGCGCAGGAAGACGCCCTGGCAGGTGCCGTCCGGAGCGGGCAGCAGCCCCGCCCCGAGGTCGCCGGGCCAGTCGCCCGGGTCCATGGCGAGGACGTCGAAGTCCGGCCCGGTGGGCGTGGCGGCGCTGCGGCGGCGGAGGAAGGACATGCGGACATGGTACGTGGCCGCGTGCCGGTTACCGTGCCGGGGAGCGGGCGGGCCGCACCCCTCATCCGGCGTCCGTCGCCGGGCGCTGGGGAAGGCCGACGGTGGGGGTGATCAGCCGCTTCGCCAGCCCGGCCCGGTCGGTGCCGACCTTACGGTAGACATCGGACAGCAGCCGGGCCACCTCACGCTCCTCCAGCCCCGTCGCCTCGCCGATCCGGGCGTCCGGCCAGCCCTCGGCGGCCCGCTCGGCAACGGCCTGCTCCTGCGAGGTCAGCGGGCTGGTGTGATCGACCCGCAGTTGCATGGGGCGCAGCCCGGCCGCGGACAGCTCATCGCGGGCCCGGGCCGCGAGCGCGTCGGCCCCGCAGCGCACCGCTCCCTCCAGACCGCGGTAGAGCCGGTCGCCGGCCTCCTGGGGCAGGCCGATGCGGCGCAGCGCGGCGCCGTGGTCGACCAGCGCCACGGCCAGGTCGTAGGCGGCCGGTGACCGCATCAGATGGCTGACGGCCTCGGCCAGCAGCTTGATCCGGTCCGGCCCCTGGGTCACGGTGGCCGCGGCGTGCAGCGCCTTGCCGATCGCGGAGTGGGTGCCGAACTGACGGGCCCGGCGCACCGCGTCGTCGGCGACCTCGACGGCCTGCGGGGGATCGGTCAGCGCGAGGGTCTGGGCGAGGTGGAGCTGCCAGGGGCACCAGGCGGGGTTGCGCATCCCGCGCCCGTCCATGCGGCGGCCGACCTCGGTGAGCTGGTGCCGGGCCTCGCGGTGGAGGTTGGCGGCCAGCAGCAGCTCACCGCGGACCGCCGGTACGTCGGGGCAGAGCGTGGCCTGCGGAAGGGTCTCGCCGCGGTGCCCGGCCGCGAACTCCTGCGCCTCGCGGACCCGGCCCTGGCAGATCAGCGTTCCGATGAGGGTGCCGACCGCGGTCCAGTGCGCGGGTGTCGAGGACCCCACCAGATCGGCGATCCGCATCCCCTCCCGGGCCAGCTCCTCCGCCTCGCCGAGCGCGCCGCGGCGCAGTCGGGCGTAGCCGAGAAGAGTGAAGCCGAACGCCAGATGGGAGCCGCGCCAGCCCTTGCGCTCGCATTCGGCGATGCCCTTGTTGAACAGCTCCTCGGCGCGCCCGGGCTGGTCGCAGTGGAGGAAGACCAGGGCGACCAGGATCGGAACCTCGAAGCCCCAGTCGTCATCGGTCCAGCTCAGGCCGTCGCCGAGGGCCTCCTCCGCGTAGTGCAGCGCGGTGGCGACCGGCTCTCCGCGTGTCATCGCGTCCCAGGCGCGCAGTCCGAGCAGATAGCGCTCGGCCATGCCGCGGCCGGTGAGGTGGTCCGCGAGCCGGGCGAGCCGCCGGGAGCGGGCGGGCGACTCCTTCTCGTCGGCGCGGAACATGTTCCACATGAGCTGCTCGGTCTTCATCCGCAGCCGGGTGCGGGCGCTGGTGGCCCGCCCGATCTCGGCGGCGACGACCTGGGCGGCCTCCTCCATCCGGCCGCTGTGGCCGTATGCCTGGGCGAGCCGGTAGGTGATCGCCTCGCGCAGGTCGGTGCCGAGCGCGGGCTCCTCGAGCGCGGCGCGCAGATGGTTGACGGTGACGTCGGGCTCGGTGAGCTGGGCGGCGCAGCCCAGCTCGTAGAGCACGGCGGGGCGCTCCTCCAGGGCGGGTGGTTCGCGCAGCGCCCGGGCCAGACAGCGGCGCCCGGCGTCGGGGGCTCCGGCGCGCAGGTACTCCTGGGCGGCGGCCCGCAGATGGTGCACGACCCAGGGGTCGCCCTCGGGGTGCATCTCCAGCAGATGACGGCCGGCGGCCGCGGAGCCCAGGCCCGCGCCGAGGACCACGGTGGCGGCCTGGCCGTGCATGGCCACCCGCAGGGCGCCGGGGATGGCCTGGTAGACGGCGGTGGCGATGAGCGGGTGGAGGTATTCGAGGGGCCGGGTGCCGTTTCCGGGGCGCGGCGGGGCCAGGATCCGCGCGTCGACGAGCCGCGTCACCACATCGACGGCCTCGGTCTCGCTGAGCCCGGCGACATTGGCGGTCAGCGCCGGGGTGGCCTCGATGCCGAGGACGGCGACGGCCCAGGCGAGGCGGACGGCGGCGGTGCCGAGGCGGGTGAGCCGGTCGTTGAGCCCGCTGTCCTTGGCCGAGGAGACCAGTTCGCGCAGCGCGGGCAGGTTCTCCGACTGGGGTTTCAGCCGGCGGTCGCGGATCTTGGCGGTGAGCTCGGTGATCTCCCAGGGGTTGCCGCCGGTCATCGCCCAGCACTCGCGGCAGAACGCGTCGTCGGCGTGGTCCCCGAGGACCTCCCGGACGATCCGCCCGACTCCGCTCGGGGTCAGCGGCGCCAGCACATGGGGACGTGATCCCTGGCGCTCGACAAGAGCCCGTATCACGGCGACGTCGGCGGTCAGGCCCTCCGGGCGGTAGCCCACGGCGAGCAGCAGGGGCAGGTCCACGGTGCGCGAGGCGAACCGGGTCAGCCAGTCCAGCGATTCGGGGTCGGCCCAGTGGACGTCGTCGAGGATCACGACGACCGGGGCGTGTTCCACGGCGAAGCGGGTCACCAGCCAGTCGAGGCCGTCGCGGACGCCCTGCGGATCGGGTGCGCCGCCGTTGCCCGAGACCACCAGGCCGACCGCGGGCGCGACGATGTCGTACCAGCCGCCGAGGATCCTGCGGTGCTCGTCCTCGCCGGTCGCCGCGAGCACCGGCTGGAAGAGCTGGCGCACCACGTGGAAGGCCGCGCCCTGTTCATGCTCACCGCCACGGGCCCGGAGCACGGTGCAGCCGCGTGCGGCGGCCCTCCGGCGCGCCTCGCCGAGCAGCGCGGTCTTGCCGACGCCGCCGGGGCCCTCGAAGGCGATCACTCCGCCGCCGCGGGTCTCGGCCGGGTCGGCGGGATCCGTCCCGCACAGTTCGGTCAGCGCGGCGTTCACCGCGCGCAGCTCCCGATCCCGCTCCAGCAGTGTCCGGCGCGTCCGGTCCTGTTGGCTCATGTCCTCCGCCACGTTCTTCCCCTCCGGCAGGTGACGCCGAGCGTAGCGCGGATGGCACGCTCCGTAGCCCCGCAATGGGGGTATTTCCGCCGGGCATTGCCAGCGGCACACGCCATTTCACTGCCTCCTCTATCGATGCCACGTTCCGCACGCGAGGATGACCGGATTCACCGGGTTGGCCAGATGCCGCGCAAGCCTGTGGTACGCGCGGCCTCGGCCGCCCGACCTATGAAGGGGGCGGACACGACTCATGCACGCGCACGCTTCGCGGCCACAGGCCCGGCAGACGACACTGCTGCGACGGGCGGCCCTGTTCGACTTTCCGGCCTCCACCGACCTCAGTCCCGGCACCGAGGCGGCCAGGCACCACACCGTCCAATGGCTTTCACGGTTCGGCGTCTTCGAGGACCATGAGTCCGTCGCGGAGTACGACGCGCTCCGCTTCGACGTGCTGGCGGGTCTGTTCTACCCACGGGAGACCGGCGCCGATCTGAACCTGGGCAGTGACCTCGTGGGCTGGTACTTCGTCTTCGACGATCAGTTCGACGGGGAGCTGGGCTCCCGTCCGGGGGCCGTGGCACGGCTGGTGGCGGACGTCATCCGGATCACCGAGGAGGACGCGGCGCAGGGCGGCGAGGGGCCGCTCCTGGAGAGCTTCCGCGACCTGTGGCGCCGGATCAACTCCGGGCGGCCACAGGTGTGGCGGGACCGCTTCCGCCACCACTGGCTGGAGTATCTGCACTCCTACCACCACGAGGCCCTGGAGCGGACCGGCGCCCTGCCGGGGCCCGGCCGGGACGCACCGCGCTCGGTGGAGGCCGTGCTGGCGCTGCGGCGTCATTCGATAGGCGTACAGCCCTGTCTCGACCTGAATGAGCCATTCGGCGGCTATACCCTGCCGCCCGCGCTGCACGGCGGCTTCCCCATGGCGCGCATGCGGGAGGCTACGGACGATGTGGTGGTCTTCACCAATGACATCGCTTCCCTGGACAAGGAACTGGCCGTCGGCGACGTCCACAACAGTGTCATCGTCCAGTGGGAGCGCGCGGGGGGTGAACTGGAGGACGCGGTACGCCATATCGCCGACCTGGCCAACGCACGCTACCGCTGGTTCGAGGAGACCGCGGCCAGGCTGCCGGCGCTGCTCACCGAGGCGGGGGCGGACCCGGGCACCCACCGCGCCGTGGGGCGCTATGTGGACGGTATGCGGCATGTGATGACCGGCAATCTGGGCTGGTCGGTGCGGACGGCACGGTACGACGAGCGGGGCACCGAGGCGGTCAGCGGGGGCCGGCAGCGGCCCTGGGCCCGGCTCACCGGCGCGGAGGAGCTGGTCCGCGCGGGGCGGGATGCGCCGCTGCCGCCGCTGGGCAGCGGCGCGGGCTCCCGTTGAGCGGGGTTCAGCTCGCGTAGAGCTGCTCGATCTGCGCGGCGCACATCTTGTAGACCGCGTCGCGCCGCAGTTTGAGCGAGGGCGTCAACAGCCCGTCCTCCACGGTGAATTCCTTCGGGAGGATACGGAAGGCCCTGATCGATTCCGCCCTGGACACCGAGAGGTTCGCCGTGGAGACCGCCTGCTGGATCTCCGCGTGCAGCGCCTTGTTCGCCGACGCGTGCTCCCGGCCGACGGGAAGCCGCGCGCCGACCGCCTGGCGCCAGCGGGCCAGCATCTCGGCGTCCAGGGTGATCAGCGCCCCCACGAAGGGGCGGTTGTCGCCCACCAGGACGCACTGCGAGATCAGCGGATGCGCCCGCAGCCGCTCCTCCAGCGGCAGCGGGGAGACGCTCTTGCCGCCGCTGGTGATGATGATGTCCTTCTTACGGCCGGTGATGGTGAGATAGCCCTCGCCGTCGAGGGATCCGACGTCTCCGGTGTGCAGCCAGCCGTCGCGCAGCGCGGCCCCGGTGGCCTTCGGATCGTCCAGATAGCCCTCGAAGACGGTGCCGCCGCGCACCCATACCTCGCCGTCCGGGGCGATGCGCACGGTCGTGCCCGGCATCGGGCGGCCCACTGTGCCGTGCCGGGGGCGGCCGGGCGGCTGCGCGGTGATCGCCGCCGTCGTCTCGGTGAGGCCGTAGCCGTTGTAGACGGTGATCCCGGCGCCGGCGAACGTCAGCCCCAGCTCCCGGCTGAACGGTGAGCCACCGGTGACCGCGTAGCGCACCCGGCCGCCCAGGACGGCTCTCAGGCGCCGGTAGACCATCCGGTCGAAGACGGCGTGCGTGGCCCTGCGCCCCGGGCCCGGTCCCTTCCCGCCGCCCTGGGACCGCTGCTCGACGGCCGCGGCGTAGCGCGCCGCCGTGACCATGGCCTTCTGGAAGACCACGCCCCGGCCCGCGTCCTGGGCGGCGGTCCGCGCGGCTCCGAGGATCTTCTCGAAGATGTAGGGCACCGCGAAGACACAGGTGGGGCGGAAGCTCTGGAAGGACGGCAGCAGGACGGACGGGGTGAGCTCGGGTTCATGCCCCATGAGGATGCCGCCCCGCACACAGAGCACTTGGACCATCAGCCCGTAGATATGCGCCAGCGGGAGGAAGGCGAGGATGGCGGGCTGCACCCCCGGCTCGGCGAACAGTCCGCTCCAGCCCGCGAACAGGGTGTCGCATTCGGCGGCGAGATTGGCATGGGTGATCAGGCACCCCAGGGGCTGTCCGGTGGTGCCCGAGGTGTAGCAGATGACCGCGGTGCAGCGCGGTTCCACGAGCCAGCGCCGCTCGGTGACCAGTTCCTCGTGGACTTCGGCGCCCCGCCGCCCCAGTTCCGCCACGCACCCCTGGTCCATCTGCCAGATGGAGCGCAGCCAGGGGAGGGCGTCGCAGACGGCGCCGACCGTCATGGCGTGGTCCTCGCCCTCGACCACCACGGCCACGGCCCGCGTCTGGGCCAGGATCCAGCGCACCTGCTCCGCGGAGGACGTGGGGTAGACGGTCACCACCTGGGCGCCGACCGACCACAGGGCATAGCTGAACAGCGTCCACTCGTACCGCGTCCGCGCCATCAGGGCCACCCGGTCCCCGAACCGCACGCCCTCGGCCAGCAGGCCCTTCGCCAGCGCCAGCACCTCGTCCCGGAAGGTCGCGGCGGTCACCGGGGTCCACCGGCCGCGGTCGGCGGCATCCCGCCGGGCGAGCTGGGCCCTGTCCGGTTCGCGGTCCGCCCGTTCGTAGACCGAGTCCGCGAGCCCGCCCGCGCGCAGCGGTTCCACCATGTGAGGGAGACTGAATTCGCGCACGACACCCCCTGTTTTCGGCCGACTTGCCGCCCCGCACCACGGGGAAGTGGGAGGGAAAACTACCCGCCGGGGCCGGGGCTGCATAGAGCGGTGGACGATTCTGTTCCGGCCCGTGGAGACCTGCCGCGACCTGCTGGTGTTACCGTGAGTCACCCTCACGTTCCGGCACGGGACACGCAGAGGCCGTGAACCTCTGGTGCACGCATGGAAAAACGGACCCCGTGGCCCTGTCCGGCGAAAAGCGGATCCAGCGGGGCGTTCCGCGACTTGATTCTGGCCGATAACGCACCCACCGTCGCGGGGCGGGGCGCCTTCGGGGTGCTCTTCCGAGGGGCGACATGCCAGGGGCGGGCTGGTCCGGCCGGACCAGCCCGCCCCTGATCGGCGGTCCCGGTTCAGGTGAGGTCGAACTCGCCCTCACGCGCGCCCAGGACGAAGGCACGCCACTCGGCCGGGGTGAAGATCAGTGCCGGGCCCTCGGGACGACGGCCATGGCGCATCGCGATGAAGCCCTCGACGAAGGCGATCTCCACATCGCCCACACCCTGGCTACTCGACTGCCACTGGGCGCCCGAGAGATCGAGATCGGGCTTCTCTGCGCTTCCTGTCAGTGGCTGTGCGGTGGTGGTGGTGTCGGCCACGTCAGCTCATCCTCCCGGGTCGTCGTCCGCGCCCCACCCTAGCGATCGTGACCGGTGCCGCACAGGCCACGAAAGAAGGACTAAGGAGGTGACTCAATCGGCGGGCGGCGTGTCCGCGACCACCCACATCGAGAAGAACTGCGAGCCCCCGCCATAGGCGTGGCCGAGCGCCTTGCGGGCGCCGTCGACCTGGTGTTCGCCCGCCCGCCCGCGCACCTGGAGCGCGGCCTCGGCGAACCGCAGCATCCCGGAGGCGCCGATGGGGTTGGTGGACAGCACCCCGCCCGAGGGGTTGACCGGAAGGTCGCCGTCGATCTCGGTGACCCCCGACTCGGTGAGCTTCCAGCCCTCGCCCTCGTCCGCGAAGCCCAGGTTCTCGAGCCACATGGGCTCGTACCAACTGAAGGGCACATACATCTCCACCGCGTCGATCTCCCGGCGCGGATCGGTGATCCCGGCCTGCCGGTAGACATCGGCCGCGCAGTCCCGGCCCGCCCTCGGCGAGACGCAGTCCTTCCCCGCGAAGAGCGTCGGCTCGCTGCGCATGGCGCCGCCGTGCATCCAGGCGGGCGGATACGGGGCACGGTCCGCGCCGGCCCGGTCGGTGAGCACCATGGCGCAGGCGCCGTCCGAGGAGGGGCAGGTCTCCGAGTAGCGGATGGGGTCCCACAGCATCGGGGACGACCGCACCTTCTCCAGCGTCAGATCGTGCTCATGCAGATGCGCGTAGGGGTTGCGCAGGGCGTTGCGGCGATCCTTGTAGGCCACGAGGGCGCCGATACCGGAGGGCGCGCCGGTGCGCCGCATATACGCCCGTACATGCGGGGCGAAGAAGCCGCCCGCCCCGGCCAGCAGCGGCTGCTGGAAGGGGATGGGCAGGGACAGCCCCCACATGGCGTTCGACTCCGACTGCTTCTCGAAGGCGAGGGTGAGTACGGTCCGGTGGACCCGGGCGGCGACCAGGCCCGAGGCCACCAGTGCGGTGGAGCCGCCCACCGAGCCCGCGGTGTGCACGCGCAGCATCGGCTTGCCGACCGCGCCGAGCGCGTCGGCGAGGTACAGCTCGGGCATCATGACGCCCTCGAAGAAGTCGGGCGCCTTGCCGATGACGACGGCGTCGATGTCCGCCCAGGTCAACTGGGCGTCCTCCAGGGCCCGTACGGCGGCCTCCCGGACCAGCCCGGCGAGGGAGACGTCCCGGCGTGCGGCGGTGTGCTTGGTCTGGCCGATCCCGACGACGGCCACCGGCTCCTTGGTCACAGGACATCCCCTTCCAGGACCGCCACCAGGTTCTGCTGAAGACAGGGGCCCGAGGTGGCATGGGCGAGGGCCCGGTCGGCGGCGCCGCGGTGGATGGCGGCGGCGGCCTCGCCGAGGCGGATCAGCCCGGCGGCCATCATGGGGTTGGCGGCCAGCGCCCCGCCGGACGGATTGACGCGTACGCCCTCCCCCAGCCCCAGCTCACGGCGGAGGATCAGCTCCTGCGAGGTGAACGGCGCATGCAGCTCGGCCAGGTCGGCGGGGGCCTCGAAGGCGCCCGCGCGCTCGGCGGCGAGCCGGGTGGACGGGGAGCGGGTGAGGTCCCGTACGCCGAGGCTGTGCGCCTCCATCCGGTGGTCCATGCCGCGGATCCAGGCCGGGCGGCGGCACAGCCGGCGCGCGGTGTCCCCGGCGGCGAGCACGACGGCGGCCGCGCCGTCGCCGACCGGCGGGCAGTCGTGGCGGCGCAGCGGCCGCACCAGATACGGGTCCTCCAGGAGGGCCTCGGGCGGCGGTGAACCGGTCACCTGCGCATGCGGGTTGTCCTCGGCCGCGATCCGGCTGCGCGCGGCGACCGCGGCCAGCGCCCGCTCGTCGACGACGGTGTCTTCGGCGTCTTCGGCGTCTTCCGCGTCGAGCAGCGCCTGGGCCTGGAGGGCGGCGAGGGAGACCGAGTCCGGCCACAGGGGCGCCACGTAGTACGGGTCGAGCTGACGGGTCAGGACCTCCCGCAGATCGCCGGGC
Organism: Streptomyces niphimycinicus; assembly: GCF_018883605.1. Taxonomy (GTDB): domain Bacteria; phylum Actinomycetota; class Actinomycetes; order Streptomycetales; family Streptomycetaceae; genus Streptomyces; species Streptomyces niphimycinicus. The sequence goes on along the minus strand of NZ_JAHLEM010000322.1, from coordinate 5,345 downwards.
GAGGACTTTCCGTAGGAGTAGACGAGCGCGGTCTCCGCCTCGCCCGCCAGCAGCCTCGTCCACGCCTCGTACAGCGCCCAGGCGCCGTCCATCTCCACATGGGACTCCGAGATCGGCGGCCAGGCGCCGACGCCGTCGAGGGCCATGGTGAAGGAGAAGGCCCGGCCGGCCAGATAGTCGCAGGAGCCGGAGCAGGTGAAGTCGATCTCGTCCGCCCGGAGTCCGACGGCGTCGAGCACCTCGTGGAGGACGGGCATCAGCATCTCGACCTCGGAGACCTCGGCACTCTCGCGCCGGTGGTCGCTCTGGCCGAAGGCGACGATGGCAACCTCTCGCATCTACAACAGCTCCTTGTAGGTGTCGTAGTCGGCGTCGGGTTCGCCGGTGGGGCGGTAGTGGTCGGGGTAGCGGCTGCCCTCGCTCCATACGGGCTCCACGCGCAGCCCCATGCGCACCTGGTCGTACGGGATGCCGCCGACGCGCCCGTGGAGGGCCAGACCGGCCCCGTCCAGGGCGATATGGGCGTAGACGTAGGGCACTTCGATATCGAGGTTGCGGGCCTTGATGTTCACGATGCAGAAGGTGGTGACGGTGCCGCGCGGGCCGACCTCCACCTGCTCGTCGGTGGCGACCCCGCAGGTGGGGCAGGCGCCCCGGGGCGGGACGTACACCTTGCGGCAGGACGGGCAGCGCTCCCCGCGGGTGGTGTGGTCGGCGAGGGCCTTGAGATAGCGCGACTGGGCGCGGCCGGGTGCGTAGGTGTAGTCGAGGCGGGCGGGGGCCACGATGCCGGTGACCGGGTCGGTGAACTCCCCGCTGTGCGGCACGGCTTCGCCGCCCTCGGCGCCGTCGTACGGCTCGAAGCAGGCGATGTCGGTGATGGCGCCCACCCGCTCCCCGGCCCAGCGGATCCGCACCCGCATACCGGTGCGCACGGCGTCGGGGCCGGATGCGTCGAGGGCGTGGAGAAGGGCGGTGTCCGCGCCGTCCAGCCGCACCAGCACCCAGGCGAAGGGGGTGTCCAGGGGCTGGCCGCGGCGCGGCGCGGGGTTCCAGGCCCAGGTGGTGACGGTGCCGGTGGGGGCGACCTCGACGAGGTCGGACAGCTCGTCGGCGGTGACCGGGTCGTATTCGACGGGCGGCATCAGCACCCGGCCGTCGGTGGTGCGTACGCCGAGTACGGTGCGTGTCCGCAGTCCGGTGAGGAAGGCGCTCTGCACCGGTCCGAGGGAGCGGGTGAACGGGAACTCGACGACCAAAGGCGCCTGGAGCACCTCGGGTGAGGGAGCCGGGGTCATGGGGGGTGCCTCTCCTTCCGCGCGGCCGGCGTGGGGCGGCGGCCTGAGGTGTTGGGGGATCACGCCCGGCGGTAGACCGGCGGCCGTTTCTCCGTGAAGGCTTTCGAACCCTCCTTGGCGTCGGCGGTGTCGAAGATGGGCCAGCCGCGTTCGAGTTCGGACTTCAGGCCGTCGGACTCAGTCATCTCGGCGGTCTCGTAGACGGACGCCTTGACCGCCTCGACGGCGAGCGGGCCGTTGGCGTTGATCAGCTCGGCGATCTCCAGGGCCTTCTCCAGCGCCGTGCCGTCCGGGACGACATGGCCGATCAGCCCGATCCGCGCCGCCTCCTCGGCCGGATAGGGGCGCCCGGTCAGCAGCATCTCCAGGGCGTGGGTGCGGGGCAGTTGGCGGGCCAGCCGTACGGTGGAGCCGCCGATGGGGAACAGCCCGCGCCGCACCTCGAAGAGCCCGAAGGTGGCGCCGCGCCCGGCGACCCGGATGTCGGTGCCCTGAAGGATCTCGGTGCCGCCCGCGACACAGGGGCCCTCGACGGCGGCGATCACCGGCTTGCGCGGCCGATGGTGGCGGAGCATCGCCTTCCAGTGCAGATCGGGGTCGGCGGCGAGGCGGTCGCGGACGTGCTGCCCGGCCATCCGGCCGCCGCCCGCGAGCGCCTTGAGGTCCATTCCCGCGCAGAAGGCCCCACCGGCGCCGGTTAGCACCACGGAGCGCACGGCGTCGTCCTCGTCGGCCTCGGTCCAGCCGTCGTACAGCCCGACCAGCATCGGCAGCGAGAGCGCGTTCCTGGCCTCCGGCCGGTTCAAGGTGAGCACCAGGGTCGCGCCGACGCGCTCGACGATGAGGTGTTCGGTCCCGCTTGTCACGACGTCCTCCCGTCTCGAGACCTAGAACAGGTTGCAGCAGGGGAAGGCCGACTTCAAGAGAAATCTGATGCTCAGTCAGATTTCTTCGACCGGGGGCCTTCCCACCTCATCCCCGCGCGGCTCTAATGAGCGCCGAGCCGCCGGATCGAGGGGTCAGGAGGAGCCATGGAGTACAACCTTGCCGACCTGTTCGAGTCGATCGTCGACACGGTGCCAGGCAGAGAGGCGCTGGTGTACCTGGACCATCCCGGCACCGGAGCCGAGCGGCGGCTCACCTACGCCCAGCTCGACACGGCCGCCAACCGGCTCGCCCACCATCTGCGGGACAGCGGTATCGCCCCGGGCGAGCATGTCGGACTGCATCTGTGCAACGGCGTGGAGTACCTCCAGACCGCTCTGGCCTGCGTGAAGATCCGGGCGGTGCCGGTGAACGTCAACTACCGCTATGTCGAAGACGAGTTGGTCTATCTCTACCGCGACGCGGACCTGGCCGCGCTGGTCTACGACGCCGAGTTCGGCGAGCGGGTGGCCGCCGCGCTGCCGCACACCGACAGGCTGCGCCACCTGGTGCGGGTCGGCGCCGGGGACGGCCCCCGTACGTCCGTGCCGTTCGCCGACGCCGAGGCGTCCGGGTCACCCGAGCGCGGCTTTCCGGCGCGGTCCGCCGACGACCGCTTCATCATCTACACCGGCGGCACCACCGGTATGCCCAAGGGCGTGATGTGGCGGCAGGAGGACCTCTTCTTCTCCGGGCTGGGCGGCGGCGCGCCGACCGGCCGGCCCGTCGGGCGCCCGGAGGAACTGGCCGAGCGGGTGGCCACGGGCGGCGAGGGGCTGGTCTTCTTCCCCACCCCGCCGCTGATGCACGGCACCTCCACCCTTACGGCCTTTATCGCGTTCAACTTCGGTCAGAAGGTGGTGCTGCACCGAAAGTTCGTGCCCCAGGATGTGCTGAGGACGGTCGAGAGGGAGAAGGTCACCACCGTCTCGCTGGTCGGCGACGCGATGCTGCGACCCCTGGTGGACGCCCTGACCGGGCCTCTCAAGGGCACCGACCTCTCCTCCCTGCTCAGCGTCAGCAGCTCGGGCGCGATCCTGTCGGAGACCGTACGCGCCCAGTTCGCCGAACTCGCCCCGCACACCCTGCTGCTGAACAACTTCGGCTCCTCGGAATCCGGATTCAACGGCACGGCCACCGACGACTCCGGCCCCGAGAAGGGCTTCCGGCTGCACGTCAACGCCCGTACGACGGTGGTGGACCCGGCCACCCTCGCCCCGGTGGCCCCCGGCGAGCCCGGCCGGATCGCCCAGCGCGGCCATGTGCCGCTCGGCTACTACAACGACGCGAAGAAGACCGCCGAGACGTTCTTCGAGGCGGACGGGGAACGCTGGGTGCTGCTCGGCGACATGGCCACCGTCGACGAACAGGGCGTGATCACCGTCCTCGGACGCGGTTCGCAGTGCATCAACACCGGCGGCGAGAAGGTCTACCCCGAAGAGGTCGAACAGGCCCTGAAGGCCCATCCGGACGTATACGACGCCCTGGTGGCGGGCGTCCCCGACCCCCGCTGGGGCCATCGCGTCGCGGCCGTCGTCCAGCCCCGGACACAACCGTCCGGCCTCACGGCCGACGCGATCCGCGAACACTGCCGGGAGCGGCTCGCGGGCTACAAGATCCCGCGTACGGTCGTCTTCACGGACCGCATCCAGCGCTCGCCCAGCGGCAAGGCGGACTATCGCTGGGCGCGGGCGGTGGCGCAGGAGGCGGACGGGGATACCTCGCACGGCTGAACCGATATGCGGCTCCGCCGCGTGACGGGGCTCCGCCCCAGACCCCGCTGCCCAGGGGGCCTTCCGGAAATCGAGGCTCGCCCCAGGGCCCCGCGGTCCAGGGGCGAAGCCCCCGGTAACGGGAAGAGGCGAGGAACCAATCCAGCCCCTCCGGCGCTTGAGGAGCGGGGGCCAGGGGCGGAGCCCCAGCGGGGGCCGGGGGCCGGGCCCCCGGTTTCGGGGAGGGGCGGGGCGCAATCCAGCCCCTCCGGCGCTTGAGGAGCGGGGGCCAGGGGCGGAGCCCCAGCGGGGGCCGGGGGCCGGGCCCCCGGTTTCGGGGAGGGGCGGGGCGCAATCCAGCCCCTCCGGCGCTTGAGGAGCGGGGGCCAGGGGCGGAGCCCCAGCGGGGGCCGGGGGCCGGGCCCCCGGTTTCGGGGAGGGGCGGGGCGCAATCCAGCCCCTCCGGCGCTTGAGGAGCGGGGGCCAGGGGCGGAGCCCCAGCGGGGGCCGGGGGCCGGGCCCCCGGTTTCGGGGAGGGGCGGGTAGGGGACAGATCCGCCGGGCGCCCCGTAAGGCCGACCCTCGTGCCCCCTCGTGCCCAACCCTTACCGCGCCCCCCGCTCGCACACCGACGGCAGCGACCGCCCCAACGCCACACTGTGCAGCGCATCCAGGTGCCGCCCATGGATCACCGCCGCGGCCCCGGCCGTAAGGCGTCCCACGCAGGAGGGCGCCTCCCGCACGGCTGCCGAGTCCGCGATGGCGCGCACGAGTTCGCCGTTGATCCGGTTGATCTCCAGCCGGATCCGCCCGAGGTCGGGGCGTTCGGTGGGCGCCTGTGCGGGGTCTGCGTCCCAGCGGCGGTAGAGGCCGCGCTGGACGACCTTGCTGGCCTCGATCTGGTCGCGGAAGATCCTCGACGTCGCCACGGGGTCGGCGCCCAGCTCCTCCGCCTGCCGCGCCACATCGTCCAGCACCTCCCGCTCCCGCGCCGGGTCGCCGATCGGGCTGTCCGTGCCCCACTTCGCGGCGGCGACCTCATCGGCCACCAGCACCCGCTGTGCGGACAGCTCGACCAGCGGCCGCAGCGTGCCGTGGACACGGGCCGGACCGGCCGGACCGGCCGGACCGGCCGGAGCCGCGAAGGCGGCGGTGGCCCCCGTGGCCAGCACGGCGGTGGCCAGCGCGGCGATCAGCGCATGACGCGGGGACAGATGCGGTCGCATAGGCGGGGGTTCCTCTCTCGGCGGTACGGACGGCCCGAGGCGTCGCCCCGGCGCCCCGGGGCGACCGACGGGTTCGGAACGATAGGACGCCACACCGTCGGCACGCCACGGGGCCGGTCCCGCGGATAAGCGGACGCTGTTGGCTAATCCGGCTTCCGGCCGTGACGTCGGCCTTCAAGACCCGG
>NZ_JAHLEM010000321.1 GCF_018883605.1 Streptomyces niphimycinicus | reverse complement strand
CGCCAACGTCGGCCTTCAAAACCACAACCGGGTCTTGAAGGCCGACGTCACGGCCGGAAGCCGGATTAGCCAACAGCGTCCACCAGCGGGTCCGGCCCCTTCGCGTAGGGCTACGGGGCCATGACCGCCGGGCGGCGGCTGGCGATGACCCGCTTGGCGAGCGCCCGCGGGCTGGTCAGAAAGCCCCAGCCCCAGGACATGTGCATGGTCGCGAGCGCCACCGGGACCCGCAGCCGGGCCGGCACCGGAAGCCCCTTGCCCGCCGGGACCGAGCCCGCGACGATCGCGGCCAGATAGCCGCCGGGGATCACCAAGGCCCAGGGGGTGACGGCCGCGCCGACCACGATGCCCGCCGCGATGGCGACGACGGCGGTCGGCGGGGCGAGATAGCGCAGATTGATCGAGCCCTGGTGGAAGCGGGCGACGACATGGCGCCAGCGCCCGTAGTCCTTGTACTGCTTGGCCAGGGCCCGCACGCTCGGCCGCGGCCGGTAGGAGACCTTCAGCTCGGGCGAGAACCAGATGAGCCCGCCGGCCTCGCGGATCCGGAAGTTCAGCTCCCAGTCCTGGGCGCGGATGAACTCCTCGTTGTAGCCGCCCTGTTGCTCCAGCGCCTCGCGCCGGAAGACGCCCAGATAGACGGTCTCGGCGGGGGCCGCCTCGCCGCCGGTGTGGAAGGCCGCGTTGCCCACCCCGATCTTGGAGGTCATGGCGGCGGCGACGGCCTTCTCCCAGTCGTTCTCGCCCTCGGCGTGCATGATCCCGCCGACGTTCTGCGCGCCGGTCTCCTCCAGGAGCCGTACGGCGGTCGCGATGTAGTTCGGCGAGAGCATGCCATGGCCGTCGACCCGCACCACCACCGGATGGCGGGATGCCTTGATCGCCGCGTTCAGGGCGGCGGGGGTGCGGCCCGTGGGGTTGGGGACCGTATGCACCCGGGGGTCCTCCGCCACCAGTTCGGCGGCGATCTCGTCGGTGCGGTCCGCGGACGGGCCGAGCGCGATCACCACCTCCATCTCACCGTCGTACTCCTGCTCCAGGATGTGCCGCACGGCATTGCGCAGATGGCGTTCCTCATTGAGCACCGGCATGATCACGGAGACGGCCGGGAGCTGATGCGGGGGCATGGCACCTCGGGGTTCGGGGGCCGGGCCCCAGGTGACTGGGGGTGGGGCCCCAAAAGACTGCGATATCGCGCCCACGTTACCGCGAATGGGCGACACCGGAACGCGCCGCCCGGGTGGCAGTGCGCCACCCGGGCGGCGTGGGGCCGTCAAAGCGATCGTCGTATGGGCCTACGGTGAGGCGGTTCCGCCCAGCCCACCCGTTCACGGAGGTCCCCGGAGTGAGTGCACCGGCCCGATCGCCGCGCCCGCCGCGCCCCCGCTCCCGCCGCCCCCGATGGGGGCTGCGGCTCGCCACGGGCGGCGCCGCTCTGGTGCTGGCGGTCAGCGGCATCGGGCATCTGCTGGTCAGTGAGCTCGATTCCGGGATCCACCGGGTGGATGCCTTCGGCGGCCTGGACAACCGGCCGAAGAACACCGGCGGGGGCGTCAACTTCCTCGTGGTCGGCACGGACGGACGGGAGAAGATCACGCCTCGGGAGAAGGCGCTGTACCGGCTGGGCGGAGCCCCCTGCCGCTGCACCGACACGATCGTGCTGATGCATCTGTCGGGCGACCACCGCCGGGTCAGCGCGGTCAGCCTGCCCCGCGACTCGTACGCCCAGATCCCGGCGTACACCGACGCCACCGGCAAGCGCCATCCGCGCCATCCGCGCAAGCTCAACGCCGCGTACGCCGAGGGCGGGCCGAGCCTGACCGTGCGCACCGTGGAGCATCTGACCGGCGTCCATATCGACCACTACCTCGAGGTGGACTTCACCAGCTTCATGAAGACGGTCGATGTGCTCGGCGGGGTCAAGATCTGCACCTCACGGCCGCTGAAGGACGACCACACCGGGCTCGACCTGGCGGCCGGCACCCACGTCCTGAACGGCGGCCAGGCGCTCCAGTACGTCCGCTCCCGGCATGTCGACGGCACCTCCGACCTGGGCCGGATCCAGCGCCAGCAGCGCTTCCTGGCCGCCGTGGTCCACCAGACCACGGCCGGTGGCATCCTGCTCAACCCGGTGCGGTTCAACCGGGTGGCCGGGGCCCTGCTGGGCTCGGTCCGCGCCGATCACGGCTTCGGGGCGGCGGACATGGTGGCCCTGGGACGGGCGATGAGCGGTGTGACCCCCGCGTCCTCGGAGTTCGCCTCGGTCCCGGTGATCCTGCCCGGCGTCGCGGTGCAGGGGGCCGGCTCCACGCTCCGCTGGGACCAGCCCAAGGCCGGGCGGCTCTTCACCACCCTCCGCGAGGACCGGCCGCTGGTCGCCCACCACCCGAAGCCGTCCGGCGCCACCCCGGTCGACGTGGACCCGGGCCGGGTCCGGGTGCACGTGCTCAACGGCACCGATACGGCGGGGCTCGCCCGCCGCGCGGACCGCGCGCTGCATGCCACCGGCTTCGCCACCACCGGCTCCCCCGCCGATGCCGCGACCCCCGACGTCCAGCACACGGTGATCGCGTACGACCCCGTCTGGGACCGCTCGGTGCGCTCGCTGGCCGCCGCGCTGCCCGGGGCCCGGCTGAAGCCGGTGGTCGGACAGGGCGCGGTGATGCAGATCACGATCGGCGCGGACTACAAAGATGTGCGGCCGGTCCGGGTGGAGAAGCCGCGGAGCGACCCTGCCGGGTTCGAGGCCATCACCGGCGACGAGGTCGTCTGCCCCGAGGGCGCCACGCACGCCCTCTGAGCCGAGGGATCGCCCTCTGACCCGAGGGATCGCCCTCTGACCCGAGGAGTCACCGCCGGTGGGCGTCCTCGGTGTCGTCGGCGACGTCGTCGGCGGGGCGCGGGGCGACGCGCTGGGCGCGGAGTTCCTTGATCGCGCGGCGCCGGGCCAGCCGGTGGGTCCGGCGGATCTCGGCCTCCTGGTAGCGCCGCTTGTCCCGCTCGGTCCCCGGGATGACCGCGGGCACCGGCCGGGGCTTGCCGTCGGCGTCGACGGCGGCGAAGACCAGATAGGCGCTGCCGACCTGGGTGGCGGGCGTGGACTCGTTCCACCGCTCGGCCAGCACCCGTACGCCGATCTCCATGGAGGACCGGCCGGTCCAGTTGACCTGGGCCTTCACATGGACCAGGTCGCCGACTCTGACCGGTTCGAGGAAGACCATCTCGTCCATCGACGCGGTGACCGCGGGCCCCTCGGAGTGGCGGCCGGCGACCGCTCCGGCCGCGTCGTCCACCAGTTTCATGATCACGCCACCATGGACGGTGCCGAGGAGATTGGTGTCACTGCCCGTCATGATGTGTGACAGCGTGGTACGGGATGCGGAGGTGGGCTTACCCGGAAGCTCCGGTTCCGCACCGTGGGCCTGATTGGTCATGCCGTCCACCTTATGCGGACCGGATTCTTATCAGGTCTGCAACAGCCGTGCCCCGATCCGGCCCCCGCCCTGTAAGGCGACCCACTCGACCAGGCACACTGCCTTGCATGAGCGAATGGCCCCAGGGATCGACCGGCGACCGCAGCGGCCGGTACGGACGTGGTAGCGGCAGCCCCGAACCGGAGGGGGCCCGCGCCATGCCGCAAGTGAGGCGCTCGGCGCCCGGTGCGGGCGGTCCGCCGCCCTACAACGAACCGCCACTGCCGCCCGACCTCTCGCCGCACGGCACCATTCCGCGGCAGCAGGCGTCCCAGGGCTATGACGACTACGACGACGGCTACAACACGGGGCAGGTCTACGGCCACGGCAACGGCGGACCGGGCGGCGGTGGCCCCCACGGCCCCGGCGGTCCGGGCGGCCCCGGCCCGCGTCCGGTGAGGCCGAAGAACTGGAAGCGCCGGATAACCATCGGCCTGGTCACCCTGGTCGTCCTGCTGCTCGCCGTCGGCATCGGCACCTACATCTGGGCCGACTCCAAGCTCCGCAACGAGGTCGACCTCAGCAAGGTCGAGGACCGGCCGGGCGGCGGCAAGGGCACCAACTACCTGATCGTGGGTTCGGACAGCCGCGAGGGCATGTCCGACGCGGACAAGAAGAAGCTGCACACCGGCTCGGCCGACGGCCGCCGCACCGACTCCATGATCCTTCTCCATGTCGGTGAGAACGGGAACACCATGGTCAGCCTCCCGCGTGACTCCTGGGTCACCATTCCGGCCTTCACCGGCTCGGAGAGCGGCCGGCGGATCCCGCAGAGCCAGAACAAGCTGAACGCGTCGTACTCCTCCGAGGGCCCCTCGCTGCTCGTCCGCACGATCGAGTACAACACCGGCCTGAAGATCGACCACTATGCGGAGATCGGCTTCGACGGCTTCGCCAATCTCGTGGACGGGGTCGGCGGCGTCGACATCGACGTCCCGCAGGACATGAAGGACAAGAAGTCCGGCAATGACCTGAAGAAGGGCAAGCAGACGCTGGACGGCCAGCAGGCGCTCGCCTTCGTCCGGCAGCGCTACGGCCTCGCCGGCGGCGACCTGGACCGCACCAAGAACCAGCAGAAGTTCCTCTCCGCGCTGGCCAACAAGGCGGCCTCGCCGAGCACGATCATGAACCCGTTCAAGCTCTACCCGACGATGGGCGCCGGCCTGGACAACCTGGTCGTCGACAAGGACATGAGCCTGTGGGACGTGAAGGACATGTTCTTCGCGATGAAGAGCGTCTCCGGCGGTGACGGCAAGCAGATGAACATGCCCGTCTCCAACCCCGGCCTGGCCACCTCCAAGGGCAGCGCGGTGCAGTGGGACATGACCAAGGTCAAGCAGCTCATGAGCGAGCTGAAGAACGACGACAAGGTCACGGTCTCCAGCAACTGATCCAAGC
>NZ_JAHLEM010000320.1 GCF_018883605.1 Streptomyces niphimycinicus | reverse complement strand
CGATCCTGCCGACCGGCCCACGAGTGCCGAAGTCTGCAAGGAACTGAGCAGCGGACACTGAGCCCCTTGATCCGCCCCGCCCACCAGGTGCAGCGCATCGTGATGGCGCGCAACCTTCCGTAATCCTCCGGGACGGACGAGCGGCGCCGGGCCCGATCGGGCCCGGCGCCGCTCGTCCGTCCCGGAGGATTACGGAAGGTTGCGCGCCATCACGATGCGCTGCACCTGGTGGGCGGGGCGGATCAAGGGGCTCAGTGTCCGCTGCTCAGTTCCTTGCAGACTTCGGCACTCGTGGGCCGGTCGGCAGGATCGGGGCTGAGCATGGCTTCGATGAGCTTGCCGAGCACTCCGGGCACCTTCACTGGGCGGTGCGGTCCGTCCACGATGGCTTGCCGCTGATCCTTGCGGCTGGCGTCGTCGGGGTACGCCACGTGGCGCAGTCCGGTCGCGCTGATGAAGAGCGAGGCACCAAGGGCGTAGACGTCCGCCGCCAAGGTCGGGGTGGCCGTACCGGTCTCCAGCACGCTCCGGGAGATCTCGGGGCCCTCGTAGTGGACGAGACAGCCCCGATAGCCGAAGTCGTACGCGGCGGGGATGTCGCCGCCGTGAGCCAGGGCGAGATCAATGAGTGCCGTTCCCTCGGGGCTGATGATCAAGTGCGCGGGTTGGACGTCTCCGTGGGCCCACCCTGTGGCATGCAGTGCGGCCACGGCTTCCGCACACGACAGCGCTTCGCCTAGATCGGGCTCTGATGAGGCCCCCTCGGCGCGGTGCGGCTGCCACAGGTCATACAGGCTCTCGCCCTGGTGCCAGGGCTGGATGTTCCAGGTGCCGTGCTCCCAGTCGCCGTAACTCACCCCTCCGGGGCTGAGCTGCTGCAAGATGGTGCCCTCACGGGCAGGAGCTAAGGCCGTCCATGCATGCGTCGCGCTTGGATACCCGACCTTTGCGGCATGTCTGCCTCCGTCTGTAGTGATCTCCCAAACGGTTGATCCACGACGGTTCAGTACCTGTCGCTTCGACACGGGCGTAAGCGTGTCGAGCACGCTACCCGGTAGTTCGTACGGCCCCGAATGGATCACAGCGCAACTCCTCCCAGAGGCGGGACCGGCCCTCTGTGAGAGCCGGTCCCGCTTCACGTCATCGGCCGGACATTACAGGCGGTCAGTTGGCCCTGTAGTCCCGTCCGCAGTCCGAGTCACACTGCGCGGCGCTCTCACCGTTCACGGTCCACAGGTCATCGAAGACCATGAAGCCCGCCGTTTTCATGGCATGCGCCGTGGTGGCGACGGCTTCCAGGGTGCGACCGCCGCCGCCGGGGGCGGGGTTGTGGTTCAGGAAGCGCCCGGCGTGCTGGTCGCAGAACTCCGCGTACGCCTTGGTGTGCAGGATGAAGGCGTGCAGTCCCATGTCCACGTCGTCCGACGGGACCATGGGCACGGTGGCGGTGGCCACGGTGGCGAGGAACGCAACCGCCTGGTCGGCGATGCGCTCGGCCCGCTCCGGGGTCTGCCCGTTGTGGGTGGCCATGAAGTGAGCGAGGCTGCCGAATAACTCTTCGCTGACCAGTGAGCGGCCGGTCCGCTGGTCGTTCGCTACTGCTGTCATTGCTGTGTTCTCTCCCTGGTTCGAGTGGTGCACGGCACTTGCTGACCCGCCCCGACCGCTGGCCCTTCCTGTTGCGAACGATCGGGGCGGGGGCTCACCCACCCACCGGGCGGGGATCAACACCGTCCGGCGGGTGGAGTCATGGGATGCGTCAAGGCGACTATGTGTCGCCGGGGTTGGGGTGCGGTCGTGCTGCCTCGGGGAACTGGAGGTTCCTGGAGTCGGTCATCCACTCCTGTCCGCCCCTCTGGCGGCGGAGGAACGCGACGAGTGGGCCCGGCATGCGGTGGTCGAAGGCGAGTTCATCGACGTCACAGATGGCTTGGAGGATGCCCGTGCGCTCTGCGGCAGCGTCGTAAGCCTCCTCGCCCGGTTGCGGCCCGTTGTACGGTGTCGGCTCGTTCACCCGATCCACCCCCATCGAGGGCCGAACGGAGGCATCGTGTGACCGTCCGGATGGTGCCGGATCTTCAGTTCAAGATCGGCGGCCAGCCGATAGTCACCGGCTTCCTCGGCCTTGGCCTTCTCCTGCTTCAGCCGGGTGCACGTGGCGCATGAGGTCATCGGGTCTGCCCTCCGCGCCCAAGGTGCTTGTCGATCTTCTTCTTCAGGGTCTCCGCACGCTGGTCCGTCGGCGACGCGTGCCGGTGTGGGCTTTGAGGCATCGGTCGTCCGATGGCGCCCAGGGACGGGGAATAACCTTCGTCCCCACCGTTCCATGGATCGGGCGATACGCTCTCTCAGGTTGACGCTCCTCTTCAGCGTTGACCACGCCCCCGGACCGGTCGCACGGTCGCGGGGGTCCTTCTCGCTCTAGGCAACCGCTCCGCTACGCATCGCGGTACCGTGGCGAGAACGGCGGTTTTTAAGAGCTTTAAGCGCCTGCTTTAGCTGAGGAGTTGAGCGCCGAGTGAGTGAGCGGGAGCCGAACAAGGGCCTGGAACGGCTGTTCCGAGAGACCGGGTGGACGCTGCGGCAGCTCGCACAGGAGGTCAACCGCATCGGCACGGAACGCGGAACACCGCAGAAGTACCGGGAGCCGTCCGCTCATCAGTGGCTTCGGGGGCACATGCCGAAAGAGGCTGCCCGACCGCTGATCCTGGAGGCGTTCGCCCGCAAGCTGGGCCGCCCGATCACGCACGCTGAGGCAGGGTTCCCCCTGCCTGCCGACGAGTCGAACGCACGCCTGGGTACCGTTGAGGCGTTGATCGACTTGGGGAGGCAGGACATGGACCCCTCGCGCCGCAGTGTCCTTGGCGTGAGCCTCTTCTCTGTCGCGCTGACGGTACCCAACTGGCCGGACGTTGTGGGCCGCATGGAAGCCATTCAGACAGGGCGAGTGCAGCACATAGGGATGCCTGATGTCCATACGGTCGTGGCCATGACCGAACGGATCTCAGAGCTTGATGATCAGTTCGGCGGCCGCCATGCGCGACCCATGGCCGCAGCTTTCCTTGTCAATACGGTGGCTCCGTACCTCCGGGCCGACGCCACAGAAGAAGTCCGTAAAGCGATGATGTCGGCTGCGTCGGACCTGTGTTACCTCACCGGGTATATGGCTGTGGATGAAGGGGTTCACGGACTGGCTCAGAAGTATTACTTGAAGGCTTTGGAGTTGGCTGGAGCCTCAGAGGATCACCTGACTTTCTGCACTACGCTGCGAGGCATGAGCGTTCAAGCGGTTGATATCGGGCACGGCCGAGAAGCTATGAAACTAGCGAATTCCGCTGCCGCTGCTTCCCCCAACGCGGGGCCGAGAATGCGGGCCTTCCTTGCTGGACAACAGGCACACGCTGCCGCACAGCTCGGGGAGCGCAATAACGCCTTTAGGCACCTCAAAGAAGCAGAGGTCGCCATGGAGAAGGCCGAATCCCGATCGAAAACGTTCGGCTCATATAATCCATCATCGCTCACGTATCACATTGGTCAGGTGCGGTACGAATTGAGCGATGTTCGTGGCTCCATCGAGGCACTTGAGGAATCCGATAAGCTACGACACCAGTCATTTCGCCGGAACCGGATCCGTTATCTGTCCATGCTTGCTGAGCGGCAGCTAGAGGTTGGCCACCTCGAAGTCGCATGCGCCACATGGAAGAAAGTCGTGGACATCTATCCGCAAGTCCAATCAGGCCAATGCGACCGAAGTATTTCGAATATGTATTCTCGCATTCGCCCTTACCTCAAGAATCGAGCAGCTCAGGCCCTCTACGAGCGCGCTCGGAGCATCGCCCCCGACCCCCTCGTCAGGTAGCCTCGCCACGACGACTTTAGAGGGCGTCCTCCAGGATTTCCCCGTGCTCACTTACCCGTCCCCACAGGCCACGAGCCGCCGCCGATCACGTGGTTCACAGGTACACGCCTCGGTGTGTGGCCCACGCCTCGGTTGCCTCAGCCATGGCAGCCAGCCACCGCTCTCCGGGCCTCCGAAGGGCCCTGTGGCGGTTCATACGGGCGTAGGCCACCGCGAAGGCGTCGATGGCCTCGGGGTCGGCGTTCACCCAGGCCGCGCATGCGGACGCCCACGACTCGGCACTCTCCGGGGTGTGGTCGGCGGCAACGAGCTGCACCACGAGCATGGCCGGATCGATGAACGCCGCGCCTCTGGTCGGCCAAGACCAGTCCACGACCCAGGACCGCTGGCCGATGAGCAGATTGCTCGGGTTGATATCCGCGTGGAGTAGCGTGTCGCCCCGGAACAGCGCTGGAGCGCCCCTGTCGGCGAACCAGTCCCACCGGGTCTCTGTCCAGTCCCGGACGACCCTCGGAAGCTCCATGTCGTGGATGCGATTGAGAAGATCCACAACCTCCGGCAGGTCTGCTGAGGCAGGCTTGAAGTCGGTCTCTCGTCCCTTGACCATCTCGAACCCGAGGACGATCCATTCCTCGTTTTCAGCTGACCAGAGCAGGGCCGGGGCGACCGATCGAACGAACGGGTTGATCACCTTCTCCCGCACCATCTGATCACGCCGGCCACCGGGGCGGTTCTTCATCGCCTTGACGAAGAAGGGCCCGTTCTCGCATTCGACGACGGCAAGGAGATCCGTGCTGAACCCGTGCCCGTCAGGCGGACCGATACAGGTCACCTGGCCCGTGTACGGCCTGATCAACGCCCTGAACCCGGGACCGGGATCGAGAGTCATCAGGGCGCTATCTCCTTGGGTTGCAGTACGTAGACGGAGTGCCTGGGCTGCATTCCTGATCATCAGGGCTGCATGCGGGAGGCACTTGCCCTTGGGGGTTGCAGGGAGTTTGAGCAGGGTAACAAGGGCTGTGGTCGGGGTAGCACCTTTTCGGCTCGCATTGGAACTCGGGCCGAGTGCGGACCGCGCTGCGGATCGCCGCGTTCGCCTCGGCCATGGCGGCGCCGCCGAGGATATCGGCCAAGGCGTCTTCCTGAACGTTCCCCACGCTCATCCAACCAGAGAAGACACACGGGGAAACCTCGCCGCCAGGGCCGATGGCAGCCCTGCCGGAACCGCACCGGCCGCAGAGCCCAGATGCGTCCGACTCCTGGTCCTGCCCACCCCGCCCGAAGGGGCGAACGTGATCCACACCGATCCTCGCCACGCCCAAGGACTCAAGATCACGCCGGGACGCGTCGATGGTCTCCTCGCTATCGCCGATGACACCTACACGCAGCGGGATGCCCAGTCGAACGGCTTTCGCGATGTTCCCCCGCGTCCGGGCATGGCTGGGGCGGCCGGTCATCGCATTGTGGTGCGCAGCCTGGTCTGAGTAGTACGACGTGGCAAGGCTGGCCCCTTCGCACTGGAGGAACGTCCACCACTTCGCCGTGATGTGGACGAGATTGCTGAAGATCTCGACGTGCAGGCCGAGGGCCAGCGCGTGCTCGGCAAGGACGGCGGCGTGAGGGTGCATGGTCGGCTCGCCGCCGATGAACTGAACGCTGCGGACGCCCAGGCATGCGGCCTGGTCCAGAACGCTGATCCAGTCGTCACGGGGCATGGCGCCGTGGGTACCGTCGGGCCCGGATGAGTTGTAGCAGTGCGTGCAGCGGAGCTGGCACTTCCGTGTCAGGTCCAGCCACAGGAATCGGGGTGTCATCGTCTGCGCTTCCGTGACCGTTGTCACTGGCCTGTCCCTTCTTGCCGCGTGATTGCTCACGCCACCGCTTGGCGATCAACAAGGGGACGCTCAACGACGAGCTTACGAAGGCAGGTTGAGCGGGAGTGGACGACCGATAGCGTGCACGGTGAGCTTCCCTCGAGGAACACCGAAACAGCCTCTGACGCGCAAATAGATCGGTCCAAGGCATCAAGGCGTCTGACGCCTTCGATCGCCTGCCCCACGGCGGACGGCAAAGCCGCCCAGCGCCCCAGGGCGGCAAAGCCGCCCTGGGGCGCTGACCCGTGACAAAGGCTCTACGGAAGGTTGCGCGCCATCACAATGCGCTGGACCTGGTTGGTGCCTTCATAAATCTGCGTGATCTTGGCGTCGCGCATCATCCGCTCGAGCGGGTAGTCACGGGTGTAGCCGTAGCCGCCGAGAAGCTGGACGGCGTCCGTGGTGATCTCCATCGCGGCATCCGAGGCGTAGCACTTGGCCGCGGCGCCGAAGAACGTCAGGTCCTCCTTGCCGCCGCCGGCGGAGACCCGCTCGGACTTGGCCGCCGCCGCGTAGGTGAGCTGCCGGGCGGCCTCCAGCTTCATGGCCATGTCGGCGAGCATGAACTGGACGCCCTGGAAGTCGCCGATCGGCTTGCCGAACTGCTTGCGCTCCTGGACGTACCCCTTGGCGTAGTCCAGGGCGCCCTGGGCGATGCCGAGGGCCTGCGCGGCGATGGTGATCCGGGTGTGGTCGAGGGTCTTCATGGCGGTGGCGAAGCCGGTGCCCTCTTCGCCGATCATGCGGTCGGCGGGGATGCGGACGTTGTCGAGATAGACCTCACGGGTCGGGGAGCCCTTGATGCCGAGCTTCTTCTCCGGGGCGCCGAAGGAGACGCCCGGGTCGGACTTCTCGACGACGAAGGCGGAGATGCCCTTGGAGCGCTTCTCGGGGTCGGTGACGGCCATCACCGTGTAGTACTCGGAGACCCCGGCGTTGGTGATCCAGCGCTTGACGCCGTTGAGGACGTAGGAGTCGCCGTCGCGCACCGCCTTGGTCTTCATCCCCGCCGCGTCCGAGCCCGCGTCCGGCTCGGAGAGGCAGTACGAGAACATCGCGTCGCCCTTGGCGAGCGGCGCCAGGTACTTCTTCTTCAGCTCCTCGGAGGCGGAGAGGATGACCGGCAGCGAGCCCAGCTTGTTGACCGCGGGGATCAGCGAGGACGAGGCGCAGACCCGGGCGACCTCCTCGATGACGATCACGGTGGCCAGCGCGTCCGCGCCGGAGCCGCCGTAGGACTCGGGGACGTGCACCGCGTGCAGATCGTTCGCGACCAGGGCGTCGAGCGCCTCCTGGGGGAAGCGGGCCCCCTCGTCGACCTCTGCCGCGAAGGGGGCTATCTTCGCCTCGGCGAGAGAGCGGACGGCGTCCCGGAGCATGTCATGCTCCTCGGACGGCCGGTACAGGTCGAAGTCGTTCACCGAGGACGCCAAGCCTCTCACTCCCCAAGAGTGCTAACTACCGTTAAGTAACTGAATTCTAGGGGCGACGGCCCGGTACGTATACGTGAGTTACCCGACAGAGTCGCTGAGCCCGTCCCGTGGTCCCGACTATGCTCAGGCACCGCATCTGCGATCGACCGTTCTGGAGCACTGCATGGCCCTCAAGATCACTGTGATCGGCACCGGCTACCTCGGCGCCACCCACGCAGCGGCCATGGCGGAACTGGGCTTCGAGGTGCTCGGCCTCGACATCGTGCCCGAGAAGATCGCGATGCTCACCGAGGGCCGGGTGCCGATGTACGAGCCCGGCCTCGAGGACCTGCTGCGGCGCCATGTCGCGGGCATCGAGGGCGCCACCGGGCGGCTGCGCTTCACCACCTCCTACGAGGAGGCCGGGGAGTTCGGCGACATCCACTTCATCTGTGTGAACACCCCGCAGAAGCACGGCGAGTACGCCTGTGACATGAGTTACGTCAACGCCGCGGTGGACTCGCTCGCCCCGCATCTGCGCCGCCCCGCACTGGTCGTGGGCAAGTCCACGGTGCCGGTCGGCAGCGCCGACCTGCTCGCGGCCCGGCTGGCCGAGCTGGCCCCGGTGGGGGCGGACGCGGAGCTGGCCTGGAACCCGGAGTTCCTGCGCGAGGGATTCGCCGTCCAGGACACCCTGCACCCGGACCGGATCGTGGTCGGCGTCGCCGGCGACCGGGCCGAGAAGCTGCTCCGCGAGGTGTACGAGACGCCCATCGCCGAGGGCTCGCCCTTCGTGGTGACCGACTTCCCGACCGCCGAGCTGGTGAAGGTCGCGGCCAACTCCTTCCTGGCGACGAAGATCTCCTTCATCAACGCCATGGCCGAGGTATGCGAGGCGGCGGGCGGCGATGTGGTCAAGCTCGCCGAGGCCATCGGCTACGACGAGCGCATCGGAAGCAAGTTCCTGCGGGCCGGGATCGGCTTCGGCGGCGGCTGTCTGCCCAAGGACATCCGGGCCTTCATGGCGCGCGCCGGTGAGCTGGGCGCCGACCAGGCGCTGACCTTCCTCCGCGAGGTCGACTCGATCAATATGCGGCGCCGCGGCCATATGGTCGAGCTGGCCCGCGAGGCCGTCGGCGGCAGCTTCCTGGGCAAGCGGGTCGCCGTGCTGGGCGCGACCTTCAAGCCGGACTCGGACGACGTCCGGGACTCCCCCGCACTCAACGTGGCCGGTCAGATACAGCTCCAGGGCGCCCAGGTCACCGTCTTCGACCCCAAGGGCATGGAGAACGCCCGGGCCCTCTTCCCGACCCTCGCCTACGCGGCCACGGCGGCCGAGGCGGCGCAGGGCGCCCATGCGGTGCTGCATCTCACCGAGTGGCGCGAGTTCCGCGAGCTGGACCCGGCGGCGCTGGGCAGCGTCGTCGCCGAGCGCCGCATCCTGGACGGGCGCAACGCCCTGGACCCCGACCACTGGCGCGAGGCCGGCTGGACCTACCGCGCGCTGGGGCGCCCGCTGGCGTAGCCGTTCGCCCTGGGCCACTGCCCCCACCGGACGGGCTCCGGTGGGGGCAGTGGCGTCGGGTCGGTTTCAGCGGCGGGGGCGGTGGCCGCGTTCCTGCCGCGGGGGCTTCTGGTCGGCGCCCGGCAGGGTCGGCTCGGGAAGGTTCTCGACGTCCTTCTTGGCCTGCTCCAGTTGCTCGGCCGTGTCGTCCGGCAGCTTCGGCGGCTTCGGCGCGGCATGCGAGAAGCCGAAGGCCGAGGTGAGGTCGCCGAAGGTGCGGCGGCGCCACTGGCTGATGTTCGGCTCCTCGACCCCGGTCAGCCGCTCCAGGAACTGGAGCACCGAGGTGTGGTCGAACGCCTGGCCCGCGGCCCAGCCGCCCACCGTCCACGGCGAGACGATCAGACAGGGCACCCGGAAGCCGCCGCCGATGGGCAGGCCGCCCACGAACTCGTCCACGGTCCCCTGCTTGGGGGTGGGCGGCGGGACATGGTCGAACAGGCCGTCGTTCTCGTCGTAGTTGAGGATGAAGACGGTCTTGCGCCAGACCTCCGGGTTGGCCGCGATGGCCTCGATCTTCGAGGCCACGTAGTCGGCGCCGGCGGCGGGCAGATAGTCCGGGTGCTCGGACTGGGTGCTGGTGGGGATGATCCAGGAGACGGTCGGCAGCCGGTCGCTGCGGGCGTCCTCCTCGAACGTCCCGGCGGGGCTGACCACCATGCCGCGGTCGTGCAGCGGATCGCCCGGCTTAGCGTCCCGGAACCGCTGGAACTGCTCCAGCAGATTGCAGCCGTAGTCGTCCTCCTCCTGGTACACCTTCCAGCTCACGCCCGCCTGCTGGAGGCGTTCGGCGTAGGTCGTCCAGCGGTACGGCTGCGGGGCGGTGTTGTCCAGGACCGGACCGCCCTTGCGGCCCGCCGGGTCGATGGTGCCCGTCATCCAGTACAGCCGGTTGGGCCAGGTGGGGCCGAAGACCGAGCAGAAGTAGTTGTCGCAGATCGTGAACGCCTCGGCGAGCGCGAAGTGGAACGGGATGTCCGCACGGGTGTGATAGCCCATGACGTACGGGCCGTTCTTGCCGTCGGCCTTACGGTGCGCGGGCAGCCACTTGTCCATGGCGCCCTTGTTCCACGCCTCGTGCTGCACCGACCAGGCGTGGCTGGTGGAGGGGATCGCCTGGGCGCTGGTGGAGTGGGTGTCCAGATGGAACGGGAGCAGATAGCCGTCCGGGTTCTCCGCGTCCGGCTGGTAGAAGACGGACTTGCCGGTGGAGAGGGTCAGGGCGTCCGGGTCGGCGAAACCGCGCACTCCCTTGAGGGTGCCGAAGTAGTGGTCGAACGAGCGGTTCTCCTGCATCAGCAGGACGACGTGCTCGATGTCGTGGAGGGAGCCGCCCTTGGCCGGTCCGGCGGCTATCGCCTGCTGCACACTCGGCGGCAACAGCGACGCCGCCGCGCCCACACCGAGCGAGCCGGCGGCGGCACCGAGAAGTCTACGGCGGGTGAAGTCGGGCATAACGCCTCTTTCCCGTTGAGTGCGTGAGAGATCGTCAGACCACTTCGACTCTCTCGCCCAGAGGGCAACGGGGAAGAGGAGAATTGCGTGAACGATGCATCAAGGCATCGCAAAGGCACCAAGAGCCGCTAAAGCGGCTGTTGGTGCCTCAGATGGGGTGTTGCGCTCGCCGCTCGGTGCGCCGGGGGTGGTGCGCCGGGCGGTGGTGCGTCAGGCGGTGGTGCGTCAGGCGGTGGCCGCGCCGTCCAGTTGGTCGATGGTCGCGAGGGACGGGCCTCGGGTGCTCTGCGCGGTGCGCGCCACGTCCTCGGCGCCGCGCAGCGTACGGACCGCGTTCTGCCAGGTCAGCTTGGCGAGGTCGGCCGGTGACCAGCGGCGGTCGAGAAGCTCGGCGATCAGGTTCGGATAGCCCGCGACATCGGTGAGGCCCTCGGGGGTGAAGGCGGTGCCGTCGAAGTCGCCGCCGATGCCGATGTGGTCGATGCCCGCCACCTCGCGCATATGGTCGAGGTGGTCGGCGACGGTCGACACGGTCGCCAGGGGACGCGGGTTGGCCTCCTCGAAGGCGCGCTGGACCGTTATCCCGGCGGACGTCATCTCCAGCGGATGCATTCCGTGGGCGCGCATGTTCTCGTCCGCCGCCTTGGTCCAGGCGACCGCCTCGGGCAGGACGAACTTGGGGACGAAGGTGACCATCGCCACGCCCCCGTTGGCGGGCAGCAGCCCCAGCACATCGTCGGGGATATTGCGCGGATGGTCGCAGACGGCGCGCGCGGAGGAGTGCGAGAAGACCACGGGCGCCTCGGTCACCCGGAGCGCGTCACGCATGGTGTCGGCCGAGACATGGGAGAGGTCGACGAGCATGCCCAGGCGGTTCATCTCGCGCACCACCTCCTCGCCGAAGCGGGTGAGGCCATGCGCCTTCGGCTCGTCGGTCGCCGAGTCGGCCCACGGGACGTTGTCGTTGTGGGTGAGCGTCATATACCGCACGCCGAGGTCGTACAGGGTGCGCAGGGTGGCCAGCGAGCAGTTGATGCTGTGGCCGCCCTCGGCGCCCATGAGGGAGGCGATGCGGCCCTCGGTCCGCGCCGCCTCCATGTCGTCGGCGGTGCGGGCGGGGCGCAGGTCGGTCGCGTAGCGGTCGGTGAAGCGGCGGACGACGTCGATCTGTTCGAGGGTGGCGCTGACGGCGGTGTCACCGCTGAAGTCCGAGCGCACGTACACCGACCAGAACTGGGCGCCTACGCCGCCCGCGCGGAGGCGGGGGATGTCGGTGTGGGTGTGCTGGGTGAGGTCGGCGGCCATGTCGCGCTGGTCCAGGTCGTAGCGGACCTGCTCGCGCAGGGCCCAGGGGAAGTCGTTGTGGCCGTCTACGACGGGGTGGGCGGCCAGCAGGTCGTGGGCTTGCGCGAGGTGATCAGTCATGCCCGTAGTTTCGTATGCGACGGGGTCGAAGTCACGTGTTGGGGCGCGGTGCGTGTGCGGTGGGGGCGCCTTGGGGGCTCCGCCCCCGGGCCCCCGCCGGGGCTCCGCCCCGGACCCCGCTCCTCAAACGCCGGAGGGGCTGGAGTTACCCGGCGGGGCTGGAGTTACCCGGCGGGGCTGGAGTTACCCGGCGGGGCTGGAATGGGCTCAGTGGCCGAAGCCGAACGAACCCGCCCCGTCCACCTTCGCCCGCAGGCGCTTCCCCTTCTCCGTGGCCTGGGCGTTGAGTTCGTCCTGGAACTCGCGCATGCGCGCCTGGAGTCCGGGGTCGTGTGCGGCCAGGATTCGGGCCGCCAGCAGGCCCGCGTTGCGGGCGCCGCCGATGGAGACGGTGGCGACCGGGACGCCCGCGGGCATCTGGACGATCGACAGCAGGGAGTCCATGCCGTCGAGGTACTTCAGCGGTACGGGCACCCCGATGACCGGCAGCGGGGTGACGGAGGCGAGCATGCCCGGGAGGTGGGCGGCGCCGCCCGCGCCCGCGATGATGGCCTTGAGGCCGCGGGACGCCGCGTTCTCCCCGTAGGCGACCATCTCGCGCGGCATGCGGTGGGCCGAGACGACATCCACCTCGTACGGGACCTCGAACTCGTCGAGGGCCTTGGCCGCTTCTTCCATGACGGGCCAGTCGGAGTCGGAGCCCATGACGATGCCGATCACAGGAGCGCTCATTCGGTGATGGTCCCTCGGAGGTAGTCGGCGGCGTGCCGGCCGCGCTCGCGCACATCGGCCAGGTCGTCGCCATAGGTGTTGACGTGGCCGACCTTGCGCCCGGGCTTCACGTCCTTGCCATACATATGAATCTTGAGCGCCGGGTCGCGCGCCATGCAGTGCAGATACGCGCCGTACATATCGGGGTAGTCGCCGCCGAGCACATTGGTCATCACGGTCCATGTCGCGCGCGGCCGCGGATCGCCGAGCGGGAGGTCCAGTACGGCCCGCACATGGTTGGCGAACTGGGAGGTGACGGCGCCGTCCTGGGTCCAGTGACCGGAGTTGTGGGGGCGCATCGCCAACTCGTTGACCAGCAGCCGGCCGTCGCGGGTCTCGAACAGCTCGACCGCGAGATGGCCGACCACGCCCAGCTCCGCCGCGATCTTCAACGCCATCTCCTGCGCCGTACCGGAGAGCTCCTCGGAGAGGCCGGGGGCCGGGGCGATCACGGTGTCGCAGACCCCGCCCACCTGGATCGACTCCACGACGGGATAGGCCACGGCCTGGCCGTGCGGGGACCGTACGACGTTGGCGGCCAGCTCGCGGGCGAAGTCGACCATCTCCTCGGCGAGGACGGGCACCCCCGCGCGGAACGGCTCGGCCGCCTCCGTCACGTCGCGGACGACCCAGACGCCCTTGCCGTCGTAACCGCCGCGCACCGTCTTGAGGACGACCGGGAATCCGTCGCCCTCCCCCGCTTCCGCCGCGAACCGCGAGACGTCCTCGGGGTCGGCCACGATGCGGTGGCGGGGGCACGGCACCCCGGCCCGGCTCAGCCGCTCGCGCATCACACCCTTGTCCTGGGCGTGCAGCAGCGCCTCGACTCCGGGGCGGATGACCACGCCATCCGCTTCCAGGGCGCGCAGATGCTCCGCCGGGACATGCTCGTGGTCGAAGGTGACCACATCACAGCCTTGTGCGAAGGCACGAAGAACGCCCAGGTCGCGGTAGTCGCCGATGACGACATCGCTGACCACCTGGGCCGCCGAATCCTGGGGGGTGTCACTGAGCAGCTTGAACCTGATGCCGAGGGGGATGCCCGCCTCATGGGTCATACGGGCGAGCTGGCCGCCACCGACCATGCCGACTACCGGAAATGTCACCCTCCCAGGGTAACTTCCTCCGCCGACCGGCCCTGACCTGCGTTGGAGGAACCTCCAGACATACCCGCCGGACACCCGACCGCGGCCTGAAGGGCGCGGGGCGCGGCCGCTGGTTAGCATGGTGGGATGGACGACGCCGACGGAACGGGGCTGAACGATCACCATGAGTGAACGGAGCACACTCGGCGGGCTGCGCGCCCAGATGGGGCAACTGGCTCGCGAGATCGCGAAGTTCGGGGTGGTCGGCGGTGCCGGCGTCTTCGTCAATCTCGCGGTGTTCAACCTGGTCCGCAGCGTCACCGAACTGCCGGTGGTGCGGGCCAGCATCGTGGCCACGGTGGTCGCCACCGGCTTCAACTACGTGGGATACCGCTACTTCACCTACCGGGACCGCGACAAGCAGGGCCGCACCAAGGAGCTCAGCCTCTTTCTGCTGTTCAGCGCCATCGGCCTGATCATCGAGAACGGGGTGCTCTACGCCGCCACCTATGGCTTCGGGTGGGACAGCTCACTTCAGAGCAATGTGTTCAAGTTCCTCGGCATCGGCCTGGGCACCCTCTTCCGCTTCTGGTCCTACCGGACCTGGGTGTTCCGGACACTGCCCGCCCGGGACGCCGTCGTGCGCGCGGAAGCCTTCCTGTCCGACGCGCCGCCCGCCCAGGCCACCCGTAAGCAGCCGGTGCGCAAGTAGGTCCGCAGTAGCAGTAGGTCGGCAAGGGGCGCCCGAGGGCCCTCGGGCGCCGCTCAGGCGCCCGCCGAGGCGTCGTCGGCCTCCCGGCTGAGGAAGAGCGCGAACACCGGCGGATGCTGCTGGAGCAGCTCCAGCCGCCCGCCGTCCGCCTCCGCGAGATCCCGTGCGACGGCCAGCCCGAGCCCGGTGGAGTTCCGTCCGCTGACCGTCCGCTCGAAGACCCGCGCCCCCAGGTCCGGGGAGACCCCCGGCCCCTCGTCGGAGACCTCCACCACGGCCTGGTTGCCGGTGACCCGGGTACGCAACGCGACCGTACCGTCACCGTGCATCAGCGAGTTCTCGATCAGCGTCGCCAGTACCTGGGCGACCGCGCCCGGCGTGCCCACCGCGCGCAGCCCCTTCTTGCCCGAGCGCACGATGGCGCGGCCCTCGCTGCGCGAGGCCGGGCGCCACTCCTCGATCTGCTGCTTGACGACCTCGTCCAGGTCGAAGGCGACCGCGGAGCCGCTGCGCGGATCGCGCGAATTGGTCAGCAGCCGCTGGACGACGTCGGTGAGCCGCTCCACCTGGCCCAGCGCGATCGTCGCCTCCTCCTTGACCGTCTCCGGGTCGTCGGTGAGCGTGATCTCCTCCAGCCGCATCGACAGCGCGGTCAGCGGCGTACGGAGCTGATGCGAGGCGTCGGCGGCCAGCCGCCGCTCGGCGGTGAGCATCCGGGCGATGCGCTCGGCGCTCCCGTCCAGGACATCGGCGACCCGGTCCAGCTCCGGCACCCCATAGCGCCGGTGGCGCGGCCGGGGGTCACCGGAGCCCAGCCGCTCGGCGGTCTCCGCGAGATCGGTGAGCGGGGCGGAGAGCCGGTGCGCCTGGCGTACGGCGAGGGCGACGGCGGCGAGCACGGCGAGCAGCGCGACCGCGAGGATGATCAGCATGGTGCGGCCGACCTCGCGGCTCACCGTGGTCCGGGACGCCTCGACCCGTACGACCTCGCCCTGCTCACCCGGCTCCTCGGCGGAGATGACACTGCCCGTGGGGCGCTTGCCGATCTCCACATTGCGGTGGTCGGGCATCCTGATCACGGCGTAGCGGCCGGGCTCGATCTGCTCGCGCAGCACTTGGGGGGTGACCCCCTCGCCCCCCAGCAGCCTGCTGTCGACGATGCTGACCAGGCGCACCGCATCGGAGCTCACGCTCTCCTGGGCACTGTTCTCGATGGTCCGCGTCTCGACGATGACCAGCGACAGGCCGAAGACCGCGATGACGACGAGCACCACGGCCAGCGTGGAGTTGATCAAACGACGGCGCATTGCCCCACCGTGTCAGCCCTCGTCAGCTTTTCTCGAATCGGAAGCCGACGCCACGAACGGTTGCGATATAGCGGGGGTTGGCCGCATCGTCACCGAGCTTCTTGCGCAGCCAGGAGATATGCATATCGAGGGTCTTGGTGGAGGACCACCAGGTGGTGTCCCACACCTCGCGCATGAGCTGATCGCGGGTGACGACCCGCCCGGCGTCCCGCACGAGGACGCGCAGCAGATCGAACTCCTTGGCGGTGAGCTGAAGCTCCTCGTCGCCCATCCAGGCGCGGTGCGACTCGACATCGATCCGCACCCCATGGGTGGCCGGCTGCTGTTGCTGTGTCTCGACGGCACCGCGCCGCAGCAGCGCCCGGACCCGGGCGAGCAGTTCGGCGAGCCGGAAGGGCTTGGTGACGTAGTCGTCGGCGCCGGCGTCCAGGCCGACCACCGTGTCCACCTCGTCCGCGCGGGCCGTGAGCACCAGCACCGGAAAGCCGTGGCCCTCCGTACGGAGCCGACGGCAGACCTCGAGCCCGTCCATTCCGGGCAGGCCGAGGTCGAGGACGAGCAGGTCGACGCCTCCTTGCAGACCGGCGTCGAGCGCGGTGGGTCCGTCCTCGCGCACCTCGACCTCGTACCCCTCGCGGCGCAGGGCGCGGGCGAGCGGCTCCGAGATGGATGCGTCATCCTCGGCGAGCAGTACTCGGGTCATGGGGGTGATGGTAGTCCGCTGAGGTCGGGGCACGGGGCGCGTACGGCGCGACGGACGGAGCACGGAAGGTTGCACGCCTCCACCGTGAGCTATCTCTCACCGTCTCCAAGAGTGTCAAGTACGTGTCGTATGGTGAAACAACGTCTGTAGCACTCCTCCGGGACCTTTGGTGACGAAGACGCACCCAAAGGTCTCTGTCATGTCCGGAGCGGGGAAGGGGCCGGCACGACCGGCCCGGACCACATCCGGCGCTCAGTCGCTCAGCCATCCCCCCATGGGCGCCGGCCGCTCGGCAGCGCTCTCTGAGCACGCAAGGAAACCACCATGGCGTCCAGCCTGACGAAGGGCGCCACCGCGCAGGGGACCCCTGCCGGCGGCAAAACCTTCTTCGGCCACCCCCGCGGCCTGGCCACTCTCTTCATGATCGAGATGTGGGAGCGGTTCAGCTTCTACGGCATGCGGGCCCTCCTGGTGGTCTATCTGATCTCCGGCGGCCCCGACGCCAAGTCCGGCGCGCAGGGCGGCGGACTCGGGCTGACCGAGGGCAACGCGGTCGCCATCTACTCGGTCTATCTGGCCATGGTCTATCTGCTGGCCATGCCGGGCGGCTGGTTCGGCGACCGGGTCTGGGGCCCGCGCAAGACGGTGGTCATCGCGTCCGGGATCGTCATGGCCGGGCATCTGGCGCTCTCCGTCCCCGGCCAGGCGACCTTCTTCGTCGGCCTCGCGCTGGTGGCGCTCGGCTCCGGTCTGATCAAGGCCAACATCTCGACGATGGTGGGCCAGCTCTACGACGGGCCGCAGGACCCGCGCCGGGACGGCGGCTTCACCCTCTTCTACATCGGCATCAACCTCGGTGCCTTCGCCGCCCCGTTGGTCATCGGCACCGTCGGCCAGTCGTACAACTGGCACCTGGGCTTCGCGCTCGCCGCGCTGGGCATGGCGCTGGGGCTGGTCCAGTTCCTGATCGGCACCCGCCATCTGAGCCCGGAGAGCAACGTCGTCCCCACCCCGCTGGCGACCGAGGAGCGCCGCTCCTGGCTGCGCAAGGCGATGATCTGGCTGATCGTCGCCGCGGTCTTCTACACCGGCGTGGTGCTCAGCGGAAGCTGGACCCTCAACTGGGTGCTGATCCCGATCACCATCCTGGGCCTGATCATCCCGACCGGCGTGCTCATCCGGATCAAGCGCGACCGGGAGCTCTCGGCGGTCGAACAGACCAAGGTGAGCGGCTACATCTGGTTCTTCGTGGCCGCCGCCGTGTTCTGGATGATCTACGACCAGGGCGGTTCGACGCTGTCCGCCTTCGCCGAGTCCAAGACCGCGGACACGATCTTCGGGCTGCACTTCCCGTCCTCGTGGTTCCAGTCGGTCAACCCGCTGATGATCATGGCGCTGGCCCCGCTCTTCGCCTGGCTGTGGCTGTGGCTGGCGCGGCGTGACCGGGAGCCGAACACCACGCTGAAGTTCGCGATGGCCCTGGTCCTGATCGGCGCCTCGTTCTTCGTCTTCGTCGTGCCGATGGGGATGGCCCAGGACGGGACCAAGGTCAGCCCGCTGTGGCTGGTGTCGATCTACATGGTCCAGACGATGGGCGAGCTGTGCCTCTCGCCGGTCGGCCTGTCGGTGACCACCAAGATGGCGCCGGCGAAGTACGCCAGCCAGATGATGGGCGTGTGGTTCCTGGCCGTGACCGCGGGCGACTGCGTCACGGGGCTGCTCTCCATCGCCGGGGTCGATCTGAGCGGGATCGGGGTGATCACGCTGGAGGCGGCCATGGCGGCGCTCGCGGGCTTCGCGGTCTTCATGTACCGGAAGAAGGTCGTGGCCCTGATGGCCGACGTCCACTGACGTTCGCAGCGGTACGCGGGCACTCCGTAGCGGGCACTCGGTAGCGGGCACTCGGTAGCGATACGAGGGACCCGGCGCGGGAAACCGCGCCGGGCCCTTCGCCGTTCCGGGTGGCTGCCCGGTTCAGCGGGTGGTGCCGCGCAGCTTGCGCCACGGGGTGAGGGTGAAGATGGCGCCGCCGAGCAGCACGGTGGTACCGGCGATCAGGGCGAGCGCCTTCAGCCCGCCGTGGTCGCCGGCACCGGTGTCGGCGAGCCCGCCGCTGGTGGCCGAGCCGCCGCTGCCCGAGGTGCCGCCCCCGGAGCCCCCGGAGCCCCCGGAGGTGCCACCGCCGGTCGAGTCACCGCCGGTGGTGCCGCCGGGCTGGCCGGTGGTGTCCAGTTCGAGCGAGGCGCCGGGGTCCTTGGACGGGGTGCAGGTGGTGGTCGTACCGAGCGCCTTGACCGTCAGCACCCCGGGAGTGAGCGTCGACTTGCCGCTCGCGCCCGGCTTGTAGGTGCCGGTGAGGTCGGGGATCTCAATCGGATCACCGGACTTGATGGGCCCCTTGTTGGTCGGCCCCGCCACGGCGACGGTGCCCTTGTCGGCACCGCCCACCTTGACGGCCATCGACGGCTTGACCGAATCGGCGGGGATATCGGCCGGGCTGTCCATCACGGACTTGCCGAACTTCACGGTCAGCGCGAAGCTCCCGCCGCTCTTGGTGGCGTTGATCTGGACCGGGGAGGTCGCGTTCTTGTCGCCGATGGGGGTCTTGCAGGCGTAGGCGACCTCAACCTCCTTACCGGTGTACGAATCGTCTCCGCCGCCTCCGCCACCGGTGTTCCCGCTCGTGGTGCCACTGGTCGTGCCGCTCGTGGTGCCACTGGTGGTACCGCTGGTCGTCCCGCTCGTGGTGCCACTCGTCGTACCGCTGGTGGTGCCACTTGTCGTGCCGCTGGTCGTCCCGCTCGTGGTGCCGCTGGTCGTGCCGCCCGGACCGCTGCCGCCGTCCGTCACCTTGATGGTCGCGGCGGCCTTGACGTCCTCCTTCGCCGAGCACTTGGTGTCCGTGGGCAGCGGCTTGCTGACGTTGATGTTGTAGCCACCGGGCGTCAGCGTCACCTCGCCCGCCTTCGTGAGCTTCAGCTTCCCCTTCATGTCGGAGAGCTTCATCTCACCGCCCTTGGGGATCGCCGGGTTCTCCCGCGGCCCCTCCATGGACAGGTCACCGGTCTGTGCGCCGCCCACCGTGATGGTGCCGGTCGGCAGGATGGTGTTGGCCTCCAGGTCGAGGATCGGCGGGTTCTTGGAGGCGGCCTGCACCGTCTTCCACACCACCTCGACCTCCTCCCCGACCTTGGCCGTCGCCGGTGCCGTGACGGCCACGGTCGTGGTGCCCTCCACCGGCGGCATACCGGAGATCGGAGGCGGTAGACACTCGGTCTTGTACGAGACCTCGGCGCCCGCCGCGCTGCCCGCGCCGAGCAGCACGCCCGCACCGCCGAGCAGCAGCGCGACGGTGGCCGCACTCACTCTTCGTCGCATCTCAGGTGGTTCCTTTCGGAGTCGATCGGATCTCCTCGGACGGTGCGGAAATCTGGTGGTGCGGCGGTGCCTCCGGCGCCGTGTCGGGGGTGAACCAGGGCAGCGCCGGATGCGCCCCGTTCGCCGCGGCCGGTCCGGACGCGGTTGATCCGGACGACGGGGATGAGGGCGGGGGCGGGGGCGCGGCCCGGGTCGTACGGGGCCGTACCTTGTCCACGACGGCCATGCCGATCCGGAAGACCGTCGCCGCGACCACCACGCACAGCAGGACCCAGAAGAGCGTGACGCCCCAGGGCCGCCCCACCGTCCACGGCTGTTCGACGAGCAGCTTGGCTCCGTAGCGCAGCGAGACCAGATAGTCGCCATGGGCCCCGGCCGACAGTTCGACGTCCAGCTTGACCTGCGTCTTCTTCCCCGGCTTGAGCGTCCCCCGCCATCGCTGCTCCTCCCAGGAGGGGGCGAAGACGCCATGTGAGGTGCCCACTTCGAAGACCGGATCGCGGGCCGGGGTCGAGCCGAGATTGCCGACGGTGACCACGAGCCGCCGGCTCGGCGGTGCACCGAACCAGGTCAGCAGCCCGCTGGAGCCGTCGAGCCGGGCCGAGAGCACGCTCAGCCGCTCGCCTCCGCTCCGCTCCTTCGGCAGCGGCGCGACCGGATGCCCGGCGACCTTGAACGCCACGTCCGTGGCGGCGGCTTCACCGGTCGCGGTCGCTATATGGATGACACAGGGGCAGGGTTTGGGCGGCTCGGAGACCGGCAGCTTCTTGGTGAAGGTGCCGTCCGCGCCGACGGTGACCGCCCTGCCGTCGCCGTTGGCACAGGAGTTGGTGCCGCCGATCATGTTCTGGCCGCAGATGAGCAGGGTCAGCAGGGCACGCGGCCGCCATCGGGCGCCGGTCACGGTCACCGTGCCGCCCGTGCCCGCCTCGGCCCGGGAGACCTTCGCGGTCGGGCCCTCGGCCGCCTTGGCGCCGCCCGTAAGGGGCGCACCGAGGGCGAGGAGGACCAGGGCGAGCACGGTGACCACGGCGGCGGGCCGGGCCGGGGTGCCTGCGAATTGGCGTGCGTTCACGTGGTCGCTCCTGCCCCTGTGCGCTGCGGTTGCGGCGGTGGCTGCGGTCGCGGGGTGCGGGGTCGGCGCCGTCGTCTGCGCAGCAGCCAGACGCCTCCGCCGGTGCCCGCGCCCACCAGAACCGCCGCCGCGGGGGCGAGCAGCCACCAGGGGACGGCGGTGTATCCGGCGGTCGCCGTGGCGTGTGCGCCCCCGCCCGCGGTGACCGTGAGCCGCACGTCCACCGAGTCCAGGGCGGGCGGATGCGGCCAGTTCTCGGTGAGCCGCACCCGTTTGCCCGGCGGCAGCTCGACCGGCAGGGTGCGCGGGTCCCGGCGCAGCACCTGGCCGAAGAGCCCGTCGGCGCGTACGGCCAGCCGCGGGGTGAGCACGGTGTTGCCGCGGTTGACGAGGGCGTAGCGGATGGCCGCCCGGTCGCCGCGGCCCTGGATCGTCACGTCCTCCACGGCGAGGGCGGACAATGTCGCACCGCTGATCCGCAGCCGCAGCCGGACCGCGATCTCGCGGCCGCCGGAGGAGACCATGACCGCGCCGGGACGTTCGCCGGGCGCCGCGTCGGAGGGGACGGTGACGGTGAAGGGGATGTCGGCGCGGGTGCGGGGCGGCACCGTCACCCGCTGTTCGGCGAGCGCGATACGGCCGCCGTCGGCGGCGCGCAGCCGGACGGTGCGGGGGCGCTCGCCCTTGTTGGTGACCGACAGCTTGTCCTCCAGGACGGCGCCGGGCCCGCCTTCGAGGTAGATGTACGGCCGGTCGCCCGCGCCCGGTGCGCTGCCGCCCCCGGCGGCGGGCGCCGCCGACCAGTCGGGTCCGGCG
>NZ_JAHLEM010000032.1 GCF_018883605.1 Streptomyces niphimycinicus | reverse complement strand
TCAACCGGGGCTCCGCCCCGGACCCCGGTCCTCAATCGCCGGACGGGCTGGAAAATCCAGCCCGTCCGGCGATTGAGGACATCTATGGCCGCAGCGCGCGCAGCAGCAGGTCGGCCAGGTGGTCGGCGACCTCCTGGGGGCCCAGTGGGCCGCCGGGCCGGTACCAGGTGCCCAGGTGGTGGACGGAGCCGAAGTGGTAGTCCACCACCAGATCGGCCGGGGTCCGGGAGCTGAAGACCCCGGTCCGCTGCCCCTCCTCGATCAGCGCGCGGAACCGCTCGTGGTAGCGGCGCCGCTCGGCGCGCACCTGCTTGTGCTTCTCCGGGCTCAGTTGGTGCATCGACCGGAAGAAGATCGTGGCGTCGTCGAGGTTCTCGATGGTGGTCACCACGACATCGGCCGCCGCGTCCCGCAGCCGCCGCTCCACCGGCGCGTCGGCGTCCGCGAACGCGTCCAGGCGCTCCTGCTGGAGCCGGAGCACCCGGCCGTAGATCTCATGGAGCAGATCGTCCTTGGAGCCGAAGTAGTGGTAGAGAGCGCCCTTGGTGACGCCCGCCGCTTCGACGATCTCCTGTACGGACGTCCGGTCGTATCCCCGCTCCGCGAACAGGCGGGTGGCAGCCGCCAGCAGCCGCTGTGGCACCGGCTGTCCGTCACCGTCCGTCGTTCTGGCCATCGTCGCCACCCGTTCTCTTCTGCCCTTCTGACTTTCTCTTTCATCCTCGCAGTTCCCGCCGGAGGATCTTGCCACTCGTCGTCTTGGGCAACTCGGGCAGGATCTCCACCTCGCGCGGGTACTTGTACGCGGCGAGCCGCTCCGCACAGTACGCGGACAGCTCGTCCGGTGTGGCCTCGGCCTCCGGTCGGAGGCTCACATACGCCTTGACCGTCTCGCCGCGGTACGCGTCGGGTTTGCCGACGACCGCCGCCTCCCGCACGGCGGGGTGAGTGTAGAGCACGTCCTCGACCTCGCGCGGCCACACCTTGAACCCCGAGGCGTTGATCATGTCCTTCTTGCGGTCGACCACGTACAGCCAGCCGCCCGCGTCCATGAAGCCGATGTCGCCGGTGCGCAGTTCCCCGTCGGGGAGGGCGGCCGCGGTGGCCTCCGGGCGCCGCCAGTAGCCGGGCACCACCATCGGGCCGCGGACGACGATCTCGCCCTGTTCGCCGAACGGCACGTCCTGTCCGGCGTCGTCCACGATGCGTACGAGCGTGTCGGCGCCGGGGACGCCGACGGCGAGGGTGCCGGAGACCGGGTCGACGGGCGCGCGGACGCCGGGCGGGACGCTGGCGCAGGGGGCGGTGCACTCGGTGAGCCCGTAGCCGTTGTGCAGATACGGGCCGAGGGCCGACTGGAACCGCTCGACCAGCGCGGGCGGCAGCGGGGCGCCACCGGAGGAGATGATCCGGAAGGACGAGAAGTGGTCGCGGGTGGCCTGGGGGTGGGCCATCAGCGCCATGAAGGCGGTGGAGGGGCCCACGGTGTAGGCGGGGCGGTGCTCGGCGAAGGCGTCGAGGACGACACCGGTCTCGAAGCGGTGGGCCAGGGCCAGGGTGCCCGCTCCGGACATGCACGCGCAGAGCTGGCAGACCATGCCGGTGATGTGGAACAGCGGGGCCAGCGCGAAGAGCGTCGAACCTTCGGGCAGCTCATGGAGGTGGTGCTGCCGGTCGGCGTTGTAGGAGATGTTGCCGTGGGTGTTGGTGGCCCCCTTGGGGGTGCCGCTGGTCCCGGAGGTGTAGCTGATCAGCGCGATGTCCTCGGCGCGCGGTGCGGGGACGGACGGCGGGCGGGCTCCGGCGCGGGCGGCCGTAAGAAGGTCCTCGGTGTCCTCCGGGACCGGGAGGGGCGCATCGCGCAGCACCCGCGCGTCGTCGCGGGTCTGGAGCTCACGGGCGTCGGCGGTGAACGCGATGCGCACCGGGGAGGCGGCGGCCGTCTCGCGTATGTAGTCCTCCCAGGCGTGGCGGGAGCAGACCAGGGCGCTCACCTCGGCGTCGCCGAGGATGTGCGCCAGTTCGGCGCCCTTGTACATGGGGTTGACCGGGACGACCGTACCGCCCGCCTTCCACGCACCCAGCAGCGCGATCACGAAGTGCGGGGTGTTCTGGAGCATGATCGCCATCCGGTCGCCGGGCCCGAAGCCACGCTCGGCGAGATGGCCGGCTATGCCGTCGGAGAGCTCGTCGACCTCCCGGTAGGTCAGCCGTCCGTCGAAGTAGACGAGCGCTGGATGGCCGGGGGCGGTGCGCACGGCGTCCCGGAACGCGTGCAGCGGGCTCGGCCGTGGGGTGATCGTCCGGCGCTGCGCCTCGGTGAGCTGGGCGAGCCATGGCTGGTCCTGGTACGTGGTCATGGATGCGGCCCTGTCTGGACGGGGGTGAGGGTGGTGGTGCGGAGAGTACGGGAGCGGCGGGCCCTCGGGTCAGCCCGAGCCGGATGCCGCCTCGAGAGCCTCGAACTTGCGCTGAAGCTTGTTGATACCGCCCAGCCAGCGGTCGGTGTCACCGGCGCGGGCCGCGTAGTGGCGGGCCACCTCGGGGTGCGGAAGGATCAGGAAGCGCTCCTCCTCGATGCCCGCGAGGACGGCGTCGGCGACCTGCTCGGGCTCGATCGCGGTGGGCGCCAGCACCAGGTCCCCGGCGGCCCCGGTGGCGGTCAGCATGTCGGTGCGCACCCCCTGCGGGCACACCGCGTGGACGGCGATGCCGCGGTGGCGGTAGGTGGCCGAGAGCCATTCGGCGAAGGCGAGCGCGGCGTGTTTGGAGACGGCGTACGGCGCCGAGCCGATCATGGTGAGTATCCCGGCGGCGGAGACGGTGGCGACGAAGCGGCCGCTGCCGCGCTCCAGCCACTCGGGCAGCAGCTCCCGGGCGGCCCGCACATGGGCCATCACATTGACGTCCCAGGACTGCTGCCACGCCTCGTCGTCGGCCTCGGGGCCGCCGTCGTGGCCGACGCCCGCGTTGGCGCAGAAGATGTCGATGGCGCCGCCGAGCGCTTCGCGGGCCGCGGGCACGATGCCGGAGGCGTCGCCGGGCACCGCGGTCGCGCCGATCTCCTCGGCGACGGCGGCGGCCTTGGCCGCGTCGAGGTCGTTCACCACGACCTGGGCGCCCTCGGCGGCGAAGCGCCGGGCGAGGGCGGCGCCGATGCCACCCCCCGCCCCGGTGACCACAACACGCGCCCCACGCACGGTACCCACGATTCGCAGCTCCTCGGATCGACTCGGCTCGGCTCCTGCCCGCAGCGCAGACTAACCAGTCGGTATGTGTAAACGGAAGAGGCACACCAGCCTCCCGGCGCGCGGCCGGCGGGTTACCGGCCGGGGCGCTTCTTGCGCATCACCCCGCGCCAGCGGGCGTTCTCCCCGGCGAGCGCGTCCCACAGCACATTGAGCGGATGACCGGCGTCCTGCGCTGCGCGCTCCCCGGCCCGTACGAACACCCCGATCAGCACTTCCAGCTCCGGCCCCACACCGTCGGTCAGCTCCAGGGTGCGCAGCCCGGCACCGGCGCGGATCCGCCCGTCGGCCACCGCGTCGCCGATGCCCTCGGTGACCAGCACACAGCCGCGCAGCACCCCCGAGGAGAGCAGCTCCAGTCCGTACTGCACGGTGTCGATCTCGGCCGCGATATGCAGCTCCTGGCGGTAGCGGGCGCCGAACCAGCCGCGCAGAAAGCCGGGTATGAGGCCGTCGGCCGAGACGGCGAGCGGCAGCCGGGGCAGCTCGCTCACCGGGACCGCGGGCCCGGGCAGCTCCTCGGCGCCCAAGTTGGTGACCAGGGACAGCCCGCTGCGCCGCCACTCCATCACCTCGAAGCCGTCGAGCCGGCTGTCGTGGCCCGCCGTGGTGAGGACGCTGCCGCACACCAGGTCGAGCTGTTTGGCGTCGAGCCGCTCCAGCAGATCCCGGGTGCGCACATGCTCGACCTTGAGCTCGACACCCCGGCGGTCGAATTCCCCGGTGACCAACTCCACGGCATTCAACAGAAAGCCGAGGGTGTAACGGGTGGAGCCGACACAGAGCCGGCTGCCGAGACGGCGGCGGCTGTCGTGCAGCCCCTCCAGCCAGTCCTCCAGGGTGCCGCGGGCGAGTCCGGCTAGGGACTCCCCGGTGGCGGTGAAGAGCACATTCCGGCTGCGTCCCCGTTTGACCACCAGCGGCTCTCCGCACAGTGCGCCGAAGTTCCGGTTCAGGGTGTCCAGTTGTTTCTGCACACTGGACTGCTCCCGCCCGAGCAGCCGGGCGGCGCCCAGCGCGGTGCCCGCCTCATGAACCGCGAGCAACGTTCTGAGCTGGTCCATCGTGGTGTCCAGCAGCGCCGCCGGGTACTGCCATCGATCTTTTAAGGGCATTCCGGCCTTCCGCTCGAAGAGTATTCGGCACCCCAATGACGTTTCCGTTCGCAGCATAGTGCAGCGCCTTCCGGGTCAACTGATCCCGAGAACAGCGGGAATATCCTTCCGATGGATATTCGGGAATTCCCTATCTCCGGATGGCCGCGGAGTCCGGCATTCCAGGTTCCGCCCGCGTCATTCCGGGTAAGTCGAACGGCTGGCCGATTGTCCGACGGCTACCGTATGCGTGACGTATGGTCAGCGGACGGGGCAGTTGGGACGATGCACGCACATCGGGCCATCCAAGGGGGAGCGGCGATGACGGGGATGAGCGTACGGCCGTACTGGGAGCTGAGATTCGACGCCTACGGGGAGGTCGACCTCCGGCAGCGGGACCGGCTGCTGGAACAGGCCGCCCAGTGCGACCTCACGGATCTGGTGGTGTTCGCGCACGGCTGGAACAACACCCGGGCGATGGCCACACGGCTCTATGACCGCTTCTTCGCGCCCTTTCCCGAGCTGCTCGGCGAGGCGGGCCCGGCGCGGCTCGGCTATGTGGGGGTGGTGTGGCCGTCGATGCGGTTCGCGGACGAGTCGCTCGCGGGCTTACCCGCGAAGCCGGCACCCGGCGCGCCACCGGGCCCCGACGCGGACGCCCCGCGCCCGGGGCTCGACGCGGAGACCCACCGGGCGCTGGATGTGGTCTTCCCCGGGCGGCGGCAGATCGTGGCGCGCCTGGCCGAGCTGCTGACCGAGCGGCCCGAACGGCTCGCGGCGCTGGATGAGTTCGGGGTGCTGGTGCGCGGGCTGGTCCGGATCCACGGGGAGTCCGGCGCGGCCGGGGACGCGGCGGACGGCGACGAGGACGGCGTACCCGCGATGTTCGGGCAGGACGTGACGGAGGTCTGCGAGCGGTTCGCGGCCGCGCTCACCGAGGCGCGCGCGAAGGCCGACGCGGAGGACCGCGCCTTTCCCGACAGCGGGCCCGGCGGCCTCTGGGACGGGGCGCACGAACTGCTCCGCCAGGGGACGTACTACGTGATCAAGCGGCGGGCCGCGGCGGTCGGGCGCGAGGGCCTCGGCCCGGCGCTGGGCGCCCTCGCGGCCGTCCGGCCCGCCCCGCGGCTCCATCTGGTGGGCCACAGCTTCGGCGGCCGGCTGGTGTCGTACGCGCTGACCGGGCTGCCGGAGGGCGCCACGGTGGCGTCGGTGACCCTGCTCCAGGGGGCGTTCTCGCACTACGCGTTCGCCGGGCGACTGCCGCACGCCGCCCACCGCGGCGGCGCCCTGCGCTCCGCCGCCCACCGGGTCCGCGGGCCCGTGGTGTCCTGCCATTCGCACCATGACACCGCGCTCGGGCTGCTGTACCCGGAGGCGTCGCGGGCCCCCGGGAACGATGCCTCGCCGCTGCCGGACGACACCCGCTGGGGGGCCATCGGGTACGACGGCTTCCAGGCGGTGGAGGGGTGCCCGCGCCTGGACCTGGCCGAGGCGCTGGAGGGCCCGTTCCCGGCTGAGGGCTGCGTGAGCGTCGATGTCTCGGAGGTCGTACGGCACGGTGTGCCGCCGGCCGGGGCGCACAGCGACATCTGCCATCCGGAGCTGGCCCGGGTGGTGCTGCGCGCGGGCCGCATCGGGGACGTGTAGCGGGGGCGGGGCCTCGCCGGGTGCGAGGCCCCGCCCCGGTGGTCTCAGCGGTGGGCCGGGAACTCCACGACCTGCTGGAAGGTCGGCCGGTTCTGCCAACTGATCTTGTCGTGGGTCAGTCCGCCGACCACCCGGTGGATGATGGCGTCGGCGCACCACTGGTCGCCCGCGGAGCAGTTGTCGTCTCCCGGGTAGACCTGGGCGGCGGTCTTGCCCACGGCCGTCTTCAGGCTGGTCAGCAGCGCGTCACGGCAGGCGCTGAGCTGTCCGCCGCCGCAGTACGGCCGGGCCAGCGGCCCCTTGACGTCCTCGCCGAGGACCGTGCGCAGATCCTTGTCGACATAGGACCACCAGCCGTACTGGAACGAGGACCCGGCGTGCGAGCCGGTGGGGCCGTGTCCGGCCGAGGGCGCCTCGTCGACCGCCAGATTGGCGCGCAGCGCGTCGTAGAGGCCGTCGCCCAGTCCCGATGTGAACTCGGCCTCGACCAGCAGCGGCCACCAGGCGTCCATGATCCGTACCGCGTCGGCGTGCCCGTAGGTGTGCGAGCCCGCGCTGGTCTCATGCCGCTGTGACCCCGCCGACTGCCAGGAGTCCAACTGCTGTGCGGCCGTGGCCAACTGGGGGTCGTCGATGGGCGCCGAGCGCAGCACCTTCAGCAGCTTTGGCAGTACGTCCTCGCCGCGCAGATCGGTGACGGCTGCCTCGGCCATCGCCCGGGTGAGCGCGGAGCGGGTGACACCGCCCTTGCGGACCAGGGCGCGCACCCGGTCGTCGAGGAGGTTGCCGCGGTGCACCGAGCCATTGCCGAAACCGGCCACGCTGTAGTCCTTGGCCAGCTTGTTGTTCCAGCTTATGTAGTAGTCCTGGTCGATGGACTGAGGGTGTTCGGCGGGCGGAGTGGCGGCGGCGGTGTTGTCCTTGGGATCGAAGTCCCGCCACTCGTAGGCGGCTTCGCCCTTGACCGGCAGCGAGGGGTCGACGTCGGCGGCGCGCACCGGGTTGAGCCCGCTGTTGTAGTAGCCGGTCTGCCGGGAGTCGGCGTAGAACCAGTTGAAGGTGTAGTTGATGTTCTGCGCCGCGCTCTGGAAGGACTTGGCGTCCTTCACATAGCCCGGGTCGTTGAGCATCTGGAAGCCGATGATGGAGTCGGCCTCATGGCGGTAGGTGGAGCGCAGCATGGTGTAGGCCACCGGTTTGCCGTCCACGGTCGCGCGATGGGTCACCAGTCCGTACTTGGTGCGGTAGACCTGCATCCGGTACGAGCCGGCGGCGGTGGAGTCGGCGAGGGTGGGTTTCCAGGCGTTGCGCCGCTCCAGTTTGTCCATCGGCACGCAGTCGCCGTGGTAGCGGTAGTACGTGGAGTCCTTGGCCGGGGTGGAGCCGTCCGGGGAGCACAGCTCGACCGCGTAGGTGTCGGTGATGTCCTGGCCGGAGGTGGTGGCGCTCCAGGCGTAGTCCTGGCCCCGGCCGAGCTGGATGTACATCCCGACCCCCGCGAAGGAGGCGCCGCGGGCACTGATCCCCGGGCCCTGGATCTCCTGGAGCATCAGCAGTTGCGGGGCGAAGTAGCCGGTCTGCGGGCCGAAGACGGCCACCGGGTGGCCGCTCGCGGTGTACTTGCCGGAGACCACGAGCGCGTTGGACATGCCCTTCTTGCGGCTGAACAGATCGCGGGGCAGCACCCCGTCGTCGTAGATGCCGCGCAGGGGCTCCAGCGATGCCTTCGGGGCCTTGACCTTGGTGCGGGCCGTGGCACCCGACCTGGTGGCGCCGCCCTCGCGGTCGTAGACGAGCTGTTCGGGGGTGACCGACCCGGCGTCGGGCAGTGCGCCGCCCTTGGGCGTGGCGGGCTTCCCGGCGTACGGGAAGCTGCCGTCGCGTACGGTCAGCGCCGCCTCCGGGTCGTTGCGCTCGCGGAAGGACTCCCACACCTTCGCGCCCTCGGTCAGGCCGTACTTCTGCTGGGCGGCGAGCAGCGAGAGCGCGCCCTCGACCTCGCCGCCTCCGCCGTTGCCGAAGAGCGCGCCGACGACGGAGGCGAGGGCGATCAGGTCGGTGAGCTTGAAGGGCTGGATCTCACCGGCGTTGGTGATCGCGTCGATATGGCCGGTGAGCACGTACTCACCGGGGAAGTAGCGGCCGTCCTTGGCCTTCTTGGCGTAGGCGTTGATGCCGTCGATATACGCCTGGGCGTCGGCCAGGGCCTGGCGGCCGCGCTCTCCGCCGTGGGCGAGGATGGAAGCGACCTGCGCCTGGTAGTCGTCCTCGGTGTACGGCGCCTGGCGGAAGAAGTCCTGTTCCAGGCCCTGGTTGGCGGGTGCGCCGCCGGCGAAGGAGGTCAGCTCGCCGCGGCCCACATGGCGGAAGAGGTCCATCAGCCACAGCCGGTCCTGGGCGGCGGCGTATCCGGCGCCGAACTCGGTGCCCTCGCGGGTGGTGCCCTGGATATGGGGGACGCCGGTCTTCTTGTCCCGGGTGATCGTGACGTCGTCGCGCGGCTTGGTCACGGAGGCGACCTGGTCGGCGGGGACTCCGAAGGAGGAGTCGTTGAAGAAGTTCGTCAGCTTGTCGTCGGTGAGGGTGGGGTAGCCGCTCGCCAGGTCGCCGTACGGGCCGAGCTGGTCGGCGCTGTGCTCGGGGTGGGTGCCGAGCACCCGGTTGGCGAGGATGTCGGCGAGGGTGGCGTTGCCGGTCGCGCCCGGCGGGAGGATGTCGGAGCACTGGCCCCGGCAGTAGTCGGTGGCCGCCGC
The DNA here is from genome assembly GCF_018883605.1 of Streptomyces niphimycinicus. Classification (GTDB taxonomy): domain Bacteria; phylum Actinomycetota; class Actinomycetes; order Streptomycetales; family Streptomycetaceae; genus Streptomyces; species Streptomyces niphimycinicus. The sequence goes on along the minus strand of NZ_JAHLEM010000032.1, from coordinate 69,880 downwards.
GGCCGGCTCGGCTCTGGCCGGCTGTGGTGCCGGGGCCGCGAGGGCGATGCCGAGGCCCAGCGCGGCGGCCGCGGCGAGCACGGTACTGGTGAACGTGCGGGTCCTGGTGGGCCTGGGGGTTCGTCGTCGCATGTGCGCTCCTCCCGATTGCCGTCGCGAGGGAGGTTACCGGCGGTATTACCGACCCGGAAGATGAGTGGACGTCAACTTCGTGACGCGGGAGGCCCAATGAGGACTGCCGGAGAAAGTCCGGGGAATTCGATGGATCCGGATCGCACTGCGTTACGTCCATTCGACAACGAGTCGGGTCCGCACTCGCGGAGGTGGTATGAAGTGGCCGGTTTCAGAGCACTGGCACGAGAAGTTCGCAATCCACGCAGACACATCACTGCTCGGCGCACATCGCTGCGCAAATGCCTTGAACGGTTCGCGCCGTACGGGCACCGGGCGACCTGGCACCATCTGTGCACCAGCTCCGGGATCCCCCCGGAGGACCGCAGGCCGGACCCCCTACGACTGCTCACCGCATTGGACGAGCTCGAGGAGGCCCGCACGCTGTGGCTCGCGTACGAGGCGGACTTCGCCGCCCGGCGCAGGCAGGAGAAGCTTCTCGGCATCCGGCAGCCGAGCACCGTCGACGACTGGCATCTGAACACCTGGGGCGGATGCGACATCATTCCCTGCGAGAGCCCCTCGACCCATCCCGGCGACCGCCTCGCGGACGTACTGCGACGGCTGATCGCCGCGATGGAGTCGGGACCGGGGTCGGCCTGCCCCGTATGCGCACAACGGGGCCTGGTCTGGCGCGAGGACCTGGACCGCTATCCATCGGCCGGGCCGGTCTGCGCGGACTGCGGCATCGTGGTGCCGCTGCCGCTGCTGACCACCGAGGCCCTGGCGGCGTCCCGGGGCACGGTCCGGCTGGGCCGCTACGCCACCGTATGACGCGCCACCATATGGCGCCCGGCCGCCCCTGGCCGGGAGCGCGCTCGCCGCGGTCACCGCACCGGGTGGCCGGCGAGCGCGCGAAGACCCCCTGACGAGGAACCGGCGAACGCTGACGTCCGCCGGTGGCCGCGTCGGCGCGAAGCCCGCGTACGGGGGCGCGGCGCGCGTTGACAGGATCCCGGTCGGCCAACCATGCTGAGCAGTCGCTTAGTGAGTGGTTGCCCGGGAGGCACGCATGGCAGAGCCCAGGATCTTCACCTCGCCCGATGAACTGCGGTCCGCGGTCGGCGAGGAACTCGGCCCCAGTGACTGGCTGGAGATCGACCAGAAGCGCATCGATCTGTTCGCCGACGCGACCGGCGACCACCAGTGGATCCATGTGGACCCGGAGAAGGCCGCGGCCGGTCCGTTCGGCACCACGATCGCGCACGGCTATCTGACGCTGTCCCTGCTGCCGTCGTTCACCCCGCAACTGCTGCGGGTCGAGGGCGTGCGGATGGGCATCAACTACGGCGTGAACAAGGTCCGCTTCCCCTCCCCCGTCCCGGTCGGCTCCCGGCTGCGCGCCACCGGCCGGATCGTGGAGGTGGCCGAGGTCAAGGACGGGCTCCAGATGACGCTGGCGGTCACCCTCGAGCGGGAGGGCGGGACCAAGCCGGTGTGCGTGGCGGAGTGCGTCGTGCGCTACTACGCCTGACGGCTACGACAACTGACGGCTACGACGCTGACGGCTACGGCACCTGACGAGGGCCGTCGGCCCCCACCATGCGCAGCACCAGCCCCGCGTAGAGGTCGCCGACCTCGTCGGGGGTGCTGCGCCCGGCGGCGTTGAACCAGCGGGCGACGTCGATGCACAGGGACAGCACCGCGACCGTGGTGCCGCGGACATCCGGGACGTCGAAGGCGCCCGCCTTCACCCCGTCCTCGATGATCGAGCGCACCGCCCCGTCCGTGGCCTTGCGGACGGCGATGACCTCGGCGTGGTGCTCCTCGGCGAGCGCGCCCAGCTCGTACTGCACCACCCGCGCGGTCATATGGTGCTCGGCGTGCCAGCGGACGAAGGCGCGGACCGCCCGGGCCAGCCGCTCGGCGGGGGTGCCCGCGCTGTCCCGGGCCCGCTCCACGATCTCCAGGGCCCGCTCATGGCCGACCTTGCTGATCTGGTAGAGCAGCTCTTCCTTGGTCTTGTAGTGGATATAGAGGGCGGCCGGGCTCATTCCGGCGCGGCCGGCGATGTCCCGGGTGGTGGTGGCGTGGTAGCCGCGCTCCGCGAAGGCGTGCACGGCGGCGCCCACCAGCCGCCGGGCGGCGTCGGGGGTGATGTCGCCCCAGGGCTCGATCCCGCCCCCGCTGTTCTTCGGCTCCGCGTCCATGGCGGACACCCTACACGGAGAGTGAGCAAGCGCTTAGGCCCGTCCGGCGGATCTTCGCGCCGGTGACATCGGCGGCCACCGACGGCGAGCGGGCGCCGACCACGGCGGCGGACCCGCTCCTGCCGTGGGCCTCACAGCGGTTCGGCGGCGGTGGCCGCGTACTCCTCGCGCAGCACGTCCAGGACCGGATGGCCGGGGTCGAACTCCACCCCGTCGATCGACCGGATCGCCCGCACCCCCACCCCCGCGTTGAGGGCGAAGGCCGCCTCCAGCCCGCCGAACCGGTCACGGCCGATCGGCTCGGTGTGCTGCGGTCCGGCGTGGCCGCGGCGGAGCAGTTCCTGGGTGACGCCGGGCAGGCACCCGGCCTCCGGCCACAGCAGGCGGTGGCCGTCGAAGAACCCCACGTTCCAGGTCGCGCCCTCGGACACCGCGCCCCGCTCGTCCGTCAGCAGCACATCGTCATAGCCGTCGAGCTGGGCGAGGCGGCGCAGCCGCAACAGCCCGAACAGCCCGACGTGTTTGACCTCCGGCAGATCGCGGCGGTGCGGTGCGGTGCGCACGCTCAGCGGTGGCGGGGAAGGGGCGGCGGCCGGGCGGGTGGTGACCAGGATCCGCGGCCGGGCCTCGGCCCCGGGCCGCTCCAGCCCGAGGTCGGGGTCGTACACCGTGACCCGGACGGTGAGCGGCCCGGTGGCCTCCGCGACGGCACGCCGGGCCAGTTCGCGGATCCGGTCCCGGTCCGGTGCGGTGCCGAAGAGCACCCCGCTGTCCCGTACCAGCCGGTCCAGATGGAGCGACAGCCCCCGCACCCGGCCGTCCGCCACCCGCATGGTGGTGAAGTGGCCGTAGTTGATCATGGCCAGCGCGGTCAGCTCGCGGATTCCCGCCGGTTCCCCGTCCAGCTCTGTCATGAGGCCAGTCTGTCAGCCGGGCCGCCACGCCCCTCCCGCCACCGCCTGGGACACGGTCCTCCCGCCACCGCCTGGGACACGCCCCCCGCTACCGCTTAGGATCGGCTCATGGCCGATCTCGTATCCGTGAACTACACCAAGTACGACGGCACTTTGCACTGGAACCTGCGGATGCGCAGGCTGGGCGAGGACGACCACGGCATCTGGCTGGGGCTGCCCGGCGGGACGGTCACACGCAAGGGATACGGCCCGATGGTGCCGCTCGAATGCGCGCATGTGATCCTCTTCCCGCGCGAGGCGTGGTGGACCGCGACCTTCAACGCCCCGCCCCGGGACACCGAGATCTACTGCGATATCGCCACGCCGCCGCGGTGGGTCTCCTCCCACGAGGTCACGATGGTGGACCTGGACCTCGATGTCATCCGCAAGCGGGACGGCAGGACCCTGCTGGACGACGAGGACGAGTTCGCCGAGCACCAGGTGCGGTACGGCTATCCGGCGGACGTCATCGCGGAGGCCAAGGCGGCGAGTCGGTGGCTGATGGACGCGGTCGGCGGGCGCGCCGAGCCGTTCGGGGACGCCTGTGAGCGGTGGCTGGGCATGGTCGACGGCGAGCGCCACTGAGGCGGCTCACCGCCGTCTCACCGGGGCGGGTGCCCCGCTCCCCGCGAGGCCGAAGTGCCTTCCGTGCGCCGCTTCCTGGGCGCGGGCCGGGTCTCGCCGGGATCCGCGGCCGGGCGCCCGCGCAGCGGCCGGACGGCTATGCCCGCCGATATCAGGAGCAGCCCGCCCAGCATGACGAAGGGGGCGGCCGTGCCCGCGAGCCCCGCGAGCACACCGGCGGAGGCGGGGGCTGCGACCTGGCCCAGCCGGTTGCCGGTCAGCCGCAGCGCGAGGGCCGTGCTGCGCGCCCCCTCCGGGGCGGCCTGGACGACGGTCGTCATCGACAGCGGCTGTCCGACGCCGAGGCAGAAGCCGAGCCCGGCCAGCAGCAGCCCGAGCGCCCAGGCGGGCACCGGCAGGGCGATGCCCGCGCACAGCAGCGCGGCGCCCAGACAGCTCACTGCCATCAGCACGGTGCGGCCCATCAGCCGGATCATCGGGGTCATGGCGAGCCGGCAGGCCACGGTGGCGGCGGCGCGCAGGCTGAGCAGCACCCCGACGACCGCGGGCGAGATACCGCGCTGTTCGCCGACGACCGGCAGATAGGCGGTGAGGATGTCGGTGGCGGAGAGCACGGCGAGGCTGATGAACATGCCGGAGGCGACCCCGCGGGTGGTCAGGATGGACCGTACGGAGACCTTCCGGGCCGGGGCCTCCTTGGCGGGCGCCGCCGCCGTACGGTCCGGGCGGCGCTCGATGCGCCACAGCGAGGTGCAGGAGAACGCCGCGAGGGCGGCGGCGACGAACAGCGCGACGGCGCTGGTGCGGGCCATCGCCCCGTCCTGTTCGGAGACCACCAGACCGGCCGCGATGGGCCCGATGAGCTGGCCGAGCGAGGCGCCGATGGTGAAGTGGCCGAAGTTGCGGTCCTGTTCGTCGGGGGCGCTCTGGCGGGCCACGATGGACTGGGCGCCGATGACGAACGACAGATGGCCGAGCCCCATCACCCCGCTCCACGCGGCCATCGCGGGCAGCGATCCGGCCGTGCCGCTGAACGCGCAGCCGGTGGCGATGAGGGCGACCCCGATGGGCAGCAGCGGGGCGCACCGGCCGTGGTCGGTGCGCCGCCCCAGCGGTACGGCGGCGAACAGCGGCAGCAGGGCGTAGATACCGGCGATCACACCGACCGCGCGGGCGTCGGCACCGAGCGCGAGGGCCCGGTAGGAGACGGCGGGCCGCGCCATGCTCACCGCCCCCTGGGTGAACGAGAAGGCGATGACCAGGCGCAGCAACCAGCCCCTACCGGGCTCTGGACTCTTCACGGATCAGATGATGCCGAAGAGAACACCGGCGGCCAGCACCACCAGGGAGGTGAGCACCGCCCATTTCACGGTGAACCGGGTGTGGTCGCCGAATTCGACCTTGGCCATGCCGACGAGCACATAGACCGCGGGGACCAGCGGGCTGGACATGTGCAGGGCCTGTCCGACCAGCGAGGCGCGGGCGATCTCCAGCGTGGAGACCCCGTGCGCGGCCCCGGCCTCGGCGAGGATCGGCACGATGCCGAAGTAGAAGCCGTCGTTGGACATGAAGTAGGTGAGCGGGATGGACAGCACACCGGTGACGATGCCCATCTGCGGGCCCATGCCCTCGGGGACTCCGTCGACCAGCCAGCGGGCCATGTGCTCGACCATGCCGGTGCCGGTGAGGACGCCGGTGAAGACGGCCGCGGCGAAGACCATTCCGGAGACGTTGACGACGTTCTCGGCGTGTGCGGCGACCCGGGCCTTCTGGTCGTTCATATGCGGGAAGTTGACGGTGAGCGCGATGGCCGCGGCGAGCAGGAAGAGGACCGGTATCGGCATGGTCTCCGTCACCATCAGGGCGAGGAGAGCGATGGTCAGGGCGGCGTTGAACCAGTAGAGCTTGGGGCGCAGGGTGGCGCGGTTCGGGTCGAGGCCCTTGAACTCGTCGTCGTCCGCGCCGGAGGCGTCCGAGCTGCCGGAGCCGCTCGGGGACGGGGCCTTCGCGTCGGTGCCGGAGCCCGCGCCGCCGCCGGTCAGCGCGGCCCTGCCGCCCTTGCCGCCCTTGGCCCCCTTGCCGCCGGAGCCCGCGCCGACCAGCACCTGCTCGGGATCGCCCGCGGTGACCTCGTCCAGCGTCAGCACGCCCAGGCGCTTGCGCTCCCGCAGACCGAGGCCGTAGGAGAGGGCGATCACGAAGAGCAGACCGGCCGCGAGGGCCGGGATCATCGGCACGAAGATGTCGCTGGCGTCGACCTTGAGCGCGGCGGCGGCGCGGGCGGTGGGGCCGCCCCAGGGCAGCGTGTTCATCACGCCGTTGGCCATGGCCGCGACACCGGTCATCACCACCAGGCTCATCTTCAGCCGCCGGTAGAGCGGCACCATCGCCGACACGGTGATCATGAAGGTGGTGGAGCCGTCGCCGTCGAGCGAGACGATCGCCGCGAGGATCGCGGTGCCGACCACCACCCGCATCGGGTCGGCCTTGCAGAACCGCAGGATGATCCGGACTATCGGATCGAAGAGGCCGACGTCGATCATCACCCCGAAGTAGATGATGGCGAACATCAGCATGGCGGCCGTGGGTGCCAGATCGCCGACGCCCTTGAGGACATAGTCCCCGAGGTGCGCCCCCTTCCCGACAAGCACACAGAACAGCGCGGGGATGAGCACCAGGGCGCCCATCGGGGACATCTTCTTCATCATGATCAGGACAAGGAATGTCGCGATCATGACGAAGCCGAGAATGGTCAGCATGGTTTGGCTACCTCACGTTCGCCTTTGAACTCCCCCAGAATTGGCGGTCGAGGCGACGTTAGGTGCGGCAACTTTCCGTTAACAAGGTCTTGACGCGCGAGCAATAAGCGCAAAACCCCAGGTCAGTGCTGTAGCGAGGGCGAAACGTGCACCGGGTGGCCATTGAGCACCGCCGTACCCGAGAGCGGATCCAGCCGTGAGCCGTCGAAGAGCTGGTTGACATTGACCCCCGGGCCGGCCCCGGCCACGGACAGCCGGACGCCGGTACGGGCGTGGCCCCAGCCGTGCGGCAGGCTCACCACTCCGGCCCGTACCGTGTCCGTCACCTCGACCGGCACCTCCAGCTCCCCGCCGTCGCCCTTGACCCGGGCCAGGCCGCCGTCGGCCAGACCGAGCCGGACGGCGTCCTCGGGGTGCATCTGGAGCGTGCAGCGGTTGGTGCCGCCCATCAGGGCCGGGACGTTGTGCATCCAACTGTTGTTGGAACGCAGATGGCGGCGGCCGACCAGCAGCAGCCCCGAGGGCCGGTCGGCCGACGACCGGCGCAGCCGCTCCACATCGGCGGCCAGCGGCTCCGGGCACAGCTCGACCGTGCCGCTACGGGTCTTCAGCAGCCCGGGGACGCGCGGGCGCAGCGGGCCGAGGTCGATGCCGTGCGGATGGGCGAGCAGCTTCTCCAGGCTCAGCCCGTCGGGGTCGGCGCCGAACCCGTCGCCGTACGGGCCCAGCCGCAGCATCATGTCCAGCCGGCGCTCGGGGCCGTCCACACCGGTCAGCCGCGCGGCCAGGTCGGCGGGCTCGCGTCCGTACACCGGGGACGCCGGGTCGGCGACCTCCTTGCCGAGGGTGCCCTCGATCGCCATCGCGTCCACCACCGCCGGATCGTCGCCACCGTGCCCGCTCGCGCACAGCACCAGCCGCGCCAGGATGGCGCTCTCGCTCAGCCGGTCCGCCTCCAGCGGGATCACCGGGCGGGTGTAGCGGACCTGGTTCCGCACGGCCAGGCTGTTGAAGGCGTAGTCGAAGTGGGGGCTGCGGCTGGGCGGCGGCGGGGGCAGCACCACATGGGCGTGGCGCGAGGTCTCGTTGAGATACGGATCGACGCTGACCATGAAGTCGAGCCCGGCCAGCGCCCGGTCGAGGCGGTCGCCGTCCGGTGCGGAGAGCACGGGGTTGGCCGCGAGCGCCAGCACCGCCCGTATCCGCCCCTCGCCCGGAGTCTCGATCTCCTCGGCGAGCGCGACGGCCGGCAGTTCACCCTTGGCCTCGGGATATCCGCTGACCCGACTGTGCCAGCGGCCGAGCGCGAAACCCTTCCCGGGCCGCGCCGGGCGCTCCCGCCGGCCCGTGGCGGCGAGCGGGAACATCATGCCGCCGGGCCGGTCGAGCTGTCCGATGAGCGCGTTGACCACATCGACCAGCCAGCTCGTGAGGGTGCCGAACTCGACGGTGGTGGAGCCGATCCGCCCGTACACCACGCCCTTGGGCGCGGCGGCCAGTTCACGGGCGAGGGTGCGGATCTCCTCGGCGGGCACCTCGCACGCCTCGGCCACCGCCTCCGGCGGGAAGTCCTGGGCCAGCCGCCGCACCTCCGCCAGCCCGCTGAGATGCTCGGCGAGCGGGCCCGGGGCCACCAGGTCCTCGGCGAACAGCACCTGCACCATGGCGAAGAGCAGCAGGGCGTCGGTGCCGGGCCGGATCGCCACATGGCGGTCGGCCAGCTTGGCGGTCCGGGTGCGCCGGGGGTCGACCACCACCAGCCGCCCGCCGCGCAGCCGCAGCGCCCGCAGCCGCCCGGGGAAGTCGGGGGCGGTGCACAGACTGCCGTTCGAGTCCAGCGGGTTGGCGCCGAGCATCAGCAGATGGTCCGTACGGTCCAGATCGGGCACCGGAATGGCGTTGGCGTCGCCGTACAGCAGCCCGCTGGAGACATGCTTGGGCATCTGGTCCAGGGTGCTGGCGCTGAAGACGTTACGGGTGCGCAGCGCGCCGAGCAGCAGTTGCGGATAGAGCCCTCCGGCCACGGTGTGCACATTGGGATTGCCGAGCACCACCCCCACGGACTGCGGTCCGTGCTCGCCCAGCAGCGGGGCCAGCCCCTCCCGTACGGCGGCGAACGCCTCGTCCCAACTGGCCTCCTCAAGACGCCCGGCGCGGCGTACGAGGGGGCGCCGCAACCGGTCGGGGTCGGCGTCGAGCTCGCCGATCGCGGCGCCCTTGGGGCAGATGAAGCCGCGGCTGAAGACGTCCTCGCGATCGCCGCGCGCCCCGGTCACCCTCCCCTCGTCGATGGTGAGGGTCAGCCCGCAGGTGGCCTCGCAGAGCGGGCAGATACGCAGGGCAGTGCTCATCGGTCTCTCCCAGGGACGGCGGCGAGGCCGCGATGACGCGCCGGACCCGGTCACCATACCGACTGGTAGGCATGTCGGGGAGGTGTCGACGGGAAGTGCTCCGAGGAGCGGGTCCCTGTGGACGGGAAGTGCCGATGGGCGGGAAGTACCGATGGGCGGGAAGCCCCTATGAAGCCCCGGGTCAGTCCAGGACCCGGGCCAGATAGGCGCGCAGCAGCTCCTTCGTCTCCGCCACGATCGCCGGATCGCCCTCCGGGTCCACCCGGAACGCCAGCCGCAGCAGCGCGTCCGCCGTCTCGACCGCGACCAGGAAGGCCACCCGCAGCCGCTCGTCGGCCGCCTCGTCCCCGCCGTTGTCACCGGTCCCGCCGGGGCCGCCGCTCGCGAGCCGGTCGGTGAGCAGCATCCGCAGCCGGTCGGCGACCAGATGGTTGGGCCGCTGCGGCCGCGCGGTGGCCGGGACCGGATTCCCGAACTCGATGAGCGCGAACCCGGGCGCCCCGCGCTTCATCGCCAGATACTCGTCGACGACGACGTCCATCGCCTCCCGCCAGCCGCCGCCCCCGTCCGGCCCGGACCCCGGCCCGCTGTCCGGCCCGGAATCCGAGGCGGCCAGCCGCCGGGTGATCCGCGCCGCGTACTCGTCCAGATTGCGGTGGGCCAGCGCCTCGGCCATCGCCCGCTTGTTGGAGAAGAAGCGGTAGACCGAGCCGATGGGGACATTGGCGCGCTCGGCGACGGCCCGGGTGCTCAGCTCTTCGTAGCTGATCTCGTCGAGCAGCTCGGCACAGGCGTCGAGGATCCGGCCGAGGCGCTCGGTGCTGCGGCGCTGGACCGGCTGACGGCGGAGGGGCGGTATGGGCACGCCCCCATCCTGCCCGATCATTGACTCACCCGGGTTTCGATTCCTATCGTATGACAGAGGAATCCAGCGGTGCGGCGGAGCGGTGGGAGCGCGCGATGGGCGATGGCACGGGCATCGAGCAGGGGATCGAGCAGGCGCGGAAAACGGCCGAAGGGCTGGAGTACGCCTCCGGTTTCGGCAACGAACACAGCAGCGAGGCCGTGCCCGGCGCACTGCCCATCGGCCACAACTCCCCCCAGCGCGCACCACTCGGGCTCTACGCGGAGCAGCTCAGCGGCACCGCCTTCACCGAGCCGCGCGCCACCAACCGGCGCTCCTGGCTGTACCGCATCCGGCCGTCCGCCGCGCATCCGCCGTTCACCCGGATCGCGGGCGGCGCGCTGCGCGGCGCGCCGTTCACCGAGGCCGTGCCCGACCCGAACCGGCTGCGCTGGGATCCGCTGCCGGAGCCGCCGGAGGGCACCGACTTCCTCAGCGGGCTGTGGACGCTGGGCGGCAACGGCGACGCCACCCAGCGCGCGGGAATGGCCATCCACCTCTACGCCGCCAACGCGCCCATGACCGACCGGGTGTTCAGCGACGCTGACGGCGAGCTGCTGATCGTCCCCGAGCGGGGCGGGCTGCTGCTGCGCACCGAGTTCGGCCTGCTGCGTGCCGAGCCGGGGCATGTGGCGCTGATCCCGCGCGGGGTGCGGTTCCGGGTGGAGCCGCTGGAGCCGTCCGTGCGCGGCTATGTGTGCGAGAACTACGGCCGCCCCTTCACCCTGCCCGAGCTCGGCCCGATCGGCGCCAACGGGCTGGCGAACCCCCGCGACTTCCTCGCCCCGGTCGCCGCGTACGAGGACGTGGAGCGCCCGGTGGAGGTGGTCAACAAGTTCTGCGGCAATCTGTGGGCCGCCCGTTACGACCACTCGCCGCTGGATGTGGTCGCCTGGCACGGCAACCATGTGCCGTACGTGTACGACCTGCGCCGGTTCAATGTGCTCGGCACCATCAGCTACGACCACCCGGACCCGTCCATCTTCACGGTGCTCACCTCGCCCTCCGACACCCCCGGGCTCGCGGGCGTGGACTTCGTGGTCTTCGCCCCGCGCTGGCTGGTCGGGGAGGACACCTTCCGGCCGCCGTACTTCCACCGCAATGTGATGAGCGAGTACATGGGGCTGATCGAGGGCGCGTACGACGCGAAGACCGGCGGCACGGGGGGCTTCGTACCGGGCGGTGGCTCGCTGCACAACATGATGTCCGCGCACGGCCCGGACCATGAGACCTTCGAACGGGCGAGCGCGGCCGAGCTGGCGCCGCACCGGCTGGACGACGGGCTGGCCTTCATGTTCGAGACCCGCTGGCCGGTCACGGCCACCCGGCAGGCGCTGGAGGCGGACCATCTCCAGGGGCGCTATGACGACGTATGGCAGGGTCTGGAACGCCATTTCCGCCCCTGACCGCCGCCGTTGACGCCGTTGACGCCTATGACGCCGTTGGACGGTGCCCGTGCGGCCGCTGCCGTGACTCTTGACCGGAGACCGCGTGACCACCTTCGCCCCCGACTCCCTCGCCCTCAACCGCAAGCTGCCGCTCTGGTACCAGGTCTCGCAGTCGCTGCGGGCCTCGATACTCGGGCGGGCCCCGCACGATCCGCTCCGGCTGCCGACCGAGGACCGGCTCGCCGAGCACTACGGGGTCAGCGTGCTCACCATGCGGCAGGCGCTCAAGGAGCTGGAGACCGAGGGGCTCATCAGCCGCCACCGCCGCCGCGGCACCTTCATCGAGCCGAGCGCGCGGCGCGCCGCGCCGGTGCGGCTGCTGGGGTCGGTGGACGCGATCGTGGCCCAGCAGTCGGGTGAGCGGACCACGGTGCTGGAACATGGCCCGGCGCCGGTGCCGGCGGAGCTGGCGGAGTACTTCCCCGGCCTGGACGAGACCACCGCCTACCGGCGGCTGCGCCGCGACGGCCACAGCGGCGAGCCCACCAACTGGGCGGAGAACCTGGTCCACCCCGAACTGGCCGACCGCATCGACCTCGCGGACCTCGCCCGGTGGCCGATGACGAAGGTGCTGCGGGACGCGGTGGGGGTACGGATCAGCCGCATCACGGACACGGTGGAGGCCCGCCTGGCCGACCCCGAAACCTCCCGCCTGCTGCATGTCCCACTGCTCAGCCCGATCCTGCACTACACGGGCGTGACCTATGACGAAAGCGGCCGCGTGGTCGACGTGGCCCGCATCCACTACCGGGGCGACCGCTTCTCCTTCTCGGTCACGGTCGAGGCCGACTAAGCGCTCCGCTGGGAGTGTCGCGATGCGTCGTCGGCCGACTGCGGCACCGCCGTGGCTGGTCCCACGCGGCGGAGCCGAAACCAGCCCCTCCGGCGATTGAGGAGCGGGGTCCAGGGGCAGAGCCCCGGCGGGGTCCGGGGCCGGGCCCCGGTTGTGGGAAGGGGCGGGGAGGGGAAAAATCCGCCGGACACCCGGTACCGGCCCGCACCGCCCCAGGTGCCGTGACCGCCCGTGCCCGCGCCCCCCCCCCCCCCCCCCCCGGGGTCCGGGGCCGGGCCCCGGGTGTGGGAAGGGGCGGGGAGGGGAAAAATCCGCCGGACACCCGGTACCGGCCCGCACCGCCCCAGGTGCCGTGACCGCCCGTGCCCGCGCCCACCCCGCCCGCCCCCGGATGCGCCGTCCCGGCAGGCGGACCCCTGAAGCACCGGGCCGGGATCGATAGCATGCCGACCGTGGGAGAACGTGAGGCACCGCCGCTACGGGATCTGATGCCCTGGGCCGTAGGACCGCTACGGCTCGGGCGGGCATGGGTCATGGCACCGGACGCCACCTCGCTCCAAGCCCGATGGGAACGGCTGACGGGGGCCGAGGACGAGCCCGCGCGGGCCGCCCTGTTCCGGCCGACCCGCGCCCGCACGCTGCACAGCTCCGTACCCCAGTTGCCCGGCCAGCCCACCTCCACCGCCCGCCTGGCCCGCGAGGACGGCCCGTGCCCCGAACCGGTGCGGATCGCACACGGCCCCTTCGACCAGCTCTGGCTGATACCGGATCACCGCCTGCTCGACGCCGCCCGCCCCGAGCTGTGGCGAGTGGCGGACGACCGCCAGATCCATGTCATCGAGGCCGCCGGACCGGACCCGGACCCGGTGCTCGGCTTCTCCGCGCTGCTGCCGGACGGCCACTCCCCCGCGGGCCGCCCCGGCCGTATCCGTCCGCTCTACCGCCGCCCCGGCGGCCAGGAGCCCAATCTCGCTCCGGGGCTGCTGGACCACCTCACCACGCGGCTCGGCCGCCCGGTGACCGCCGAGGACTTCCTGGCGTGGACGGCGGCCACGGCGCGCGGAGCCCCATGCGCCGTACCTCTGACCGCCGACCCCGAGGCGTGGGAGTCGGGCGTGGAGCTGGGCCGCCGTGCGCTGTGGCTCCATACGCGCGGGGCGCACAGTGGTGAACGCCCGCGTATGCCAGGTGGCCAGCGCCCCTACGTTCGTGCCGCGCTTGCGTCGAGCGGGCTGCCGGACTCCCTGGACTACGACCCGGACGAGGCGGCCCTGCTGCTGGGCGCGGGCCGTATCTCGCCGGTGCCACGGGCGGCATGGGAGTTCCAGGCGGGCGGGGTGCGGGTGCTGGAGACGTGGTTCGAGCAGCGCACCGCCGCGCGGGAGCCGGGCACGCTGGAGGCGATCGGCCCGGCGGGCTGGCCGCCCGCGTGGACCTCGGAGCTGCTGGAGCTGATCACCGTGCTGGCGCTGCTCGCCGAGCTGCGCCCGGAGCTACGGGCCCTCACCGACCGGCTGGCGGACGGCGCGCTGATCGACGCGGCGGAGCTGCGGGCGGCGGGGGTGCTGCCGGTGCCCGGAGCGGCCCGGCGCCCGGCGTCCGTACTGGACCACCAAGAGGAGGGCCCGGAGGGCCAGTTCGCCCTCCTCTGAGCCCACTGAGCCCACTGAGTCCGCCGAGCCCACTGAGTCCGCTGAGCCCGCACATACGAAAGGCGCGCCCGTCTCCGGACGCGCCTCCCACTGTCCATGGCCGTACGGCCGGCCTGGCCTCTCGTCGGCATCCCACGGCAACATCGGCGTGGGGTGGATCACAGCACGGACTCACCGGCTGGAGCGAACCGGTTGCCCCCGTGCCTGCCCGGGATGACGAACGAAGACGCCTACGGGCCGGCCGGGTCAGCCGTGGTTGCCGAACAACGTGCGGCGCAACCGGCGCAGCGGCGCGAACAGCGACACCCGCGCACCCCGGTTGTTCCTCGCACGCGTGTGATCGCGCGCGGTCAGCTCCTGCATCAGCACCGTCGCGCCCTCCGCCTCCCGCTGGGGGACGGCAGGGCCGCCCATCACCGCGAGGTGGCGCTCGAGCCGCGCGCTGGACGCACCGCTTCCGCAGTTGATCGCAGGCACTCGTGGCCTGCTTCGTACCGTTATCTGCTCCATGACACTCCCCACCCGTACGAGGGCACCCGCCCCGGGCAGAGTAACCCTACCTCCCCGAGCCGTCACCCACGCATCCCATGTTCCGGATTCACCACCGAGTCAAGGGTGTTGACGATACCTATCACCCGCAAACAAATTCCCGGGCCGACCAATCCATCCGTTCGCCGGGCCCGAACAGCCGCTTGAAGGACTGCTCCGACAAGCGTGCGAAGGACCTACAGGATGACCGCAACCACCAAGAGCATGGCCGTGCTGGTGAGCGCCGCACTGGCCGCCGGCGGGCTCACGGCCGCCGGTGTGGCCGTACTTCGGCCCGGGACGGCGCAGGCTTCGAGCCACCGCGAGGCGCCGCTGATCTCCGGTCAGCCGCAGTACGACGCCACGGACGTCTACGCGTTCGTCAGCCCGGACAAGCCGGACACGACCACCATGGTCGTCAATGTGCTGCCGTTCCAGGACCCGGCGGGCGGCCCCAACTTCTACAAGTTCGCCCATGACGCCCGCTACGACCTGCATGTCGACAACAACGGCGACGGCCAGGGCGATCTGCTGTTCCGGTGGACCTTCAAGGACCACCTCAAGAACGGCGACACGTTCCTCTACAACACCGGCCCGGTCAACTCGCTCGAGGACGCGACCCTCAACTTCACCCAGACATACGACCTCGAAGTCATCAAGCTCAAGCATCAGAAGGCCGTCGCCCGTGCCAGGCTCGGCAGCGATCTGCCGGTCGCCCCCTCGAACGTCGGCAAGGCGTCCATGCCCGACTACCAGAAGCTCCGCGATCAGGCGGTGCGGAAGATCGGCTACAGCGGGGGCTCGACCGCCTTCGCGGGCCAGGCCGACGACCCGTTCTTCCTCGATCTGCGCGTCTTCGACCTGCTGTACGGCGGCGACATGTCCGAGGTCGGCAATGACACCCTCAAGGGCTACAACGTCCAGTCGATGTCCCTCCAGGTCCCGACGTCGGCGCTGACCGAGTCCAAGGACCAGCCCGTGATCGGCGTATGGGCCACCACCCACCGCCAGACCGCCGACGGCGACTGGACGCAGGTCTCCCGGCTCGGCAGCCCGCTGGTCAACGAGGTGGTCATCCCGCGCAAGGACAAGGACAAGTTCAACGCCTCCGCGCCGTGGGACGACGGGCAGTTCCTGAAGTTCGTCCAGGAACCCGAACTCCCCAAGCTGGTGGAGCAGATCTACAAGATCAAGGCCCCGGACACCCCGCGCGACGACCTGGTGCAGGCGTTCCTCACCGGGGTGCCGGGGCTCAACCAGCCGCCGAACGTCCGCCCCGCCGAGGAGCTACGGCTCAACACCTCCATCCCGCCCACGGGCAGCCCCAAGCGGCTGGGCGTCCTGGACGGTGACAACGCGGGCTTCCCCAACGGCCGCAGGCTCTCCGACGACGTCCTGGACATCGCGCTCCAGGCCATGGAGGGCGAGCTGCTCGGCAAGAAGAACGACCTGGGCGACGCGGTGGACGCGAACGACCAGAAGTTCGGCGGCTCCTTCCCGTATCTGGCACTGCCCAGCTCCGGCTCGGACGCCAAGGCGGTCCAGAAGAGCGCCGGGCAGTCGCTGCTGAACGGCGGTTCGGGCATCGGCTCCTCCTCCGACGACAACATGGTGCTGGCCGGGTCCGCGGCGGCCGGTGGCGGGGCCGTGCTGCTGCTGGGCCTCGGATTCCTCTGGATGCGGTCGCGCCGGCGGGCTCCCGCATGCGCCGGCACTGAACCACGGGCGCCCTCGGGCCCGTATCACCGGGCGCCGCCCCGCCGACACCCGCGCGGCGGCCGCGCCCACGCCCACCACCCCTTCCGTCCCATCGCGCGTTGGCGCTCATGCGAAAGGCAGCTTTCACCATGGCTCTTCGGCCATTCCTTCCCCATACGGCCAGGACCGCGGCCGTGGTGTTCGCGCTCGCGGCCGGGCTGACCGCCACCTCGGTCGTGATCGGCGCCTCGGCCGGGCCGGGCGGGTCCGGCGGCGGCCAGGACGCCGCCCGCGGGGTGCGCCCGGCCGCCGCGCGGTACGAGCAGCTCAGCGGCGACGGCCTGGCCCGGCAGATCGGCGCCATGCAGACCCATCTGCGCGGCGAGCCGAAGGACGCGGAAAGCTGGGCCGGTCTCGGCGCGGCCTATGTCGAGCAGGCCAGGACCAGCGGCGACCCCACCCGCTATCCGCAGGCCGAGAGGGCGTTCGCCCGGTCCCTGTCCCTCCAGCCGCGCGACAACGACGTGGCGCTCGCCGGGCGCGCCTCGCTCGCCGCCGCCCGCCATGACTTCCGGGGCGCGCTGCGCGACGCCGACCAGGCCCTGAAGGTGAACTCCTACAGCCAGGGGGCGCTGGCCGTCCGGGTGGACGCCCTCGTCGAGCTGGGCCGCTACCAGGACGCGTACCAGGCCGCCAGGAAGGCCGACTCGCTGCGCCCCGGCATCCCCGTCTTCACCCGCCTCGGCTACGTCCTCGAACTGCGCGGCGACCCGGCCGGGGCGCGCCGGGTGCTGCTGCGCGCACAGGACTGCGCGACCTCGCCCAGCGATATCGCCTACGTCTCGACGGCGCTCGGCCAACTCGCCTGGAACCAGGGCGAGTACGACACCGCGCGGCGCGCGTACGCCACCGCGCTGCGCGCCGTGCCCGGCTATCTCCCGGCGCTGGAGGGCCGCGGCCGCACCTCGGTCGCGGACGGCCGCCAGAAGGCGGGGATCCGCGATCTGGCGGCGGTCGTACGGCGTTATCCGCTGCCCGCGGAGCTGGCGGCGCTGGGCGAGGCGTACGAGGCGCGGGGCGACCGCTCCCTGGCGCGGCGGCAGTACTCGGTGGTCGGCACCTGGATCACGCTCGCGCGGGCCAACGGTGTGGCGACCGACCTGGACAGCGCGCTGGTGGCGGCCGACCACGGCGAGGTGAAGGAGGCGCTGAAGGCGGCCCGCGCCGAATGGGCCCGGCGGCGGACCGTGCATACGGCGGACGCGCTGGCCTGGGCCCTGCACCGCGACGGCGAGGACGAGAGGGCCCTGGAGTACGCCGAGCGCGCCGCCGGGCCCGGCTATCGCAACGCGGCGTTCCTCTACCACCGGGGCGTCATCGAGAAGTCCCTCGGCGACGACACGTCGGCGCGCCGCCACCTGAAGGCCGCGCTCGACCTCAACCCGGGCTTCTCCCCGACCGGCGCGCGGGCGGCGAAGGCCGCGCTGAAGGCGCTGGGGGGTGCCCGATGACCCTTGCGCACCCCGCCCCGTCCCGAGCCGCCGCCCGCCCCCGAACCTTCGCGGGGGAAACCCGGGGCACGCCCCCGAGGCGGCGCACCCGTTGGCGGCTGACGGCCGCCGGTGTGCTGATGGCGGCCGTCGCGCTGGTGGTGCTGCCCACCGGGAGCGCGGAGGCGCATCCGCTCGGCAACTTCACCGTCAACCGTTACGACGGGCTGGTGGTCACCCCCGGGACGCTGCGGGTCGACCATGTCGAGGACCTCGCCGAGATCCCCTCCGCGCAGGCGAAGCCGGAGATCGACCGTGACGGCGACGACGCCCTGTCCGGGCGGGAGTTGGACGCATGGGCGGCCCGGCGGTGCGCGAGGGCGGCGGAGGGGGCGCGGCTGACCGTGGACGGGCGCCGGGTGCCCGTACGCGACGGGCACGCCCGGGCCCGCCGGCGCCCCGGCCAGGCCGGGCTGCCGACCCTGCGGGTGGAGTGCGGGCTGACGTCCGCGCTGGGGCACGGCGAACGGACGGCCGTCGCGTACCGCCCACAGGACATCGGTACGGGCCCCGGCTGGCGGGAGGTGACCGCGCAGGGCGACCGTATGACACTCACCGACGCCGACGTCCCCAAGACCTCCGCCTCCCACCGGCTGACCCGCTATCCGGCGGGGCAGCTCTCCTCGCCGCCCGATCAGCGGTCGGCCGCGCTGCGCGTCACAGCGGGCGGGCCCGCGCTCGCCGCCACGGCGGAGTCCGTCCGGGACGACGCGATCGGCTCGTCGGTGCTGCCGCGCGGTGTGGACCGCTGGACGCAGGCGCTCACCTCCATGGTGGCGCGCCATGACATCACCCTCGGCTTCGCCCTTACGGCCTTCGCCACCGCCGTACTGCTGGGGGCGATGCACGCCCTGGCCCCCGGCCACGGCAAGACGATGATGGCGGCGGCGGCCGCGGCGGGCGGGCGCGGCGCGCTGCGCGATGTGCTGGCGCTGGGCGCGTCGGTGACGGTTACGCACACCTTGGGGGTGTTCGCGCTGGGGCTGCTGGTCACGGCGGGGTCGGCGGCGGCCCCATCGGTGATCTCATGGCTGGGCATCGCGAGCGGTGTGCTGGTGGCGGTGGCCGGGGCGGGGCTGCTCCGCAAGGCACTGCGCCGCCACCGGCAGGCGCGCGCCCATCACCACGGCCACGAGCACGGTCATGACCACACGCACGACCACGACCACGACCACGCACACGACCATGCACACGGTCACACGCATTCGCACGACCACGGCGACGGTCACACCCACACCCATGAGGTGCGGCCCACTCTGCGCGGCACGCTGCTGCTCGGCTTCGCCGGGGGCATGGTGCCCAGTCCCTCCGCCGTCATCGTGCTCGTCGGCGCGGCCGCGCTGGGCCAGGCGTGGTTCGGCTTCGTCCTGGTGGTGGCGTACGGGCTCGGGCTGGCGCTGACGCTCACGCTGGCCGGGTTCGCCGCGGTGCGGCTGGGCGTGCGGGCCACGGAGCGGCTGGCGGCCCGTAAGGCGTCGGGGGGCCGGATCGACCGGCTGCTGGGGGCGGTGCGCCGGGCCTCGCCCGTCGGAACTGCCGCCGTCGTACTCGCGCTCGGGTGTGGACTGGTGCTGAGGGGGGCGGCGACCACGCTCGGCTGAGGTGGATCCGGCCCGGGTCGCCCGGTGACCACGGCCCGCGAGGAGGCCCCGACGGCCGGGGCCTCCTCCTGTGCGTGTGGTGGCGGGCGACGGTCAGGCGGCCGAGCTGAAGACCGGGAGGTAGCCACCGGACTGGCCGGCGGGGGTGGGGTGGTAGGACTCGTCGATGGGGAAGGTGACGCTGTTCAGCCAGGCGTTGCCGGAGCAGATCTCATGTCCGGCGAAGGTCGTGGTGACGTCGCCGAAGCTGAAGCCGTGGTCGGCGGCGCGCTTGGCGGTGACGGAGTTGAGCAGATCGGCACCGCTGTTGATCGCGGCGCGCTCGGTCTCGGTGAGGCCCACGATGCAGGAGCCGCCCAGCTTGTAGAACCGCGGGTAGCCGAGGACGACGACATGCGCCGAGGGGGCCTTGGCGCTGATGGCGTTGTAGACCTGGTCCAGCTTGCCGGGCAGGGTGTTCTGGACGAACGTCTTGGCGCTGTTGACCGCGTTGACGCAGGTGGACTCGGACTGGAGCACACAGGTGGTCATGATGTCGGCGAAGCCGGCGTCATTGCCGCCGATGGAGATGGAGACGAGACCGGTGCCGGAGCCCAGCGGGCCGAGCTGATTGTTCAGCACATCGCCGGTCTTGGCGCCGGAGCAGGCGGTGAAGTTGAAGCTCG
Source organism: Streptomyces niphimycinicus (assembly GCF_018883605.1). Taxonomy (GTDB): domain Bacteria; phylum Actinomycetota; class Actinomycetes; order Streptomycetales; family Streptomycetaceae; genus Streptomyces; species Streptomyces niphimycinicus. Next base: position 50,072 of record NZ_JAHLEM010000032.1, on the reverse strand, counting down.
AGGGGGCGTGCGCGGCGGCCCAGAGCGCGGGGTACGCCTTGCTGCTGCGCTTACAGCTACCGCTGGCGCTGTCGTAGCTGCCCGAGCCGAGGCCGGATGAGTAGGAGTCGCCCAGCGCCACATAGGCGGGGCCCGCACTGTTCTCGGTGGCATGGGCTGCGCCGGCCCCGGTGAGGGCGAGGACGGCACCGACGACGAACGCACCCATCGTCGCCGTGAGTCTGGACAGTTTCATTCGATCTCCCTAGCAGGATCACTGCTGTGCCGATATGAGGCGCGATGACCCGGTAAAGGGCAATCGCGTTCGAAACCGTCAGCCACGCCGCCAGGGATCGTTTCAGCGGTGTGACATGGCTATGTCATCCCGCGCAAACGGCCGATCTATGCGGGTAGTTGGCAAAAATCTTTCGGTACCGGGCCGATACGTCCCCAGGCCGGACGGAATGACGTCCATAGGCCGGATGGAATGCGGATGAGTCACCACGCCCCACCCCAACTCCTCCGGCGCACGACCGGCGCATAGGGCGCGACCAGCACTGATGGGCACTCAACCCGGCGCCCGCGGGTGGACCGTTCGCACGCTTTCTCCGCCTTGACGGCATCTGGCGACTGCGCGACATCGAGGCCCGGCATCCGGCGCTTTGGGGGGCAAAGAACGCCAATGCATACCATCACTGACAAGAGACCGGCGGGTGGGGACTGGCTGCCGGTGATCGCGGGGGCCGCGGTCGGCATCGCGGGCATCGGGGCGGCACTCGCGCTGACCGACATCCACTCACCGCTGCGGGCACCGTTCACGCTGTTCTTCCTGCTCGCCGCGCCCGCGCTGGCCATCGGCAGCGCACTGCGCGGACTGGACGCGCTGCTCCGCCCGGTGCCGGCGGTGGCGGGCGCGCTCGCGCTGGATCTGCTGGTGGCGCAGGCGATGCTCGCGCTGCGGCTGCTGGTCGTGGTGGTGGCGGCGCTGGCGCAGCGCTTTGTGACGATGGCGTAGCGAGCACCATGGCGTGACGAGGGCGTGGCCACCGAGGCGCACGGTGGCCACGCCCTCGTCCGGCACCGGCTCACCGCTTGAGCCAGCGCACCTCGTATCCGCCCATCCCGAACGACCGGCCGTCGACCTTCGCCTCGATCGGCCGGTCGAGGGAGTTGACGACCAGCACCGCGTCATCGTCGGCGAGCACCTGGACGTTGGGCCGGCCGTCGGCGGCGATGTCCACAGAACGGAAGGCGGTGCCGGGCGGGAACTCCCGGGCGAACCGGCCGAGCAGCGTCATCATGGGCAGCTCACGGCCGCCGCCCTTCATCCAGTCGGGCGCACAGCACAGGGTGAGCACGGGCGCGGTGCCGGTCCCGCGCGGCGCCGGTCTTCCCGCGCGCCGGCTCCGATCCGTTCCGCCCCTCGCCCGCGCCGGGCCCGCCGGAACAGGTGGCCGCCGGCAGCGCCGGCGTGACCATGCCGACGCCGAGCAGAGCGCCGGTCCGCCGGCGCCTCATTTGCCATAACCTGGGCAACCCGCCCCGTTCTCTTCCCTGACGCCCCGCAACGGGTAAGAGTATCCATGAACGCCCCCATTCCAGTGGGGTTCCGTGGAACAGCTCGGTAAACGGCCACAAACCTTGGTGCGCCCTCGCCCCCGGTCCTGGATCATGGGGCCGGGTGCGCTGACCGACGCACCGGCCCCCCCGTTCTCAGGAGGCAGACCCTGCCTACGACACCCGCCGAAGAGTCCCTTCCCATCCGGCTCAACGTTGACGACAGCGATTCGCCGTCCGATGTCGTCGACGCGCTCTTCCTGGGGCGCTTCGCGACCGGCGAGCAGCCGTACGCCCGCAGTCACTCCGTCGACCGGGTGCGGTCGGGCGTGACGCTGCTGCCGCCGTCCGCGACCGTGCTGCGCGCGGCCTGCGACGACGACCGCAGCGCGACGCTCGCCGAGGGCGACGGCTGGACCCTGCTGATCTCCCGGTGGAACCGAGGGGCCGATGTGACCGTGACCGCCGTGGACGACGCCCTGGCCGAGAAGGTGCTCCACCAGGCAGTCGACGGCGCGGAGGACGAGCCGGAACCCCAGCCGGAGAACGTGTCGATGGGCTTTTGGTACGTCTCGCCGCGCCGCGGACCGCATCGCACCTCGCGGCAGATCTCGGCCGGGACCTGGGAGGAGATCCGCGGCAACTACACGGCGCCGGTCGCGGAGGCCATGGACGGGCTGATGAAGGTCACCCCGGACGACATCGCCGGCCGCCTCCTGCTGCTGCACGGCCCGCCCGGCACCGGCAAGACCTCGGCGCTGCGCACGCTGGCCCGGTCCTGGCGGGAGTGGTGCCAGGTGGACTGTGTCCTGGACCCGGAGCGGCTCTTCACCGACGTCGGCTATCTGATGGACATCGCCATCGGCGAGGACGACGGCACGGCCAAGGGCCGCTGGCGGCTGCTGCTCCTGGAGGACTGCGACGAGCTGATCCGCGGCGAGGCCAAGCACACCGCGGGCCAGGCGCTGTCCCGGCTGCTGAACCTGACGGACGGTCTGCTCGGCCAGGGGCGCAATGTGCTGGTCGGGGTGACCACCAACGAGGACCTGGAGCGGCTCCATCCGGCGGTGGTCCGCCCCGGCCGGTGTCTGGCCCGGATCGAGGTCGGCAAGCTGACCCGGACGGAGGCGGTCGGCTGGCTCGGCGGGGAGGTGGACGACCGGGACGGTGTGATCGGACGGGACGGGGCGACGCTCGCGGAGCTGTACGCGCTGCGGCGCGGCACCCGGCCGCCTGCCGTGCCCTCGCAGCCGGGGGACGCGAACGCGGGGCTCTATCTGTGAACCGGGGCCTGAGAGCCGGGCCCCCGGGTCCCGGCTCCCAGGTCAGGCGTAAAGCTCCCGCAGCCGCACCGACAGGCAGGTCACACAGCCCTCCAGCTTCTCGAACTCGCTGATGTCCACCGGCACCGGTTCATAGCCGAGGTCGGCGAACAGCTCGGCACTGCGCGGCGCGCTCCGAGCCATCAGCAGCTTGCCGCCGCCGAGCAGCACCACATGGGCGCCGGACTCCTCGGGGACGGGGAGGAAGCGGTCGAACGCGTCGGGGTCGTCGACCAGCGGCGGATAGCCGATGACGGTGCCGTCCGGCAGCGCGGTGACCGCCGACTTGAGGTGGAGCACCTTGCTGACCGGTACGGCCACCACCCGTGTGCCCAGCGGCTCCAGCGCGGCGCGCAACTGGCGGATACCCTCGCCGTTGGTGCGTCCGCCGCGTCCCACGTAGACGGTGTCGCCGATCTTCAGGACGTCGCCGCCCTCCAGCGTGCCCGGCTCGCGGATCCGGTTCAGCGAGCAGCCGAGCCCGGTCACGGCCTCCTCGGTCGTCGCCGTCTCGGGCCTGCGGGACTCGGCTCCGGGGCGGGCGATCACCGCGACGTTCCGGTGGACGACCATGGTGTCCTCCACGAACACCCCGTCCGGGCAGTCGTCCAGCGGCGGCAGCTCCACCGTCTCCCAGCCGTGCGCACGCAGCGCCACGACATAGACCTCCCACTGCCGCAGCGCCAGCGCGGCGTCGACCGGCGTGCGGTCGATATGGGTGACAAGCCCCTCGGCGAGGCGGGGGCTGGGGCGTCGGACGAGGGCTTTGCGGCTGGTCATGGGGGACAGCATGTCAGGCGGAGCCGGCGGCGGAACTCGCAGTGGGGTCTCCGTAGGCGGCGCGCAGGGCGTCCTCGACGGCGGCGAGGGCGGCGGCGCGGTCCAGACCCAGGCGGCGTGCCCGCTGGACATAGGTCTGGGCGGCCTCGGCGGCCTGGCGCCGGGCCGCGTCGCCCGCCGCCGCGATGAAGGTGCCGTGGCGGCCACGGGTCTCGATCACACCGTCCGCCTCCAGCGCCCGGTACGCCTTGGCGACGGTGTTCGCCGCCAGCCCCAGCTCCTCGGCGAAGCCGCGTACGGTCGGCAGTTTGTAGCCCACGGGAAGCGCGCCGGAGCGGGCCAGCTCGGCGATCTGCGCACGGATCTGCTCGAAGGGGGCGGTCGCCGCGTCCTGGTCGACGGTGATCTGCAAGGCCACGTTGGGGCTCCTGGGGCGTGGGCGGGGTGGTTTGTGGCCCCCATTGTGTGCCAGGGCGGGCACTGCCCGGCCGATGGCCGATCGCCGATGACCTTATGGCCGATGACCTTATGGCTGATCGCCGATGGTCAGTGCGGTCGGCGCAGTCCCGCGATGAGCAGCTCGACCAGATGGCGTGTGTTGTAGCGGGGGTCGGCGCCGGCCCCGGCGCAGAGGCTGCCGACGCCGCGCATCAGCTCGTAGGCGTCCTGGCCGGTGCGGATCTCGCCCGCGGCGACCGCGGCGTCCAGGAGCTGGGTGCATACGGGCAGGAGCCGGTCGAGGAAGTAGGAGTGCAGGGGGTCGAAGCAGGGGTCGTCGGACTGGAGCACGGCCGCGAGCCCGTGCTTGGTGACCAGGAAGTCGACAAAGAGATCGATCCAGCGCCCCAGGGCGGCGTGCGGAGTCTCGCTGGTCGCGCGCAGGGCCGGACCGGCCTCGGCGAGGGCCTCGACCTGGTGCCGGTAGACGGCGACGATCAGATCCGCCCGCGTCGGGAAGTGACGGTAGATCGTGGCCGTGCCGACCCCGGCCTTGGCCGCGATATCGCGTATCGGCGCTTCCACGCCCGAGGCGACGAAGACCGCCGCGGCCGCTTCGAGCAGGGCCTGCTCATTGCGCCGCGCGTCCGCCCGCTTGGGCCGGGCCGCGCGCCCCGCGTCTCGATCGTTGTCGTTCACCGCACCCTTCCCTTCGCCGCCGAGTCTAACTAAACGGGACAGCGTCCCGTAACCTCTGATCGTCAGAGCGGGGTCAGCCGGCCGGGACCCTGCGGGGCATACGCGATCGGGTCGTCCGGCTCATGCCAGTGGACGGCGAAGCGGTGGCCCGCGCGATACGCCTCGAGGCCCGCGCGGCAGTACGCCACCATGTCGTCCGGCAGCGCGTCCAGCGGGAACCAGCCGAGCTCGGAGCACTTCTCCGGCTCCCGATTGACGGGCTCCTGCCCGCCCTCCCCCAGCTCCGCCTCGAAGAACCACCCCGTACGGGCCGCCCCCGTGGGCGCCTTGTGCTGGAGCACGAGGACCGCCCGCACCGCGTCCGGGCCCAGGGTGAGGCCGATCTCCTCGGCCGTCTCGCGGAGCATCGCGGTGCGGACGTCCTCGCCGTCCTCGACATGCCCGGACGGGGCGTGCAGCAGCCCATCCGCATAGCCGGTGTTGGCACGGCGGGCGAGCAGGACCTCATCCCCGCGACGCAGGATCAGATGGACGTCCACGATCTCGGTATGGCGCCGGGCCGGTGCCAGGTCGGCCACCAGGGCATACCGCTCGTCGTGCACGGCCCGCCCCCACAGCGCCGCATCCGGCGCGAGCTGCTCGACCGACAGCCGCTCCGTCAGCGGCCCGACCAGCGCGGACAGCTCGGCGGCGGGCAGCCCGACGGGATCGGACTCGCCCCACCGCCCCTCGATCAGCACCAGCCGCCCACCCGGCCGCAGCAGCCGGACCAGGCGGCGCAGCACCGCCTCCCGGTCCGGCAGCATCCACAGCAGATGCCGGACCAGGACGACATCGAAGCTCCCCTCTCCCACGGGCGGCTCCGCCGCGTCCCCGACCAGCACGGTGGCCCCCGTCCCGGCCAGCTTCGCCCGCGCCAGCTCGACCATCCGCGGCGAGCGATCGATCCCCGTCACCCGGTGCCCCCGCTCGGCCGCGAGCAGCGCGAGGCTCCCCGTGCCACATCCGAGATCGAGCACATCCCCGGCCCGCCCGGGCAGCCACCCCGACAACCGCGCGGCCCACGCCTCCCGCACGGCCGGATCCCGCAGCCCATGATCCGGCTCGTCGTCGAAGTCCGCTGCGGCGGCGTCCCAGTAAGCGGTGGTCGAGCTGTCGGCGCACATGCCGCGATGGTCGCACCCCCCACTGACAACGCCCCGCGTTGCTCATGTCGTGTACGACATATATCGTGCACGACATGAACGACGCGTTGTACGTCATCGAGGTCGAGCCCGAGGTCAGGGCCTGGCTTGAGCTCTTACCTGGCAGGCTCTACCGCAAGGTCGAGGCCTACGCCGAATTGCTGGCCGAGCTGGGACCGCAGACCCCGATGCCATATGCCCGCCGACTGCGCGAGGGGGTGGCGGAATTGCGCCCCAGCCTCGACGGCATCCAGACGCGAGTGACCTACTGGATCACGAATGACCGCCGTGTCGTACTGCTGACCGTGTTCCACAAGACCAGGGCGCATGAGGAAGCCCAGATCAACAGGGCTGTATTGGCGAAGAAGGAGTGCGAGGCCGAACACGGCCCGGCGCATACTGATTTCACTCGCGGAAAAGGGGAGCAGTGATGGAGCACAGCCGCTGGAAGCGGGCGGGCGAACGTAAGCTCGCGGAGGGGTACCAGGAGTCCGCCGAGATCGAGCAGGAGCGCCAGGAGCACCGTCTGTCCATGGCGCTGGCCAAGGTCGTCTACGACCGCCGCACGGAGCTGGGCCTGTCCCAGACCGAACTGGCCGCCCGGTCCGGGCTGACCCAGGCCAAGATCTCCCGGATCGAGGGTTCCGACTCCGTGCCCACGCTGCCTCTCCTCGCGAAGCTGGCCAAGGGGCTGAACGCGTCGCTGAACATCGCCATCGACGAGGCCGACGCACATGTGACACTCACCGCCCACGAAGCCGCCTAGGCCGGCGTCACCGTGGGGCTCAGGGGCTCTGCCGCAGGACGAGGGTGACGAAGCCGAGGGTGCCGCGGTAGCCGTTCAGCCACTGGGAGCGGTGTTCGGCGGCGACCTTGTGGGTGTCCAGGGCGTCGGGTTCGTCGGGGTGGTCCAGGGCCCAGCGGGACAGTGAGCCGGTCCAGGACCACTCGTAGTCGTCCCACTCCCCCGCCGTGCTGACGTGGCCGTAGACGGGTGTCCAGCCGTCGGCGGTGACGCGGTCCACGGTGGTGGCGAGGTCGGCGTAGTCGTCCCAGGTGGCGCCCAGGGCGGAGAGGGCGGCGGCGTCGGGTTCGCGCTCCCAGAAGCCGTCGCCCACCAGGACGTGGCCGTCCGGGGTGAGGAGTTCACGCGCCGCCGCGAGGGTGGGCAGCAGCCCGCCGAAGGCGTGCGCGGCGCCGACACTCAGCACCAGGTCGAAGCGGTGCGCCGAGGCGAAGACCGAGGCGTCCATGTCATGGAGGACCAGCCGGTCCGCGACGCCGGCTTCCTCCGCGCCCTCGCGTGCCTGCTCCAGGGCCGCGGTGTGGATGTCCACCCCCTCGGCCCGCATCCACGGATAGCGGACCAGGAGCCGCCGCAGCCAGGCGCCGCCTCCACAGCCGAGGTCGAGGGCGCGGTCGGCCTCGTCCGACACCGCCCGGTCGAGCAGTCGGGCCACCGACTCGTCGGCGAGCGGGGCGGCGATCGGGTGGTCGGCGTGCGCGAGGTGGGATCTGCGTTGACGGTCCATCCGGCACAGCCTGGCAAGGTCCGGCCCGAAGCGCACGGGATTTTGTTCGAAGTGCGATGCGCCGCCGAGGCACCGAGGCGCCGAGCACAGTGGTCGACGGTGGCCAAACTCCCTTGACGGTCCCGATGTTAGCGGTAACACTCCTCTTCGTGGACGCCGTGGAAAAGCCATCGAGCACCTCGTCGAGCACCCCTCCTCCTCCGCACCGCCCTCCTCAACTCCCCTCCCCCGCACCCCTGTTCAGCCGCGCCGCCGTGGCCGCCTCCTGTGTCGGCTTCGTTCTCATCGGCGCGTTGCAGGCGCTCTACGGGCCGTCGATCCCCGCCCTGCGCGACACCTACGGGCTTTCGCCCTCGGCCGCCGGGCTCGGCCTGAGCGCGCATTTCATCGGCGGCGTCGCGGGGGTGCTCGTCTTCGACCGGCTCTTCGGCCGGATCGGCAACCGACGGCTGCTGGGCTGGTCCTACCTGCTGATGGCGGGTGGCGCGGCCGGGTTCGCGCTCGCGCCCGCCTGGCCGCTCGCCCTGGTCATGGCGCTCCTGGCGGGGCTGGGCTTCGGCGGGATCGACTACGGGCTGAACCAGTTGTTCGCCGTCGGCTTCGGACGCAGCGGCGCCGCCATGCTCAACATCCTCAACGCCCACTTCGGCATCGGCGCCGTCCTCGGCCCGGCCCTCATCGGCCTGGTCGGGGCCGCGCACTACCCCGCCGTCTTCCTCGGCTTCGCCGCGCTCACGCTCCCGCTGGTGCTGTGTCTGGCCGGGGTGCGCGACGAGGCCCCGGCGCGCGGCGGCGACGCCGGGGCGGAAGGGGGCGCGGGGGCGGGAGAGGACGCCTGCGACGACACGGGCGCGCGCGGGCGGGTCCGCGCCCGCGGCCTGGCCACCGTGCTGGGCGCTTTCGTCGTCCTGTACGTCCTCCACGTCGCCATCGAGTCCGGCGTCGGCGGCTGGGAGCCGACCCATCTGGAGACCATCGGTTACGGGGCGACCGCCGCCGCCTCCGCGACCTCCGCCTTCTGGCTGATGATGACGGTCGGCCGCTTCCTGGTCGCCCCGCTCGCCCTGCGCTGGTCCGCTCCGGCGATCATCCTGGTGAGCTGCGCGGGGATGACCGGGTGTCTGCTGCTGGCCGGGATCCCGGCCGCGGCCCCGTACGCGTACGCGGGTGCCGGGCTGTTCATCGCGCCGATCTTCCCCACCGGACTGCCCTGGCTGCTCCGGACGGCGCCGCGCGCCCACCGGGCCGGAGCACTGGTCATGGCGGCCTCGATGGTCGGCGGGGTCGCCGCACCGCCCGCGCTCGGCATGGCGCTCGAACTCGCGGGCGTCCGCGCCGTACCGCTGATCCTCTGTGCCATCTCCACGGTGTGCCTGCTCACCACCGGGTGGTTGATCCGCGCGACCCGCCCCTTAGGGCCCTTCTGACGGATCTCCGCCAGAAGGACCCTTGGGGCCGCGGCCGAGCGCGACAACCCGCGTCGGTCTGTGGTGCGTAGGCACCAGGACGGGTGAGTGGCTGGTCCGGGTGCACCAGGGGAAGACGGCGGCGGGAGACGATGCCCTGCGGGGCGCCGGAAGGGAGGGTTGGAATGCGCGTGAATCTCGCGCATCCCCCCTGTCCGACGGTGTCTGGAAGGACGTCCATGTCCCTAGCTGTAGCTTCCCCGGTTCGCATCGGGAAGCTGTCGATCGGCGCCCTCGGCGTCTTGGCGCTCGCCCTCGGCACTCTCCAGTCAGTGGTGGAGCCCGCGCTCCCGCAGTTGCAACGTGAGCTGGGGGTCAGCCCATCCGAAGGGGCGTTGATCGGCAACACCCTGCTCATCACCGGCGCGGTCATCACACCCGTCGCGGGCAAACTCGGCGACCGCTTCGGCGGCAAGCGGGTGCTGGTCTGGCTGATGGCCGTGGTCTCGGCCGGTGGTCTGCTGGCGAGCCTGGCCCCGGATCTACCGGTGTTGTTGCTCGGTCAGATTTTGCAGGGCGTCATGGTGGGCGCGCTGCCCCTCTCCTTCATCCTGGTGCGCAAAAACCTCCCCGCGCGCGAGTCACAGGTGGCGATCGGGGTGGTCATGGCGCTGTTCACGGGCGGCGGCATGGTGGGAACGCTGATCGCCGGGCCGCTCTCGGAAAAGCTGTCCTGGCATTGGATGTTCGCGCTGCCGACGATCGCGATCATCGCCACGACGTTGGTCCTGATGCGGCTGATGCCGCATGATCCGCCGATCGCGTCGGACAGGATCGACTGGCCGGGCGTGGCGCTGCTGAGCGGCACGTTGCTCGTGTTCATGATCGGGCTCGTCAGGGTGATGGGCGATGGTCTGCCGCCCCTCGCGGTCGTTGCCCTCATCCTTCTCGTGGCCGCCCTCGCGACCGCGTGGGTCACCGTCGAGCGCCGGGCGGCCTCGCCGATGGTCGATCTGCGCATGCTGGCCAAGCCCGCGATGTGGCATTCGTCCGTGCTCACCTTGATCGTCACCACCAGCTTCGGGATGGTGGCCTTTCTGCTGCCGCAGATGTTCGCGATACCGGCCGACGGATACGGCTTCGGGCTCAGCACCACCGACATCGGACTGCTCCTGCTGCCCGGCGCCATCGCCGGGGCGGTGAGCGACTCGGTGGGCGGGGTCGTGGCGCGGCGTTTCGGTCTGCGTGCCGTGCTCGTCGGGGGTGCCGTCGTCACGACGGCCACGGCGATCGCCCTGGCGTCGCTGCACACCGCGGAATGGCAGCTCGTCGTCGCGAAGGCGCTGGCCGCGATCGCCGCGGGCGTCGCCAGTACGGCGTTGCTCACCCGCGCAGCCGCCGCCGTCGACACCGGGGACACCGGCATCGCCACCAGCCTGCTCGTGGTGACACGCGTGATCGGCGTCGCCCTGGGCTCTCAGGTCGGCGGCGCGATCCTCGACTCCGGGGCCGACTCGAGGACGGGCCTGCCGACCGAATCGGCCTTCGTCACAGGTTTCGTCACCGCCGGTCTCGTCGCCGCGTTGGCACTGCTCATTGTCCCCATCACGAAGATCCGCAGCACGCAGATCCGTAACACGCAGATCCGTAACACGCAGAATGGAGTCCAGGCATGACATCCACCGGTCCGTCGATGGACGTACGTACCACCGCGAAGCGCACCGTTCTGATCTCCGGGGCCAGTATCGCCGGGCCCGCGCTGGCGTACTGGCTGCACCGGTCCGGATGCGCGGTCACCGTCGTGGAGAAGGCAGGCGCACTGCGCGCCGGTGGCTACCCGATCGACATCCGCGGTACCGCGATCGAGGTGGTCCGGCGGATGGGGATACTGCCGCGGCTGCGGGACGCGCATATCGACTCGCGCCGCTGCACCTTCCTCGACGCCGATGGCGGCGAAGTGGCCTCGCTCAACCCGAGCGCCGTTGCCGGCGGTGTCGAGGGGCAGGACCTGGAAGTGCGTCGTGGGGATCTGGCGGCGAGCCTGTACGCGCTCGTCCGCGACGATGTGGAATTCCTGTTCGGCGACTCCATCGACACCCTCGACGAGTCCGGACAAGGGGTCGACGTCACGTTCCGCAGTGGGCAACGGCGCACGTTCGACCTGGTGGTCGGCGCCGACGGGATGCACTCGGCCACCCGGGAGGCCCTGTTCGGCCCCGAGGAACAGTTCCACCGCTACCTCGGCTACTGCTTCGCCATCTTCACCATGCCGAACACCTTCGGGCTCTCCCGCGAGGTCATGATGTGGAACACCCCGGGGAAGGCCGCGGCCCTCTACGCCGTCGGGGACGACGACGAGGTGCACGCCTTCCTCAACTTTCACCAGCCGGAACCGCCGCTGGACGCCCTCCGGAGCCCCGACGCCCAGCGGGACCTGGTGGCCACGGTCTTCGCGGGCGCGGGCTGGGAGGTCCCTCGTATGGTCGAGGCCCTGCGCGACGCGGATGACCTGTTCTTCGACACGGTCGGTCAGATCCGCATGCCCCACTGGTCCCGCGGCCGGGTCGCGCTCGTCGGCGACGCCGCGTACGCACCCTCGTTCCTCACCGGACAAGGGTCGAGCCTCGCGCTGGTCGGTGCCTATATGCTCGCGGGCACCCTGGCCACGCACCGGGATCACACCGCGGCGTTCGCCGCCTACGAACGCGACGTTCACGACTTCGTCGCCATGAATCAGGCACTGGTCGACACCGGTGGGGCCACGCTCTTCCCCACCACCGCGCAGGCGCTGGAGCAGCGCAACACCAGGCTGCGTGGCCTCGCCACCCTGCCCTCCGCGCCGCCGCGTCCGGCCCATTCGGCCCTTACGCTGCCCGCGTTCGCCACGATGCCGTGACCTCGGACTACGACAGGGGGTCGGCCCCGTCGCCGTCGGGGGCGGCGTGGGCCAGGCCCGTCCGGTAGGCGATGACGACGAGTTGGGCCCGGTCGCGGGCCTCCAGCTTCGTCATGGCGCGCTGCACATGGGCGCGGACGGTGAAGGGGCTGAGGAACATCTGCTCGGCGATCTCCTGGTTGGACAGGCCGGTGGCCACCAGCGCCACCATCTCGCGTTCGCGCGGGGTGAGCACGGCGAGCCGTTCGGCGTGGCGCGGCGGGGCGTCGGCCGGTGTGGCCAGGAAACGGGCGACCAGGGAGCGGGTCGCGGCGGGGGACAGCAGCGTGTCGCCGTCGGCGATCGTCCGCACGGCGGCCAGCAGATCCTCGGCCCCGATGCCCTTGCCGATGAAGCCGCCGGCCCCCGCGCGCAGCGCCTGCGCCACGTACTCGTCGGTCTCGTAGGTGGTGAGGATGAGGATGCGGCTGGCGCGCAGTTCCGGGTCCGCGCAGATCTCCGTGGTGGCGGCGAGACCGTCCACCTCGGGCATGCGGATGTCCATGAGCACCACGTCCGGGCGCAGTTGCCGGGTGAGTCTGACCGCCTCCCTGCCGTCGGCGGCCTCGCCGATCACGGTGATGTCGTCGGCGGAGTCGAGAAGCAGCCGGAAGGCCCCGCGCAGCAGGGCCTGATCGTCGGCGAGCAGCACTCGGAGCGTCACGGCGCATTCCCCGCCTCTCCGTAGCCGGTCCGTACGTCGTCTGTCCGCACGTCGCCGGTGCGTCCGTCGTCTGTCGCCGCGTCGGCCATCCGTCCCTCGATGGTGGTCGCTCCGTCCGTCGTCCGCGTCGGGTCCTTGGCGGGCGGGAGGGGCAGCTCGGTGGAGACGAGGAACCCGCCCTCCGGGCGCTTGCCCGCGAAGAGGTGTCCCCCGACCGCGGTGGCGCGCTCCCGCATCCCGATCAGACCGTAACCGGGCGGACGCTCCGGCATCGCGGGCACACCTCGTCCCGTGACCGCGTTCGGTCCCGTACGGGCGTCCCTTCCGTCATCGGCGACGGTGATGGTCACGCGATCGCGGTTCCAGGCCAGGCCCACCCGGGCGCTGCCGCTACCGGCGTGCTTGGTCACGTTGGTCAACGCCTCCTGGACGATGCGGTAGGCGGTGAGGTCCACTCCCGGCGACAGCGGCCTGGCCGTGCCCTCCTGGTGCACCGACACCTCCAGACCCGCGCGGCGGAAGGACTCGAGGAGGGTGGGAAGCCGGGACAGCCCGGGCGCCGGGTCGCCGGGCGTGGGCGCGTCCCCGGACTGGCGCAACAGGCCGACCGTGGCCCGCAGTTCGTCCAGTGCGTGGCCGGTGGTCTCGACGAGCTCCGTCAGGCTCTTACGGGTCTGCTCCGGGCGGGCGTCGAAGAGGTGGGCGGCGACCGATGCCTGCGCGTTGGCCAGGGTGATCTGATGGGCCACCAGGTCGTGCAGTTCCCGGGCGATGCGCACCCGCTCGTCGGCCACTCTCCGGCGCGCCTCGCTCTCCCGGCTCTTCTCGGCCCGCTGGGCCCGCTCCTCCATGGCCGCCAGATAGGCCCGCCGGCTGTACACCGCGTGCCCGAGTACGGCGGCCACCAGCGGGAACGCCGCCACCGCCGCCACCCTGCTCGCGTCCTTCCACGAGAGGGCCCCGAACAGAGGGACGGAGGCGACCAGCAGCGCCAGGGAGGTGAGCGACACCGCGCTCGTCGCGTGCCGTTCGGTGCGCGCGGTGAGCGAGTAGGCGGTGATCACGGCGGGGGCCACGATGAGCGGGCTCAGCAGCAGGCCCGAGAACGGCACCAGCACACCGCTCGCGGTGGTGACCGCCATGGCGGCCAGGGGCGCCCGGTGCCGCACCGGCAGCACGGCACAGGACACCACGGCGATGAGATAGGCGGCGGCGGGCGGCAGTGACAGCGTGCTGCCGTCTTCCTTCAGCGCGCCGCCGAGCAGACAGAGCGCGAACGCCGCCGCGGTGATCGCTCCCTCCCGCCACCACATGCCGCGTGATCGCGGGCCACCGCCACCTGTGTTCGTCATGGCCGGCTCAGCCCTGGTACCGGCCGGCGGGGAGCGGCGGAACCGCTGTGTCCGGCACGGTCGCGGAGGCCGGGACATGCTTGGTCAGGGCCTCACCCTCGATATCCACATTCGGCAGCACACGGTCGAGGATACGGGGCAGCCACCAGGCCCGGTGGCCGAGCAGTGCCAGAACCGCGGGCACGATCGCCATCCGGACCACGAAGGCGTCGAAGAGGACGGCGGCGGCCAGGCCGACGCCCATCGTCTGGATGGTCGGGCTGCTCATCCCGACGAATCCGGCGAACACGCTGATCATGATGATCGCCGCCGCGGCCACCACCCGTCCGCTGTGCCGGAAACCGCCCACGATCGCCTCGCCGGGGGACGCGCCATGGACATGCGCCTCCCGCATCCGGGTGAGGAGGAAGACCTCGTAGTCCATGGCGAGGCCGAACACGATGCCGATGATGAGGATCGGCATCAGCGACATGACCGGTCCGGTCTGCTCGATGCCGAGCAGGTCCGCCGCCCAGCCCCACTGGAAGACGGCGACGAGGACACCGAAGGCGGCACCCACCGACAGCAGGAAGCCGAGCGCGGCCTTGACCGGGACCAGGACCGAGCGGAAGACCACCAGCAGCAGAAGCACCGCCAGGCCGATGACCACGGTCAGATAGGGGATGAGGGCGTCGGACATGGCTTCGGAGATGTCGATGTTCATCGCGGTGTTGCCGGTCACCAGGATGGTGGCGCCCGTGTCCGCCTCGACGCCGGAGACCGCGCCCCGGATCGCGTTCACCAGATCCTTGGTCTCGCCGCTGTTCGGCGCGGTCTTGGGGACGGCGGTGAGGACGGCGGTGTCCTTGGTCCGGCTGAGCACCGGATCACCGACCGAGGCGACCCCGTCCAGTCCCCGTACGGTCTTGACGACCTGGTTGGTGACGGCCCGGGTGTCCGCGGACTTCGAGGTGTCCACGACCACGGTCAACGGGCCGTTGAAGCCGGGGCCGAAGCCTTCCGACAGCAGGTCGTAGGCGCGGCGCTGGGTGGTCTCCACCGACTTGGACTCGTCTCCGGGCAGCCCGAGTTCGAGGCTCAGGGCCGGCAGGGCGACGGCGCCGAGCCCGAGTCCGGCGACCATCAGCACGGCCACCGGCCGGCGCAGTACGAACCGCGCCCAGCGGGTGCTGAGCCCGGCCCGGCCGGCCGCGGTGGGCGCCGCGTGCTGGCGCTCGCTTCCCGACCAGCGATCCGAGGTGGCCTTGCGCAGGGCGCGGGGCAGGATCCGGCGGCCGAAGAGGCCGAACAGCGCGGGGACCAGGGTCAGTGCGACGAGTACGGCCAGGGCCACGGCGCCCGCGCCGCCCATGCCCATCTTGGTGAGTTCGGGGATTCCGACGACCCCCAGCCCGACCAGGGCGATGAAGACGGTCGCCCCGGCGAAGACGACGGCGGATCCGGCCGTGCCCACCGCCCGGCCGGCGGCCTCCTCCGGCTCGCTGCCCTGGGCGCATTCGTCGCGGAAGCGGGAGGTGATGAAGAGTGCGTAGTCGATGCCGACCGCCAGGCCCAGCATCAGCGCCAGGATGGCGACGGTGGACGTCAGGCCCAGCGGCGCGGCCAGCGCGGAGACCAGTCCGAAGGCGATGGCCACGCCCAAGAGGGCGGTCAGCAGCGAGAGTCCGGCCGCGACCAGCGACCCGAGGGCGAGGACCAGCACCACGGCCGCCACCGCCACGCCGATGAGTTCCGTCGTACCGCCCGGTTCCTCTTCCGAGTCCAGGGCCGAGCCGCCGACCTCGACGGTCAGCCCGGCGTCCCGGGCCTTGTCCGCGGCGTCCTCGAGGGCGCTCTTGGTCGACTCGGTCAGGTCGACTGCGCCCTCGGTGTAGGTGATCGTGGAGAAGGCGATGGTGCCGTCCTCGCTGACCTCGCCGCTCTCAAAGGGGTCGGTGGCCGAGGCGACCTGGTCGCCCCCGTCCAGCGAGCCGAGCGTGTCCTGGACGGCCGCCTTGTTCTCCCTGGCCGTCACCCGCTGCCCGTCCGGGGCCCGGAAGACCAAACGGGCCTCGGCGCCCTGGGAGTTGCTCTCCGGGAAGCGCTCGTCCAGCAGGTCGAACGCCTTCTGTGATTCGGTGCCGGGCATGGAGAGGTCCTCTTCCTCCCCTTCCGGTGCCATCGCGGCGGCGGCCAGGGCCAGCACCAGGGCGCCCAGCCACAGACCGCCTACGAGCCGGCGCCGCCGGAAGGCCCACCGTCCGATCCGGTAAAGAAATGTCGCCACCTGTAGATCACTCCAGACACCGTCAGGCAAGGGGAATGCGCGGGATTCGCGCGCATTCCAACCCTCCCTTCCGGCGCCCCGCCGGGCATCGTCTCCCGCCGCCGTCTTCGCCTGGTGCACCCGGACCAGCCACGCGCCTGTCCTGGTGCGTACGCACCACAGGCGGGGACGGGGGCCGGCCCCCGTCCCCGCCCGGAGAGGCCGTTCACCCCAGTTCGGTGAGCCAGTCGGTGATGTGGCCCGCGGCTGTGGGTGCGTGCTGGTTGACGAGGGTGAAGTGATTGCCCTCAGTGGTGCGGGTGGTGGTGATGTGGGGAAGGTCCGTCTGCCAGTCGGGCGGCACCGGGTCCGCCCCGGGCGCCGCGGTGAGCGGGTCCGAGGCGCGCAGCAGCAGGGTCGGGAAGGGCGTGGGCGCGGGGGTCCAGGTGTGGATGAGCCGTTCCGTCCAGGCGTAGGCGGACAGGTCGGTGGCGGTGAAGCCGTCGGTGTGCTGCTCGCGCTCGTACAGGCCGTGCCACAGGTGGGGTTGGAGGGCGAGGGCGGCGGGGGATTCCAGGATGTAGGTGTCCAGGAGGATGACGGCCCGTACGGGCACCCCCTGGTCCGCGAGACGGCGGGCGGTCTCATGAGCGAGGATGCCGCCGGATGAGGTGCCCAGGAGAATCAGGGGGTCGGTGGTGCTCGCGGTCACCGCTTGGGCCAGCCCTTCGACGAGGGCATCGCGGGTGGCGGGCAGTGGCTCGTCGGTGCCGAAGCCGGGTGGCGTCAGGCAGGAGACGTCCCAGGTGTCGGGGAGCGCCCCGGCCAGGGCGAAGTAGGTGTCGGGCCCGGTCAGGGGCACGATGGGGGCCACGCACACCAGACGCGTGCCCGAGGTGCCGGTGGTGAGCCGGTCCAGGGTGGACGGCATGGGCCCGGTGCTCTTGGGCCGGAGGGCGGCGAGGTCGAGGAGCAGGGTTTCGGCCTCGTTCCTACGGCCCGTCCGCACGGCGTCGCGGTGGAGGCGGGTGACCAGGTCGGTCGTCGGGGCCGCGCCGGTGTCATGGTCCCGCGTCGGCGCCGCGGCGAGGTGGTCGAGGAGATGACCGGCCAGGTCGGCGGGGGTGGGATGGGTGAGGACGACGGTGCTGGGCAGTGTCGTGCCCAGCGCGGCGGCGAGCCGGTTGCGCAGGTCGATGGCGGCGAGCGAGTCCATGCCGTGGTCGCGGAAGGCGGAGTGTTCCTCGATGGCCTCGCCGGATGAGTGGCCGAGGGCCACCGCGGCCTCGCCGCGCACCAGGTCGAGGAGGAGCCGCCGCGCTTCCGCGGGCGGCAGGCTCCGCAGCCGTGCGGTGAAGTCGCCGGGTCCGCCGGTGGGTTCGGGCTCGGTGAGCCCCGCCGCCTCCGGCAGCTCGCTGAAGAACGGGCGGGGGGCGGCCTCGGTGATGACGGGGAGATAGCGGTCCCAGTCGATGTCGGCGACCGTCAGCGCGGTCTCCTGTTCATGCAGCGCCTGGGCGAGCCCGGCCAGGGCCAGGTCGCCGTCGAGGAAGGACATTCCGCTGCGCAGGAGTTGCTCGCGGTCGTGCTCGCTCATCGGCCCGCGCGCCTCCTCCCAGGGGCTGAAGGCGATCGCGGTCGCGTGGGCGCCCCGGGCGCGGCGCTGGGATGCCAGCGCTTCCGGATACGCGTTGGCCGCCGCCTGTGCCGCGTGCCGGCCGATGCCCCAGACGCCGGAGATCGAGGAGAACAGCACAAAGGCGTCCAGGCCGGTGTCGTCGAGCAGTTGGTCGAGGTGTGCGGCACCCACCACCTTCGTACGCAGCGCCTCGGCGAAGTGGTCGGGGCTCGCCGTGTCGAGCGGGCCCAGCGGGCTCGTCCCGGCCGTGTGCACCACCGCGCGCACCGGATGGCCGTCCGCCGAGAGCCGGTCGAGTACGTCGGCCACGGCCGCCCTGTCGGTCAGCTCGCACCCCACCACCTCGACGGTCGTCCCCCGGGCGGTCAGCTCCGCCACCAGTTCGGCCGCGCCCGGTGCCTCGAGGCCACGCCGGTTCATCAGCACCAGGTGCTCGGCGCCCTGGCGGGCCAGCCATCGGGCGACCCGGCTGCCCAGCGCGCCGGTGCCGCCGGTGATCAGGGTCGTGCCGCGGGGCGCCCAGGTGCCGGGCGAGTCGGCTCGGGCCGGTGCCCGCACCAGTCGCCGGACGAGAACGCCCGAGGGGCGCACCGCCGCCTGGTCCTCCCCCGGTTCCGCCGCAAGCAGCGCGGCGAACCGCCCTGCCGTCTCGGGGTCGAGGCGCTCCGGGAGGTCGGCCAGGCCGCCGCGCAGCGACGGTGCCTCCAGGGCCGCGGTCGTGGCGAGTCCGAGGACCATCGCCTGCCGCGGATTACGGACCGGGTCGGCCGGGCCGGTGGAGACCGCGCCGCGGGTCACCGTCCACAGCGGCACCTCGGCCCCGGCCGCCATCAGCGCCTGGACCAGCGACACGCTGAGGGCCAGACCGGCGGGCAGCGCGGGTTCGCCGCACTCCGTGTCCTCGGCCGCCGCGAGCAGCGACACCACTGCGGCCACCCGGTCGAGGCCGACGTCGGCGAGCTGTGCGGCCATCGCCTCCGGGCCGGTAAGGGTCCCGTCGAGGACCACACGGCGCGCCTGGGCGCCGTGTGCGGTCAGCGCGGCCACCACATCCGTGTCGTCGATGGAGCCGGTGGTGAGGACCAGCCAGGTTCCGGTCAGTGCGGGGCCGGTGGGAACGCGCAGGGGTGTCCAGACCGTCCGGTAGCGCCGCCGGCCGGCCAGCGTGTGCTCGTCCTGCCGCCTGCGCCACGCCGACAGCGCGGGGAGCACCGAGTCGAGCGCGCCCTTGCTCTCGGGTTCGAGGCCGATCAGCGTGGCGACGGCGGCGCTGTCCCCCTGGTCCACGGCGGTCCACAGCGGCTCGTCGGCCGCTGCGGCGGTGCCGGTCGGCGAGGTGGCGGGGGCGGGCGGGGCGATCCAGTACGACTCGTGCTGGAAGGCGTAGGTGGGCAGGTCCACCGTACGGCCGCCGGGCAGCGCCCTGGTCCAGTCGACGGGCACGCCGTGGGCGTGCGCCTCCCCGAGCGAGCGCAGGACCCGGTCCCAGCCGCCGTCGTCCCGGCGCAGGGTGCCCAGGGTGACCGCCGGGCTGCCCGCGGTCTCGATGAGTTCGCTGGTGCCGACGGCGAGCACCGGATGGGGGCCGACCTCGATCATGACGCCGTAGCCCTCGCGCAGGAGACCGGTCATCGTCTCGGCGTAGGACACGGTCTGCCGCAGGTTCCGGCACCAGTACTCGGCGTCCAGCTTCTCGGTGTCGAGGCGGCCCCCGGTCACCGTGGAGTAGAACGGCACCTCCGACGGCCGGGGCCGCACCGGAGCCAGCAGCTCCAGCAACTCGGCCTCGATCTCGTCGATATGCGCCGAGTGGGCGGCGAAGTCCACCCCGGCCAGCCGCCAGCGCATGATCCTGGCGGCGGACAGACCGCGCTCGACCTGGTCGAGGGCGGCCGGATCGCCGGAGAGCGTCACCGTCTTCGGTCCGTTGACCGCCGCGATGGACACCGCGCCGGACACCTCGTCCAGCAACTCCCGGATCCGTTCCGGCGATGCCATCGCCGACATCATCGCGCCGCGTCCGGACAGCCGCTCATGGATGAGCCGGCTGCGCAGCGCCACCACGCGGGCGCCGTCGTCCAGCGACAGGCCGCCGCTGACGCAGGCGGCGGCCACCTCGCCCTGGGAGTGGCCGACGACGGCGGCGGGTTCGACGCCGAACGAGCGCCACAGCGCGGCGAGCGAGACCATGACCGTCCACAGCACGGGCTGGAGCACATCGGGGCGCCGCTCGATCGGCGGCGCGCCGGGCTCACCGCGGAGCACATCGGTGGGCGACCAGTCGAGATACGGGGCCAGGGCCGCCTCGCAGTCGGCGACGCGCGCGGCGAAGACGGGCGAGACATCGAGCAGTTCGGCCGCCATCCGGGCCCATGCCGCGTCCTGTCCGGGAAAGACGAAGACCACCGGGCCGCGCTCGGGCGCCGTGCCGCGCACCGCCGCGGGATCCGAGCTGCCCTCGGCCAGGGCCGCCAGGCCGCCGCGCAGTGCCACGGGGTCCTGGCCGACCAGCACCGCCCGATGCTCGAAGGCGGCACGGGTCGTGGCCAGGGAATGCCCGATGTCCACCGGGCGCGCCCCCGGGTGGGCGTCCAGATGTGCGAGCAGTTTCGCGGCCTGGGCGCGCAGCGCCGCGGCCGACTTGCCCGCCAGCGGCCAGGCCACCGGCCCGTCCCACTCCGGATCCGGGACCGGGGAGGTCACCGGGTCCGGGACCGGGGAGGTCACCGGGTCCGGGACCGGGGAGGTCACCGGATCCGGGACCGGACCGGTGGGCGCCGGGGCCTGCTCCAGTACGGCGTGGGCGTTGGTCCCGCTCATGCCGAACGCGGAGACCGCGGCCCGCCGCGGACGGCCGAGCTCGGGCCACGGTGCCGCCTCGGTCAGCAGCTCGACCGCGCCCGAGTCCCAGGCGATACGGGAGGACGGCTCGGCGGCGTGCAGGGTCTTCGGCAGTTGGCCGTGGCGCAGCGCCATCACCATCTTGATGACGCCCGCGACACCGGCGGCCACCTGTGTGTGCCCGATGTTGGACTTGACCGAGCCGACCAGCAGCGGCGGGCTGTCGCCCCGGTCCTGGCCGTAGGTGGCCAGCAGCGCGTGTGCTTCGATCGGATCGCCCAGTGCGGTGCCGGTGCCGTGTGCCTCGACCACGTCGACGTCGGACGCCGCGAGACCGCTGTTGGCCAGGGCCTGCCGGATGACCCGCTGCTGCGCGGGCCCGCTCGGCGCGGTGAGCCCGTTGGAGGCGCCGTCGGAGTTCACCGCCGACCCGCGGACGACCGCCAGCACCTGGTGGCCGTTGCGGACCGCGTCCGAGAGCCGCTCCAGCACGAGGAGACCGGCGCCCTCCGCGATGCCCATGCCGTCCGCCGACTCGGCGAACGCCTTGCTCCGCCCATCGGGCGCCATCACCCGGTGCCTGCTCAGCGAGACCAGCAGGTCCGGGCCGGTCAGCACGGTGGCACCACCCGCCAGGGCCAGGGTGCTCTCCCCCGAGCGCAGCGACTGGCACGCCATATGCAGCGCGACCAGGGACGCCGAACAGGCGGTGTCCACCGTCACGGTCGGCCCGTGGAGGTCGAACAGATAGGCCAGACGGCCCGAGAGCACGCTGGGGAGCGTGCCGGTGAGCTGGTAGCCGTCGGAGTCCGCCGACACCCCCGTGCCGTAACTCTGGGCGGTCGCCGAGACGAACGTGCCGGTCATGCTGGACCGCAGGGACGCGGGGTCGATCCCGGCGCGTTCGAACGCCTCCCAGGTCAGCTCCAGCAGCATCCGCTGCTGCGGGTCCATCGAGACCGCCTCACGCGGGGAGATGCCGAAGAACGCCGCGTCGAACTCGCCCACGCCGTCGACAAAGCCACCCGCCGCCGAGTACGTCGTGCCCGTCCGCTCCGGGTCGGGGTGGTACGCGCCCGCGTCCCAGCCACGGTCGGCGGGCAGCGGGGAGATGGCGTCCGTGCCCTCGGTCAGCAACTCCCACAGTTGCTCGGGCGAACGCACCCCGCCGGGAAAACGGCAGCTCATTCCGATGATCGCGATCGGCTCCGGATCGCCCATCCCGGCTGCCGGACCGCCCGCCGTGATCGCGGCCGGTGCGGCGCTCCCCCGCCGCTCGTCGGCCTCGCCGCCCAGCTCGGCCCACAGATGACCGGCGAGGGCCTCCGGTGTCGGATGGTCGTAGATCAGGGTCGAGGGCAGGCTCAGGCCGGTCCGCTTGCGCAGGCTGTTGCGCAACTGACCGGCGGTCAGGGAATCGAAGCCCATGTCCTTGAACGTCCGCCCGCCCCCGGCCGCCGCCGGACCCGCGAGCCCGAGCACCGCACCCACCTGCTCACGGACGAGCTGGAGCAGGGTGTCCCGGGCCCGGTCGGCCGTCAGCCCGGTCAGCGGACCGGCCGTCGGACCGGAGCCGCCACCGGTGGCGGCGGCCCGGCGGACGGCGCCGACCGGGACCAGGCCGCGCAGGACGGCGGGCACGGTGTCACGCGCCCGCAGGGCGGCCCGGTCGACGCGGGTGGCGACGAGGGACGCCTCGCCCACCGCAGCCGCGGCATCGAAGCAGGCCAGCCCCTCCTCGACGGTGAGCGTCGGCAGCCCGGCCGCGGCGATCCTGCGAAGCTGCGCGGCGCTCAGCCCGGCGGACATACCGCCGCTCCGCGGCCAGAGCCCCCAGCCGATGGACAGACCCGCGAGCCCCTCCGCGGTCCGCCGCCGCGCCAGCGCGTCCAGGAACGCGTTGGCGGCGGTGTAGGCGGCCTGGCCCGCGTTGCCGAGGACGCCGAACACCGAGGAGAACACCACGAAGGCGGTCAGGCCGTGGTCACGCGTCAGCTCATGCAGATGCCAGGCGCCGTCCAGTTTCGGGCGGAACACCGTGTCCAGCCGGTCCGGGGTCAGCGCCCCGATCAACCCGTCGTCCAGCACACCGGCGGCGTGCACCACACCGGTCAGCGGGTGTTCGGCCGGGATCGCCGCCAGCAGGGCGGCCACGGCCGCGCGGTCGGAGACATCGCAGGCGGCGGCGGTCACCCGCGCGCCCTGCCCGGTCAGCTCGGCCACCAGCGCGTCCGCGCCCTCGGTGTCGGCGCCGCGACGACCGGCCAGCACCAGATGGCGCACCCCGTGCGCGGCGACCAGGTGCCGGGCCATCAGCGCGCCGAGACCGCCCAGACCGCCGGTGATCAGCACGGTGCCGTCACCGCCCCATACGGTGCCCGGCGCGGACGGGTCCGGGGCGCCGACGGAAGCCAGCCGAGGGATCAGCAACTCCCCGGCGCGCACGGCCAGTTCGGGCTCGTCGCAGTCCAGCGCCGCGCGGAGGGTCCCGGCGGCGGCCGACACCGGATCCCCGGTCTCCGCGGGGTCCAGATCGAGCAGGACGAACCGGTCGGGGCTCTCCTGCCGGGCCGACCGCACCAGCCCCCACACCGCGGCCGCCACCGCGTCAGGGGCCGTGTCGGGGGTCGTGGCCACCGCGCCACGGGTCACGAACACCACCCGGGCGGGCCGACTCCCGCCGGTCCCATCCGTGTCGTCGTCGTTCAGGTGGTGCCGCAGCGTGTCGAGCACGGACGCGGTGACGATACGGACCGCCTCCGGCACCGGCACACCGTCCGGCGCGGCGACCGCGACCAGCAGCGCCTCCCCGGCGCTCACGGGGTCGCCGTGCCCACTGGTGTCCGGCACCGGGGCGGGCAGCCAGTCCAGGCGCAGCAGTGGCCGCGACGCCATGGCCTCCGAGGTGTGGACGTCCGGCGTACGCAGCGTCAGCGTGCGCGCCGACACCACCGGATGGCCCTCGGTGTCCACCGCGCCGAGTGTGACCGTGTCCTCGCCCGTGGCGCGCAGCCGCACCCGCAGCACCGACGCGCCCACGGCGTGCAGGGACACCCCGGACCAGGTCGACACCTCCGAGCGAGCGGGCGCCGACCGCCCGTCGTCCGGCCCTGCCGACGACGCGATGTGCAGCGCGGCGTCCAGCAGCGCGGGATGGAGGCGGAAGGCATCGGCCTCGTCGGCGAGGTGCTCGGGGAGGACGACCTCGGCCAGCACCTCGTCCCCGGCCCGCCAGACCGCCCGGACGGCCCGGAACGACGGCCCGTGGGCGAGCCCGGCCTCGCGCCGCCGCTCGTGGAAGTCATCGAGGTCGACGGGTACGGCGTCGGCGGGCGGCCACGCCGACGCGGCACCGACATCGGCACCGGTACCGGGCGTGCCCGGCGCGAGTGTGCCGGTGGCGTGCCGCGTCCAGGGCGCGTCCGGCGTGTCGGCGGGCCGCGCGTAGATGGCCAGGGTGCGCCGGCCGCCGTCGCCGGGGCCGCCGAGCGCGACCTGGATCCGTACGCCGTCGTCGTCCTGCCCGGGCAGCACCAGCGGCGCGTCCAGGGTGAGTTCCTCGATGAGACCACAGCCGACCTCGTCGCCCGCGCGCACCGCCAGCTCGATGAATCCGGCGCCGGGGAAGGTCACGCGCCCGGCCACCACATGGTCGGCCAGCCACGGCTGCGCCGCCACCGACAGCAGACCGGTGCACAGCAGACCACCGGTCTCGGGCAGCTCCACGACCGCGCCGAGCAGCGGATGGTCCACGCCGCCGAGCCCGGCCGGGACCGCGCCCGCCGAGGTGTTGCCGATGGGCGCGGTCCAGTACCGCTCCCGCTGGAACGCGTAGGTGGGCAGCGCGACCCGGCGCGCGCCGGTCCCGGTGAACAGTTCGGCCCACCGGACCGGTACGCCCCGCACATACAGCCGGGCCGCCGCCGCAAGCGCGGTGGATTCCTCGCCGCGGTCCTTGCCCAGCAGCGGCACGGCCTCCACACCTACCGCATCGGGCAGGGCGTCCTGCGCCAGCACCGACAGGGTGGCGTCCGGGCCCAGTTCGAGGAAGGTGTGCGCACCGGCCCGCGCCGCGGCGCCGACCGCGTCGGCGAACCGCACCGTCATCCTGACGTGCCGCACCCAGTAGTCGGGGGTACGGATCCGCTCCGCGGCGATCCGCTCGCCGGTGACGGTCGAGACGATCGGGATGCGCGGCTCGCCGAAGGCCAAGCCCTCCACGACCGCGCGGAAGCCGTCCAGCATCGGTGCCATCAGCGGGGAGTGGAAGGCGTGGCTGACCCGCAGCCGGGTGGCCTTGCGGCCGTCGGCCGCGAACCGGTCCGCGATGGCCTCGACCGCGTCGGCCGCCCCGGACACCACCACCGCCTCGGGGCCGTTGACCGCGGCGAGGCCCACGCGGTCCTCGGCGCCGGTGAGCAGCGCCGCCACCTCGTCCTCGGTGGCCCGCAGCGCGACCATGGCGCCGCCCTCGGGCAGCGCCTGCATCAGCCGGCCGCGGGCGGCGACGAGGGTGCACGCGTCGGGCAGGGACAGCACTCCGGCCACATGGGCCGCCGCGATCTCGCCGACCGAATGCCCGAGCAGCAGATCCGGTGCCGTCCCCCATGACTCCACCAGCCGGTAGAGGGCCACTTCCAGGGCGAACAGCGCGGGCTGGGCGTACTCGGTGCGGTTCAGCAGCTCCGCGTCGTCGCCGAACACCGCCTCGCGCAGCGGCCGTTCCAGCTCGCCGTCCAGCAGCGCGCAGATCTCGTCCCACGCCGCCGCGAACACCGGGAACCGGCCGTGCAGTTCGCGTCCCATGCCCAGCCGCTGGGCGCCCTGACCGGCGAAGAGCAGCGCCAGCGGGCCGGGGTCGCCCGCCATGCCCTCGGCCACCTTCACGGGCCGCGCGTCGGGCCGCGCGTCGCCGTCTGATGTACGGTCCGTGGCGGCCAGGAGGACCGCTCGATGCTCCAGCTCGGAGCGGGTCGTCGCCAGCGAGTAGCCGATGTCGGCCGCCGCCGCGCCGGTGTCGGCCACGAACGCGGCCAGCCGCTCCAGTTGCGCCTCAAGCGCCGCCTCGCCACGAGCCGACACCGGCCATGGCACCACCTCCGGCACCACGTCCGGCCCGGTCTGCGACCGCGGCCCGGCCTGCGACGGCGGCGCGCCCGAGGGCCGCTCGGCGGTCTCCTCGGTACGGTCCCGCGGTGGCTGCTCGATGATCACATGCGCGTTGGTGCCGCTGATCCCGAACGATGACACGCCCGCGCGGCGGGGCCGCTCGGCCGGTGGCCACAGGGTGGGCCCGGTGAGCAGCTCCACCGCCCCGGCCGACCAGTCCACCTGCGACGACGGCGCGTCGACATGCAAGGTGCGCGGCAGTACACCGTGCCGTATCGCCAGGATCATCTTGATGACGCCCGCGACACCGGCGGCGGCCTGCGTATGCCCGATGTTGGACTTGAGCGACCCCAGCAGCAGCGGGCGGTCCGGGTCCCGGTCCTGTCCGTAGGCGGCGAGCAGCGCCTGGGCCTCGATCGGGTCGCCCAGCCGGGTGCCGGTGCCGTGCCCCTCCACCGCGTCCACGTCCGACGGGGTCAGTCCGGCGCCGGCCAGGGCCTGGCCGATCACCTGCCGCTGCGCGATTCCGCTGGGCGCGGTCAGACCGTTCGACGCGCCGTCGGAGTTGACCGCGGAGCCGCGCAGGACGGCCAGCACCCGGTGACCGGCCCGGGTCGCGTCCGAGAGCCGTTCCAGCACCAGGACGCCCACGCCCTCGGACCAGCCGGTGCCGTCCGCCGCCTCCGCGTACGCCTTGCAGCGGCCGTCGGGCGACAGGCCGCCCTGCCGGGCGAACTCCACGAAGATGCCGGGCTCCGACATGACGGTGACACCACCGGCGAGCGCCAGAGCGCACTCGCCATTGCGCAGCGCCTGCGCCGCCAGGTGCATCGCCACCAGCGACGACGAGCACGCCGTGTCGACGGTCAGCGCGGGTCCGCGCAGCCCCAGGGCGTAGGCGATCCGGCCGGACAGCACGCTCGGCGAGGTGCCGGTGAGCAGATATCCCTCCGCGGCGCCGGAGCCGTCCTTGAGCCGCGGACCGTAGTCCTGGGCCATCGCGCCCATGAACACGCCGGTGCGGCTGCCGTGCAGGGACGACGGGGCGATCTCGGCCCGTTCGACCGCCTCCCAGCTCATCTCCAGCGCCAGCCGCTGCTGGGGGTCCATGGCTGCCGCCTCACGCGGCGAGATCCCGAACAGCGTCGCGTCGAAACGGTCCGCGTCGTAGAGGAATCCGCCCGCCCTGCCGGTGGCCGCCGGCTCGGGCGCCCATCCCCGGTCGGCGGGCAGGTCGGAGACGGCGTCGACTTCGCCCGACACCAGGTCCCACAGTCCCTCGGGCGAGTTCACGCCGCCCGGGTAGCGGCAGGCCATGCCCACGATGACCACCGGGTCGTCCGCCGGGACGGCGTGGGGCGCCGGGGACGCGTCGCCGGTCGGCGGGGTGGTGAGTTCCGTGGCCAGATGGTCGGCGCAGGCGTCGGGCGTGGGATGGTCGAACAGCACGGTGTTGGGCACCCGCAGCCCGGTCGCGGCCTTCAGCCGGGTCGCCAGTTCCACCGTCATCGCCGAGTCGAAGCCCAGCTCCTTGAACGACCGGGCCGGGTTCACCCGCTCCGCGGAGGCGAATCCCAGCACGACCGCGGTCTCCGTGCGCACCAGGCGTCCCAGGTCGGGGCGGGTCCACGAGGCGCCGGATTCCGCACGCTCCGGCTCGGGTTCCGACTCCGGTTCCGGGTCGGTGACGTGTTCCGCTACGGCCGCCGGAACGGCATCCGGCACCGCGCCGCCCCCGGCGGGCTCCGGCAGCCAGTACCGCTCCCGCTGGAATCCATACGTCGGCAGGGCCACCCGACGGGCGTCGGCCCCGGCGAACGACCGCGCCCAGTCGACCGGCACCCCGCGCACGTACGCCTCGGCCAGACAGCTCAGGAACCGGTCCATCCCGCCCAGTTCGCGCCGCAGTGTGCCGACGGCGAGCGCCCGGACGTCGGCCGCGTCGATGGCCTCCTGCACCGCGGAGGTCAGCACCGGGTGGGAGCTGACCTCGACGAACGCCCGGTGACCCTGGCCGAGCAGCGCCCGGACGGCCGGTTCGAAGGCGACGGTCTGCCGCAGATTGCGGTACCAGTACCCGGCGTCCATGCCGGTGGTGTCCAGCCACTCGCCGGTCACCGTGGAGAAGAACGGCACGTCGGCCCGGCGCGGGGCGATGCCCTCCAACGCGGCCGACAGCTCCTCACGCACCCGCTCCACCTGCGCCGAGTGCGACGCGTAGTCCACCGCGATCCGCCGCACCCGCACATCCGCGCCCGCGAGTTCCTTCAGCAGCTCGTCCAGCGCCGCCAGTTCGCCGGAGACCACCACCGAGCCGGGCCCGTTCACCGCCGCGATCGACACCCGGCCGTCCCAGCGGCCCAGCCGTGCCTCGGCCTCGGCGCGCGGCAGCGCCACCGACAGCATGCCGCCCGCCCCCGAGAGGCGGCGCGCGATGGCCTGGCTGCGCAGCGCCACCACGCGGGCCGCGTCCTCGAGCGACAGCGCACCGGCCACGCACGCCGCCGCGATCTCGCCCTGCGAATGGCCCAGCACCGCGTCCGGGACCACCCCGTGCGCCCGCCACACCGCCGCGAGAGAGACCATCACCGCCCAGGAGGCGGGCTGGACCACATCGACCCGTTCCAGCGACGGGGCGCCCTCGGCCTGTCGCAGCACGTCGGCCAGCGACCAGTCCACATGGGGCGCGAGCGCGGCGGCGCATTCGGCCAACCGCTCGGCGAAGACCGGGGACTCGGCCATCAACCGGACGCCCATGCCCGCCCATTGGGAACCCTGGCCGGGGAAGACGAACACCGTCCGGCCCTCGACGTCGGCCACTCCCCGCACCACGCCCGGTGCGGACTCGCCGTCGGCCAGTGCCGCCAGCGCGCCCAGGGCCTTAGGCCGGTCCGGTGCGAGGACGACGGCACGGTGGTCGAACGCGGTTCGGGTGGTGGCCAGGGAGAAGCCCACGCCCACCGGATCGAGCCGCTCGTGCTCCGTCAGATGGGCGGCGAGGCGGGCGGCCTGCGCGCGCAGCGCGTCCCGGGTCCGGCCCGACAGCGGCCACGGCACGGCGCCACCCGCCACCGGAGAGCCGTCCGCCGCTTCCGAACCCATGTCGGCCGGCTCGGTGGCGGACACCACCAGATGGCAGTTGGTGCCGCCCATGCCGAACGACGACACTCCGGCCAGGGCGCGGCCGTCGCGGTAGGGCCATGGGCGGGTCGCCGAGACCACGTCCAGATGCCACTCGTCGAAGCGGATCCGCGGATTGGGGTGTTCGAAGTTCAGGCTGGCCGGAAGCTCGCCGTTCCGCAGCGACAGCACGACCTTCAGGAGGCCCACGATGCCCGCGGCGCCCTCCAGATGGCCCACGTTGGTCTTCGCCGAGCCGACCAGCAGGGGGCTGTCCGCGGCACGGTCGGCTCCGTACACCGCGCCGAGCGCCGCCGCCTCCACCGGATCGCCCACCCGGGTGCCGGTCCCGTGCAGCTCCACATACTGGACCGCCGCCGGGTCGACGCCCGCACGTCGGCACGCCGCCGCCAGCACCGCGCCCTGCCCCTCGGGATCGGGGGTGGTCAGGGCCGCGCCCGGGCCGTCGTTGCCCACCGCACTGCCCTCGATGACGCAAATGATCTCGTCCCCGTCGGCCAGCGCGCTCGCCAGTGGCTTGAGCAGCACCATCCCCGCGCCCTCGCCACGGACGTATCCGTTGGCGCGCTCGTCGAAGGTGAAGCAGCGGCCGTCCGGGGACAGTGCGCCGAGCCGGGCCGCCGCCAGCGCGCTGTCGCGCACCAGGTTGAGCTGGACACCGCCGGCCAGTGCCGTGGCCGACTCCCCGCGCCGCAGGCTCTCGCAGGCCAGATGCACCGCGACCAGCGACGACGACTGTCCGGTGTCCACCACCAGGCTCGGCCCGCGCAGGCCCAGGAAGTAGGACACCCGGTTCGCGATCACACTGCGGTTCAGTCCGGTCAGGGTGTGATGCGCGATGGCCGCGGGTCCCCTGCGCCGGTCCAGTACGCCGTAGTCGTCCGCGGTCACACCGATGAACACGCCGGTGTCCTGGCCACGTACCTCGGCCGGCAGGACGCCCGCGTCCTCCAGGACCTCCCAGCCCAGCTCCAGCGCGAGCCGCTGCTGTGGGTCCATCGCCCGCGCCTCACGCGGCGAGATCCCGAAGAACTCGGGGTCGAAACGGTCGACTTCGTCCAGGAAGGCGCCCCACCCGGTCTCGCCGGAGTCCGCCGCCCCGTCGTCGCTCCAGCGGCCCGGCGGCACCTGTGACACCGCGCTCTGCCCGCCGGTCAGCAACTGCCAGAAGCGCGCGGGATCCTGCGCGGACGGCAGTCGGCAGGACACCCCCACTACCGCGATGGCCGCGTCCCGCGGCTGGATTCGGCCGGCGGATATGGACTCAGGTCGGCTCACTGTGCGCTCCCCCACTCGTCGTCCTCACGGGCTCGGCAGGAGAGGCAAGTGCTGGCACACGCCGGGTCTCCGCGAATCCGGCGGCACCGGACTGCCGTTCAAGTCGTGATCAACAATGTGCGAAATAGTACATGTATGGTCGGCAGAAATCCCTGCGGCTCCGGCGCACGGTGTCACTCTCTTTGGGCTATTCGTCGCACTTTTTCCCTGCCATGGATGCATTCCGTGTCATTGCCACCACCTTAGGCATGCGAAGGTTGCTGGAAATTCACCTAGAGCTCCGGTGTTTGAAAGTCCGTACGATCGCCTATCGTTGGGCGGGGTCGGCCGAAAAGAGCTGCCGAACGTCAAGCTGCCCGCTGCCCGACAGCCGACAGCGCGTCCGTCGAGACGCCGACGTGACAACACAAGCGCGAGGGTGAGGAAATGCGGCCCAGGATCGATCCGCAGGACGCGGACGACTTCGCCGTCACACCGGCCGGCCAGGTCTACCTCCAGGAGGTCAGCCGGTCATTGAACGGGATCCTCGCGGACCGGCCGCCGCCGAACGTCCACCGGACCATCGCCAACCACCCGACGCTGCTGCCCGCGATGCAGCCGCTGATGTCTCATGTGGCGGGCGACATCCTCCCGCCGCGCGAGCGCGAGCTGGTCATCCTGCGGACGGCCTGGCGTTCACAGGCCACGTACGTCTGGGCGCATCACCATGCCGCGGGGCTCTTCGTCGGGCTGACCGAGACGGAGATCGCCCGCGCCGCCTCGGAGGACGCCACCGGCTGGACGCCCTTCGAGGCCGCCCTCCTCGCGGCGGTCGACGAGCTGCACACCAAGTCGGCGATCTCGGACAGCACTTGGAAGCAGCTCGCCGAGCAGTACAGCGAGGAGCAGATCCTCGAACTGCTGGCGCTGGCCGGAACCTACAAAACCCTGGCCTTCATCCTCAATTCCTGCCTGGTCCCGGTCGACAACTGGATGGAGCGTCCGGCGCTGCTGCCGGTGGACCCGGGGCAACTGTCCTCCGGCAGGCACGCCCGCCCGCGCGAGTCGCTTCCGGGATCGGGCGCCGAGACCTGGAACCGGCGCATCGTGCTCCAGAACGACAGCGGGCTCTCGCAGCTCACGCCCTCGGCGGCCCACCCGGAGCCGCCACTTCATGAGATCCTCGTCCGCTATCCGGACCTGATGTCCACGGCCGCGCAGGCCCGCGAGTCCGGCTCGCCGCTCCTGCTGATCCGCCGGAACTCCTCGGACATCATGCCGGACACGGACGGCTACTCCTTCAGCGCCACCCATCTGTTCGCCGATTCCACGGGTGTGCCGATTCTCGCCGAAGTGGTGGAACCGCACGACACCTGGAACGCGCACAGCGCCCTGTCGAAAATTCTCGACTACGCGGGCAGCGGGGCCCGGCACTGGCCGCTCCACATACTCCAGCGCTCGCTCGACTACACCGCGCAATTGCAGGACACCGACGCGGATGGTTTGCTGGCGGAGATGGGCTATCCGATCGACCAGGGCTCGTTCCTGCGTACGATCGAGGGGAATCTGGCCCTGGGCAGGCTCCGTATGGTCATTGTGGCCAGTCAATTCCCGCCCGAATTCAACCGGGTCATCTCGTTTCTCGGCCAGCAGCTCCGCCCCGCCGAGGTGTACGGCGTCGAACTGCGCCGCTTCTCCGACGGGGCCCACGCGGCGTACATACCGAGGGTGGTCACCTGAGCGGGCCTGAGCGGGAAAGCCGCCGCCGACGGCTGAGGCGGACCGGAGCCGATGCCCCGGCCCGCCTCAGCCGTCGCTCCGCTCACGCACCCGCGGGCGATTTCTTGCGGATCAGCGTGATGCCGTCCGCCATCGGGACCAGCGACATCTCCACCCGCGGATCGTCATGGACCAGCTTGTTGAACGCCCGGATCCCGGCGGTGTCGACGTCCTGTGCCTCGGGATCCACCACCTTGCCGAAGAACAGGGTGTTGTCGACCACGATCAGGCCGCGGTCGCCGAGGAGCGTCAGCGCCATCTCGTAGTAGTGCGGATAGCCCTGCTTGTCGGCGTCGATGAACACGAAGTCGAAGGTGCCGGGGCCCTCCTCCGCGAGGATGGCCTCGAGGGTGTCGGTCGCGTCACCGACCCGCAGGTCGATCCGCCCCTCGACGCCCGCCCTGGCCCAGTAGTCGGCGCCGATGCTCGCCCAGCGGTCGGTGATGTCACAGGTGATGAGCCGTCCGCCGGGCGCGAGGGCACGGGCCAGGCACAGGGTGCTGTACCCGGTGAACGTGCCGATCTCCAGGATCCTGTTCGCCGGGGTGAGTCCGGCCAGCAGTGTCAGAAGCTGGCCCTCCTCGGCCATGACCTGCATCGCGGTGCCCGCGGGAAGCTGCGCCGTCGTCTCGCGCAGCTCCCGCAGGACCGCGTCCTCCCGCAGGGAGACCTCCCGGATGTACTCCGAGAGCGCGGCCGGGAGACCTACCTGGTTCGCCATGCGTCATCCATCTTCTCTGGTCTTCTCACATCGGAACCGGCCGGGAGGCGGGCCTCCCGGCCGGTGCGGGCTCAGACGTCCTGGAGGCTGACGGCGTGCAGCTCCATCGTGGGCGGCGGGTCGGAGGGCGCCGGGGACAGATGCAGCCGCTGGATCTCCTCCTGTGCGGGCGCGGGTAGTTCGGCCCGGCAGTCGCACGGCTCGTCGGTGAAACCGGCGAAGCGGTAGGCGATCTCCATCATCCGGTTGCGCTCGGTCTGCCGGAAGTCGGCGGCCAGATGGACCCCCGCCCGGGCGGCCTGGTCGCCGAGCCAGCGCAGGATCGCCGAACCGGCGCCGAACGACACCACCCGGCACGAGGTGGCCAGCAGCTTGAGATGCCAGACGCCTTCGTGCTTCTCCAGCAGTTGGAGACCGACCGCGCCATGCGGCCCGAACCGGTCGGTGAGCGTGGTCACCAGCACCTCATGGCGCGGATCGGCCAGCAGCGCCCGCAGATCGGTGATGGAGTAGTGCACACCGGTGGCGTTCATCTGGCTGGTGCGCAGGGTCAGCTCCTCGACCCGGGACAGCTCCTCCTCGGTGGCGCGGCCGATGCGCATCACGAGTTCCAGCGAGCGCAGGAAGTCCTCGCTCGGCCCCTGGAACTCCGCCTCGGCCGCCTTCCGTTCGAATCCGGCCTGGTACATCTGGCGACGGCGGCGCGCGTCCACGGTCACCGTCGCCGGGTTGAACTCCGGGAGGGCGGACAGCTCGGACAGTTGCCCGGCGTCATAGCAGCGGACCTCGGGCAGATGGAACTGGACCTCCGCCCGCTCGGTCGGCTGGTCGTCGATGAAGGCGATCGTGCCGAGCGCGAAGTTCAGCTCGGTGGCGATCTCCCGTACCGAATCGGACTTCGGACCCCAGCCGATGCGCGGCAGTACGAAGTACTCGGCGACGCCCAGCGCCGCCAACTGCTTCCAGGCCAGGTCGTGGTCGTTCTTGCTGGCCACCGACTGGAGGATGCCGCGGCTGTCCAATTCGACGATGAGTTCTCTGACCGGTGCGGGGAGCGTCACCGCCCCGTCCTCCAGCAACGTGCCCTGCCACAGGGTGTTGTCGAGGTCCCACACCAGACACTTCACGATCGCGGTCTGTTCAGCCACGGCTCTTCCTTGTCTCGGTTCGCCGACTCATGTCGCGGGCATCGATACGGCGTGGTCGGCGAGGATCAGCTCACAGATCTCCGTACTGCCCTCGATGAGTTCCATGAGTTTCGCGTCGCGGTACGCGCGCTCGACCACATGGCCCTCGTGGGCCGCCGCCGAGCCCAGCACCTGCACCGCCGTGGCGGCGCCCTGCGCGGCCTGGACCGCGCCCACCTGCTTGGCGAGCACGGTGGCCACGACCATCTCGGGAGAGCCCTGGTCCCAGCACCGGCTGGCGTGTTCGCACACCCGGGTGGCGATCTGCTCGGAGGTCAGCAGATTCGCCAGATGGCGGGCGACGAGCTGGTGGTCCGCGAGCCGCTTTCCGAACTGGGTCCGGGTGCGGGCATGGCCGCGGGCGGCGTCGAGGCAGGCCCGGAGGATGCCGACGCAGCCCCAGGCGACCGAGATCCGCCCGTACGCCAGCGCGGTGGTCACCAGGAGCATCAGCGGCTGTCCACCGCCGAGCACGGCGGTGGCGGGCAGCCGCACCTCGTCCAGCGTCACGTTCGCATGACCCGCGGCCCGGCAGCCGGACGGCTGCGCCACCCTGGTCACGGTGACGCCCGGAGCCGAGGCGGGCACCACGACGGCGGCCGCCCCGGAGCCATAGCGGCCGACGACCACGATCATGTCGGCGTAGTGGGCCGCGGTCGTCCAGACCTTCTGGCCGCGGACGACGACGGTGTCGTCGTCCTGCTCGATGGTCGTGGTCATCGCCGACAGATCGCTGCCCGCCTCCGGCTCGCTGAACGCGACGGCGGCGAGCTGACCCCCGGCCAGTTTCGGCAGGTACTCGGCGTGCTGCTGTGCGCTGCCCAGGCGCTGGATGGTCCACGCGGCCATGCCCTGCGAGGTCATCACGCTCCGCAGGGAGCTGCACCGGCTGCCCACGAACGCGGTGAACTCGCCGTTCGCCGCGCTGCTCGCGCCGAGTCCGCCGGACGCCTCCGGCACCCCGGCGCACAGCAGACCGCGCGCGGACAGCGTGCGCAGTACGTCGTCGGGGATCAGCCCGGTGCGGTCCCACTCCGCGGCCCGGTCGCCGACGAGGTCGTCGACGATCTCACGGGCGCCGGCGAGCGGCTCAGACATCGGCGGGCTTCTCGCCGCCGCGCAACCGCACCACCAGAGCGGTCATGGCCGCGATGGTGCGGAAGTTGTCCCGCTTGAGGTCGTCCCCCAGGATCTGCACGGAGAATGCCTGTTCCAGATGGACGACGAGCTCCATCGCGAACATCGACGACACCAGCCCGGACCCGAAGAGGTCCTGGTCGGCGGGGACCTCCGCCTTCACCCGCTCCGAGACGAACGCCGTGATCGCCTGCTCGGTCGCCTCGGCGGTGACTGCCTGGTCCATACTCACGAAAGCACCTCTCCATAGTTGTAGAACCCGCGCCCTGTCTTACGCCCCAGATCACCGGCGCGCACCTTCTCCAGCAGAAGTTCACAGGGCTCGAAGGCGGAATTTCCGGTCCGCTCGGCGAGTAGCCGAAGAGCGTCCGCGAGATTGTCGAGTCCGATCAGATCGGCGGTGCGCAGCGGGCCGGTCGGATGGCCGAGGCAGCCGTGCATGAGCTGGTCCACGGCCTCGACGCTCGCGGTGCCCTCGGCCACGATGCGCGCCGCCTCATTGATCATGGGGTGCAGCAGCCTGCTGGTGACGAACCCCGGCGCGTCCCGCACGACGACGGTCTTCCGCCCCAGCTTGCCCAGCAGGGCCAGGATCGCGGCCATGGCGTCCTCGCCGGTCTGCGGGCCGCGCACCACTTCCACCATCTCGATGAGATAGGACGGATTCATGAAGTGCACCCCGGCCAGTTCGGCGGGCCGCCGCACCGACTTCGCCAGTTCGGCGATGGGAATTCCCGAGGTGTTGGTGATCAGCGGGACCCCGGCGGGGACCGTGCCGGAGAGCTCCGCCATGACCCGCGCCTTGAGCGCGGCGTCCTCGGTGATCGCCTCGATCACCACATCCGCGCCCGCGACATCGCCGCTGGAGAGCGTGGTGGTGAGGGTCCCGGTGGCCTGGGAGTCGGGGAAGGCGCCCATGAACTGCCCGTGCCGCAGCAGTTGGGCGATTTCCGCCCGGGCGCTCTCCAGCACCTCATCCGAGACATCGACCAGCACGACATCGGCCCCACGGCCCAGCGCGAGTGCGGTGATGTTGCGTCCCATTACCCCGGCGCCGACGACAGCGATCGTGTCCGATGCGGAACCCGCCATCCCCTGCCTCCAATCGTCACTCAGATGAGCGCACCCCCGGTAGGGCACACAACAAGTGAATGCCAACAGGAACGGCAGGCCCCTGTCTCTATGGCACTTTCAGGTAAAAATACTAGGAGAACGCGGCCGGTGTCGATGGGGCGCAACCACCGCCGCCACCTCGGCGTCTGTCCATTAATCGATGATGAGTTGTGCCGGGATGCGGCGAGACGTACAAGACGTGGGAGCACCAGGACATAAGGGTAAGAGGAGGAAGCGCATCCGCATGGGCGAACCGGAGGATGATACGGGCGGGCCCCAGCGGGTCCGGCGGCGCCGGGCCACGGCGGGTGGCGGACCGGTGATGGCCGACGTCGCCCGGCGCGCCGGGGTCTCCGGGCAGACGGTCTCCCGCGTCCTCAACGACCACCCCCGGGTACGGCCCGAGACCCGGGAGCGGGTCCGGGAGGCCATGCGGGAGCTGGGCTACCGCCCGACCGCCAGCGCCCGCACCCTGGCCAGCGGCCGCAGCCGGACGCTCGGCGTGATCTCCTTCGACGCGGCCCGCTTCGGCCCGGCCGCCACACTGGCAGGCATCAACGAGGCCGCGCAGGAGGCGGGTTACCTCGTCAGCACGATCGCGCTCACCGCCACCGACCAGAAGGCGGTACGGGGCGCCGTCGACCGGCTGCTCGGCCAGGGCGCGGACGGCATCATCGCCATCGCCCCGCAGCGCTCGGTGGGCGAGGCCCTGGTCGAGGCGGACCACGGCATGCCCATGGTTACGCTGGACAAGAGCTTCGGCGCCCGCTTCCCGGTGGTCGCGGGCGACTCCGCGTCCGGCGCCCGCCAGGCCACGGAACACCTGCTGCGCCTCGGCCACCGCACCGTCCGCCATATCGCGGGCCCGGTGGGCTGGATTGCCGCCGAGGCGCGGCTGGACGGCTGGCGGGCCGCTCTGGAGGACGCGGGGGCGCAGGCGCACGAGCCGCTGTACGGCGACTGGAGCGCGGACTCGGGCCATGAACTGGGCCGCGGAATCGCCGACGACCCCGATGTCACGGCGGTGTTCGTCTCCAACGACCAGATGGCGGTGGGCGTCCTCCGCGCCCTGCACGAGGCGGGCCGCCGGGTCCCCGAGGACGTCAGCGTGATCGGCTACGACGACATCCCGGAGGCGGCCCATCTGCTCCCGCCGCTCACCACGGTCCGTACGGACTTCACGGAGATCGGCCGCCGTTGCCTGAGCCTGATGCTGGACCAGTTGGAACGCACCCCCGAGCCGGGGGTGCGAGTGATCATCCCCACGGAGCTGGTCGTCCGCGCGAGCTGTGGCCCCGCCCCAGGGTTTCGATGACCCCGTGGTCAGGAACACGCGTCGAACGTCTCGATCTCACAGCGCGCCGCCCCGGCCTTGCCGATCTTGGCATCGCTGGTGATCAACGGCATGCCCAGGCTTTCAGCAAGCGCGACGTACTGGGCGTCATAGGCGGACAGGTTGCTCGACAGGCCCTTGACCCGCTCCCACAGGATCAGCGTTTCATGCCGGTCGATCGCCAGGTCGCGATACCTCGCCACGGCCTTTCGTAGCTGCTTATCGCTCAACTTGGGATCGCCACCACGTCGCCCACGCGCCAGGCCGAGCAATGCCGACATGATCTCGTAATCGAGCAGATGAGGTGCGGCGAGCCGATCCTCCTTCGCGACACGTTGACGTACCCCATGCCCTGTGGGGCCCTCGTCCGTCAAGAAGAAGACGAGCGCGGAGCAATCAATGACGATCAACGGCCCGCCCTTGCGTCGTGGATCGCGGCCAGCACGTCCGATGTACTCAGGCTCGCGCTGGCCTCGGCTTCCGCACGGGCTGCGACCTCGGCAAGCGTGGGCCTGGACGCCTCACCGACGAGTACGTCCAGCGCATACGCCTGAAGCGACTTGCCGGCCCGCGCGGCGCGGGCCTTCAGCGTGGCGAGGGCGTCATCCGGTACGTCGCGAATGGTCAGAGCAGTCATGAGCTGCATTTTAGCAGCATCGCATGCATAATGCAGCTTCATCACAGGTCCGCACGGTCGCGGTGGCGCGGGCAGCGGCAGGGCGGGAACTGGCTGGACCGCAAGGGTTCGAGCTTGTCCTTGACCACCACGACGACCCTGCCCAGCTCCTGCGTCACGACCGCGCCGTCCGGCGAGACGCGGTAGACGCGCATCGTCATCCGTGGAGCGTTGGATTCGGGGTGTGAGAACACGTTGACCTGTCTTTCCGGTTCGGCCAATTACGTTGTGTGCACACACCGTTGCGTTCTGGCGCGTAGGCTGGAAAGAGGCGACAAGTCCCAGCCAAGATCGCGGGACAAGAGGGGATGCACCATGCCGTTCCAGCCACGCGAACTCTTTCCCGACCGCTCCGCACGCGACCTCTTCGGCGCGGAGATCCGCCGCCACCGCGAGAAGGCGGACATGTCGTTACGGCGGCTGTCCGAGGTGCTGAACTACAGCAAATCGCATCTGGCCCGGATCGAGGCGGCGGAGTCCCTGCCGTACGACGACCTTCCGGCGAAGTTGGACGCGTGCTTCGGGACGGACGGGATGTTCGCGCGCATCTATGCGCTGGCGAAGAACGAGCCGTTTCCGGGGAAGTACCGGCGGGTCACTGAGGTCGAGAGCCGGGCGATGGTGATCGAGGAGTACTCGTGCGCCACCATCCCCGGGCTGCTCCAGACCGCCGAACTCGCGAGGGAGTCACTGCGGATCGGACACCGCCACGCTCCGGACGCGGAAATCGAGGCACTGCTCAAGGCTCGGCTCGACCGACAGGCACGGCTGGACCAGCCTCATCCGCCGGAGTGCTGGTTCATCGTGGATGAAGCAGCGTTGCGCCGCCCGGCGGGAGGGCCGGAGGTGATGCAGCGCCAGATGGAGTCCCTGCTTGAGCACGGGACACATCCATACGTGACCCTTCAGGTGCTGCCGTTCAGCGCGGGCCACCATGTGGAAGCGGGCAACTCCCTCGTGCTCTACACGGTGCCGGACGCGCCGATGCTGGCCTACAAGGAAGGCAGTCGCTTCGGGACGATCATCGAAGATAAGGACGTAGTCGCAAAGCTCCGGAAGAACTACGATCTGCTCCGGGCCATGGCCCTCTCACCCCGGGACTCCGAGGCGATGATCCGAGCTGCGATGAAGGACTGGACTCATGACGACGACACCGGGCCTGACCACCGCCGCCTGGCGTAAGAGCAGCTACAGCAACAACGACGGCGGAATATGCGTCGAGGTCGCCGACAACCTCCCCGGCATCGTCCCCGTCCGCGACTCCAAGGACCCCGACGGGCCCGTCCTCATATTCCCCAACGGCTCGTGGAGCGCCTTCATATCGAGCCTGAAGGATCAGCGCAGCAGCAACTGAAGTCCACCCAGCACCGTAGCCCCGATGACCAGGCGCTCGAAGAGCCGCTGATTGATCCGGTCCACGCACGCCTTACCGATGTACGCACCCGGCAGGACGAAAAGCGCGAGCAGCGCGTCCAGGAGCAGGGAGCGGGCGTCGATCAGGCCGAGGCCGACGCTGAAGGGCACCTTGGCGACGTTCACGATGAGGAAGAACCAGGCCGAGGTGCCCAGGAAACCCAGCTTCCGGAAGCCGGCGGAGAGCAGATAGAGCGACATCACGGGGCCGCCCGCATTGGCCACCATCGTGGTGAAGCCGCCGAGCACTCCGTACGAACCGGCCTTGAGCCGGGCGCCCGCCCCGTCCGCGTCGGGCGTCGTCGCGGGGGCCTCGGCCCGGGCCGCCGTACGCCGCCGCCAGACCGTGACCCCGGCCATCAGCAGCAGGATCGCCCCGATGGATGTGCGCACCTCCGCGTCCCCGGCCCAGAGCAGGAACACCGTGCCCACCACGACCCCGGCCGTGACCGCCGGGAACAGCCGCACCAGGGTCCCCCAGTGGGCGTGCCGCCGATAGGTCCGGACGGCGAGCAGATCGCCGACGATCAGCAGGGGCAGCAGCACACCGGTCGACTCCCGGGCCGGAAGTACGGCCGCGAAGATCGCGAGGCTGACGGTATTGGCGCCGCTGACGGCGGTCTTCGAGAAGCCGACGAGTATGGATGCCGCCGCGAGCGCGGCGAACTCCCAGAGGGTAACGGTGTACATGCCACCGGATGATTCCAGGCCACCGCGCGCCTGCCGGAGGCAGGGACCTCAGCGCACCCAGCTCTTTCCCCGTACCAGGGGCTCCGCCCCTGGATCCCGAGATCTGGGGCGAAGCCCCGCCTTCCAGCCCCGCCGGCGATCCTTCCAGCCGCTCCGGCGATTGAGGAGCGGGGCCTGGGGCGGAGCCCCAGTTGAGGGAAGGGGCGGGGAGGGGAACAGCCCGCCGCAGGCGACGCGGAGCATGACCGGCGTCTGCGGGCCGGGCCCGCTGTCCGATGGGCGGGTGATACTGGCCGCATGAGCAGCCACGAGTTCGTGCGGGCCGGGGCCGGGCTCGGGCATGGGCTCGGGGGGATGGTGGTGACCGCCGTCGGCTATCGGTCCGAGGGGATACCGCCGACGCTGCATCGAGGGCTGCCCTCTCCCTACCTGACGCTGATCTTCTCGCTGGAGGGCCCCGTCGTCGGCGGGGTCACGCCCGAGCAGGCGCGGGGGCCCGGCGCCTCGCGGACCGAGATCGTCGTGGGTGGTCTGCATCAGCAGCCCGCGTATATCGCCCAGAGTGGGAGCGAGGCCGGAGTGCAGCTCGCGGTGCATCCGCTCGCGGCGCGCGCACTGCTGGGGCTTCCGGCCGGGGCGCTCACCTCCGACGACGAGCTGGTCACCTCCGGGGCGGAGGTGCTGGGCAAGCGGGCCGCCGAGGTGCGGGAGCGGCTGTGCGAGCAGCGGTCGTGGGCGGACCGGTTCGCCGTGCTGGGCGCGTATCTGCGGGAGCGCGCGGCGGCGGGCGAGGCCGGGGCTCCGGTACGGAGCGAGGTCGCCGAGGCGTGGGCTTGGCTGGCCCGGCATCGCGGGGCCGGGACGCTGACGGGTCTTGCCGAGCATGTGGCGCTCAGCCCACGCCGCCTGACCAGCGTGTTCCGCGCCGAGACGGGGCTGAGCCCCAAGCAGGCGGCGCGGCTGATGCGCTTCCAGTACGCCAGGAACACGGTGGTGCGGTCCGTGGCGGTGGGCCGGGCGCCGGATCTGGCCCGGGTCGCCGCCGAGTGCGGCTATTTCGACCACTCCCACCTGGTGCGCGACTTCCGGCAGTACACCGGGGTGAGCCCGACGGCCTGGTTGGCCGAAGAGTGCCGGAATATCCAAGCCGGGGGGCATCTATACGGCGAAGAGTAGGTGCCATGAACACCGCACCGAACCAGCAGAACCAGCAGCAGACGCAATCCCGTGAACCCGCCGTCTGGCCCACGCTCCAGGCCCATGACGCCATCGCCCTGATCGACTTCCTGGTCGACACGGTCGGCTTCCTGCGCACGGCCGTCTACCAGGACGAGGACCGCGTCGCCCATGCCCAGCTCGACTGGCCCGAGGGCGGCGGCATCATGCTCGGCTCGTACGACCCGGCCACCAAGAGCTGGTGCCTGGAGCCGGGCACGTTCGGGGCGTACGTCGTCACCGATCACGTCGACGCGCTGTACGAACGGCTCACGGCGGCCGGAGTGCGGGTGCTCCGGCCGATCGAGGACCAGCCGTACGGCAGCCGTGAGTTCGCCATCGCCGACCCGGAGGGCAACAAGTGGTCCTTCGGCACCTACCGAGGCGAGCCCCGGCCCGCCGAGTGATCGTTTTCCACCCTCATTCCTCCAGGTAGTGGAAGCCCGGCCGGGGGTGCATCAGGAAGTCGTGGTGCGAGATGTTCCACGCGTACGCACCCGCCAGCGCGAAGGCGACGCGGTCCCCGACCCGTAGCTCCTCGACCGGGATCCGGCCGGCCAGCACGTCCTTGGGGGTGCAGAGCTGGCCGACCAGCGTGACCGGCTCCGCCCGTACGGCCGGGCGGGGCCAGGGCCGGGTCCAGGTGTTCCCGGTGTCCATGGGGAGCACCTGGAAGGGCTGGTCGTGCTGTTTGGTGGCGGGGGTACGGAGGTGGTGGGTGCCACCGCGCACCACCGCGAACGCCTCGCCCCCGCTGTGCTTGATGTCCAGCACCTCGGTGACGTACCAGCCGCAGTAGACGGTCAGCGCCCGGCCGGGCTCGATCCGCAGGGTCAGGTCAGGGTGGCGGAGGGCGAGGTCCGCCATGCCCTGGCCGTAGACGGCCCAGTCGAAGCGGCGGTCGGGGTGGGCGTAGTCCACGCCCATCCCGCCGCCGACGTTCACCTCGGTGAGGCCCAGCCCGTGGCGTTCGGACAGCTTCGCCGCCCAGTCGGCGATCGCGGCGGCGACGGCGACCTGGGCGGGGGCGTCCAGGCCGCTGGCGAGATGGGCATGGATGCCGCACAGGCGCAGGCGCAGGGGACTGCCGGAGTCCGCCGAGAACAGCGGAAGGCAGCGTTCCACGGCCTCGGGGTCGAGGCCGAAGGGGCTCGGGCGGCCCCCCATGGCCAGCGCCGCGCCGCCCAGCTCGGCACCGGCCACCGGGAGATTGACGCGCAGGAGGACGTCCACGTCCGGGATTCCCGCGTCCTGTGCCGCCCCGGCCAGCAGCCGCAGCTCCTGCTCGCTCTCCACATGGAACCGCTCCACGCCCAGCGTCAGCGCCCGCCGCAGCTCCCCCTCGGTCTTGCCCGGCCCGCCGAAGGCCAGCGGCGCCCCCGGCACGGCCGCCCGGACATGCTCCACCTCGCCGCCGGAGGCCACCTCGTAGCCGGTGACATGGGGCGCGAGCGCCTGGAGGATGCGCGGCGCAGGGTTGGCCTTCGCGGCGTAGTACAGCTCGAGGCCCGGCGGCAGCGCGTCCCGTACGGCCCGCGCGTGGGCGCGGAGCGCGGTCAGGTCGTAGACGTAGGCGGGCAGGTCGTCGCCGGTCAGCTCCGTGGCGAGGGTACGGACGGCAGAGGTGATCAACGGCTGCTCCCGGGGTGGTGGATGACGTGGGCTTCTTCGGACACATGGGCCACTTCCGACACATGCGCAGTCTCGGAGACATGCGCCGCCTCGGACACGTGCACCGCCTCCGACACGTAGGCCGCCTCGGACACGTGCGCCGCCTCCGACACATGCGCCGCCTCGGACAGCAGGGCGGAGGCGAGCGGGCTGGCGATGCGCACATAGCCCGCGTGGCGGTCGGCCCGACGAGCCCAGCGGGTCAGGAGGTTGGCCTTGGCGGGCAGCGGCACGCCCGCCACGAGGGCGCGCAGCGCGGGCGGATGGTCATGGGCCGCCGAGCGCTCGCACAGCACCCGGCGGACCGCCGACCACAGCGCGGGCTCCAGACGCGGACAGCGGTCGGCGAGGGCGGCCACCATCTCGGCGATGTGGTTGACCAGCAGGCAGTACACCACCCGGTCCCAGCCGCGCTCGCGCTCGTACGTCAGCGGGCGGGCCACCGCCTCGGGCAGCGCGGCGAGCGCGGCGGCGTGCCGCTCGGGCACCAGCTTGGTGCCCTCCAGATCGCGGAAGAGCACCTGGCGGGGGGTGCCGTCGGCGGGGTCGACGCCGATGACGACGTTCTGGAGGTGGGGTTCCAGGACCACCCCGTGGTCGAAGTAGGCGGCCAGCACGGGCGGTACGAGAAGGTTGAGATACGCCTGCCACCACGCGGAGAGCCGCTCGGGGCCGACATCGGGGAGGAGCCGGGAGATCTGGGCGCCGCTGGTCGGATACTCATCGGCGACGGCCGCCGCGAGCAGCGCGGTCAGCCCCGGCCGCAGCCGGGCGGCCAGCCCCTCGCGCACGATCACCCCGAAGCCCTCGATGAGCTGCTGGTCGCCGCCGAGGTCCAGCGTCCGGTAGGCGGGTTCGCGCAGCAGCTCACAGCCGGGGAAGCGGGCGGCGAGATCGGCGGCGACCGGCTCCAGGAGGCGGGTGAGGGCGACGGCGCCGGACAGCTCGTAGTCGGCGTTCTTGCGCAGACAGTTGGTGATCCGCACATTGAGGCTGAACTTGAGGAAGTCCCGGCCGTCGTAGAGCGTACGGACCGACGCGGTCGGCGCGAACTCCGCGCCGCCGGGCCCGATGTCCAGCACGTCGCCCCGGGCGATGGCCGCCCGCAGCAGACGGTGCTCGCGCAGCATCGCGTACTGCCAGGGGTGGGCGGGCAACAGTCGGTAGCCGTCGGGGACGGCGCGCTGCCGGTCGAGCGCGGCGAGGGCGCCGGGCTCTTGGCCGACCCGCTCCTCGCGTACGTACTCCTGGCGTACGTACTCCTGGCGTACGTACTCGTGGCGTACGGCGAGGTGGTGCAGCGGGAAGCGCGCCCCGGCCTCGGGGGCGAACCGCGCCCAGGAGTCGGCGCTGCCGGTGCGGGCCTTGGGGGTGGGGTGGAAGCGGTGGCCGAAGAGGAGGGACTGCTCGGAGGCGAGGTAGGGGTCCGCGACGACACCGTCCCGGTCCTCCAGGGCCCCCAAGGCCGCCGTCATGCCCGCGTGGCTGGAGGCGACCTGGTCCAGGAACTCATCGTTGTGCACCCCCGTGCGCAGTTGCAGCTCCCGGCGGATGCGCTCGGCAAGTTCCCGCCAGGACACCTCCGTCCAGCCGCCCTCGCGCTGTTCGCTGACCGGCCCGGTGAAGCGGTGCG
This sequence comes from Streptomyces niphimycinicus, assembly GCF_018883605.1. GTDB lineage: Bacteria > Actinomycetota > Actinomycetes > Streptomycetales > Streptomycetaceae > Streptomyces > Streptomyces niphimycinicus. The sequence goes on along the minus strand of NZ_JAHLEM010000032.1, from coordinate 5,424 downwards.
CCCCGATGAGGGAGGTGCGCCGCAGCCCGACGCGCAACAGCACCCCGCAGCGCGGCAGCCTCAGCCGCAGCCACCCATCGGCCACGACGGTCTGATGCTCCGGCCCGGACACCTCGCGGAGCAGACAGTTGAGCAGAGTGTGGGCGGTGGCGTGGTCGGCGGAGGCCACGGTCGTGGCGGGCGAGGAGGTCATGGGCATGGGGCGGCTCCAGCGGCTGCGGAGGAGAGAGGGGCAGGAGGGCAAGAGGGCAAGAGGGGCAGGCGGGGCAGGAGGGGCTTGGCGGTAACGGCAGGGGGGCGCGGCGGTCATCTGCCGCTTCCCCGCAGCAGATAGTTGGGCCCGGTGACGTAGTGCTTGTTGATGTCGGCGGCGCCCGAACGCTCCTTGGTGAACAAGGTGCCGGCGGTGACCATCGCCTTGACCGGCAGCCGATCCGCGTCCAGCACCCGCCGCCGCAGCAGCGCGGCGGCGGCACCGGGCCGGGTGACGGCGAGCCGGTCGACGGCGTCGATGAGCCGGTCGCGCAGCCGCCGCAGCAGGGTGTCGAGCGGGGCCCGGCCGAGGCGGGCGAGTTCGAAGACGGGGGCGGCGGCGCAGAGATGGACGGTGATGGTGGTGAACACATCGGCCACCGGCCCGTCGCCGGACGTCAGGATTCTGCGGTCGTCGAATCCGCACAGGTCGGCGGCCGGTCCTCCGCCGACCATGGCGGCGAGCCGTATCGCGTGGACGCGGGGGCCGTCGTGGTCCTTGATGAGCAGCCGCAGCCGGGGCACGGCACCACCGTTGTCACCCCCGCCCTCGAAGACCAGCGAGATGTTCTGCTGATGGGACTCCAGCGCGATGCCGTACGCGAAGAGGGTGGTGTGGAAGTCGAAGAGCAGGGTGAGGTAGTCGTCCAGCAGGGCGAGGACGTCCCCGCCGTAGTGGCGCTCGGCGAGCCCGTCGATGACGAGCGTGCCGTCCGGGGCGGCGGCGAGCAGCCCGGCCAGCGGCACGATCGTGGCGTTCTCCAGACCGGGCGGGTAGCGGCGTACGAGCGTGGCCAGCAGCTCGTGTCCGGCGTGGAGGTGGGTGGTCTCGTCGGCGAGCAGCACGGTCGCGCCGAATCGCGGCTCGCGCGCGATCACCGCCTCCAGCAGGCGCTGCGCCACCTCGCCGTCGATCAGCGTGCCCGGTTTGACCGAGCGGCGGTTGCGCATCCCCAGCGTGGAGGTGGTGAGCGGCAGTTTGAGGTGGACGAGGGGGGCGTCGGCGACGGCCACGGTCCGCATGGAGAGGGTGGGCCGTACGTCCAGCAGGGGGCGGTCGGCGAGCCGGGCCTCGCCGTCCAGCCCCGCCGCGCGGAGCGCCGCCTCCAGCGGGCGGCCGACGGTGAGCGGATGCACGGGGAAGGCCAGTCGCGCCCGTTCGCCGGAGGGCCGCCGCCCGCTGTCGAGGCCGAGCTGTGCGGGCGTCGGCCACCAGTCGGGCAGCCGCGCCGGGGCGCCGCCGACCGCTTCGCGGGGCAGGACGAGCCAGCGCAGCGGGAAGGTGGGGTGGAACTCGGGTGCGTGGGCGCGTAATTGGTCCTCGGTGAAGACGGCCCGGCCCCGGCTGGTGGGGTAGACCGGGTGATCCCGGAAGGCGGCGAGCGTGTCGTACGCGACCGCCCCGGGCATCCCCGCCCACGGCCCCTCGTCGCCGTGGCGCGCGGCCAACTCGGCGACGACGCCGGGCCGGATGCGGGTGTGCAGCCGCATGGCGTCGAGAGCCTGTCGGCACTCGGTCACGAAGACGTCGTACAGCGGCCGGTCCTCATCCGGCACGGCGGCCCGCAGGCACCTGAGGACGGGGCCGAGGCCGGTGAGCGGCCGTTCGGCCGGGGCACGGTCCGTGGACTCGCTGACCGAGCCGGACACGGACGGCGACTCGGCCGGGGCCGATTCGGCCGGGGCCGGTTCGGCGGAGGCCGGTTCGGCCGGGGCCGGTTCAGCGGAGGCCGGTTCGGCCGGGGCTGGTTCAGCGGGGGTTCGTCCGGCACCGCCCGGGTCGGGATCGGCGCCATCGGCGTCGACCGGTCCGGCGGAGGCCCATTCGGCCGGGGCCGGTTCAGCGAGGGTCCGTCCGGCACCGCCCGGTTCGGCATCCACCCGATCAGCACCGCCCGGTTCGGGATCGGCGCCATCGGCATCGGCCGGTCCGGCGGAGGCCCATTCGGCCGGGGCCGGTTCAGCGAGGGTCCGTCCGGCACCGCCCGGTTCGGCATCCACCCGATCAGCACCGCCCGGTTCGGGATCGGCGCCATCGGCATCGGCCGGTCCGGCGGAGGCCCATTCGGCCGGGGCCGGTTCAGCGAGGGTCCGTCCGGCACCGCCCGGTTCGGCGTCCGCCTGATCAGCACCGCCCGGGTCGGGATCGGCGCGATCGGCGTCGACCGGTCCGGCGGAGGTCCGTTCGGCCGGAGCTGGTTCGGCGGAGACCGGTTCGGCGGAGGCCGGTTCAGCGGGGGTTCGTCCGGCACCGCCCGGTTCGGCGGAGGTCCGTTCGGCCGGAGCCGGTTCGGCGGAGACCGGTTCGGCCGGAGCCGGTTCGGCGGGGGTCCGTGCGGCACCGCCCGGTTCGGCGTCGGCCCACTCGGTGGGGGCCCATCCGGCAGTCGCGGGCGCGCATAGCCGCAGGGACTGGCGGCGGGCGCGGATGTCGCACTGGAAGCCCTCGGGTTCCACCGGCAGCAGCACGCTTTCGCCCCCCTCGAGCGCGATGCGCAGCCAGTCGCCGTCGGTGCGCCGTTCCGGGGTGGCGCGGCTGCGCAGCTTGTAGGCGTCCTCCCGGAGGAGCGTGTCGAGCACCCGTCCGAGAAGCTCCTCTTCCTCTGTCACACGATCTCCCATCGGTGGGCCGCGAGGAACTGCGCCACCGCCGCGTCGATCCGCCCCTGGTCGGTGCCGGTGGCCCGGAGTACGCCGAGGAAGTCTCGATTGGTGTGGTGGAGCGGGTGTTCCTCGCCGACCCCGCGCAGCGGCCGGTAGTCCAGTCGTACGCCGTCGCGTTCGGTCGCGCTCGCCGGAGGAGCGGAGGCGAGCCGTCCGGCGCGGTCGGCCAGGACGTACTCCATGCGAACCCTGCCGTCGGTGCGCGCGCCGAGGTCGTCCGGCAGCGGCTCGCCCAGGTGCGTACGGAGGATGTACTCGAAAAGGGGGATGCCGAGGAGTTCTGCGAGGACGAGGTCGCACTGGTCGCCTATGGCACGGTAGTTGACCTCGATGAGGCGGGCCCGGTCACCCTGGACGACGTACTCGGTGTGGCACACACCGAAGCCCACGCCCAGCGCGCGCAGTTGCGCCAGCACCTGATCGGTGTGCGGCTGCGGGGGCGGGGCAGGCAGCAGGTGCAGCCGTTCCTCGATGAAGTGCGGGGGCGGCGAGAGCTCGGTGCGGAAGCCGCCGAGGACGTGGAGGGTGCGGCCGTCGCCGAGGGTTTCGAGGGTGCGCAGCTCGCCGTCCAGGAACTCCTCGACCACCAGGGCCGCTCCGGGTCGCCGGGCCCGTATCTCGACGCAGCGCCGGACGAGTTCGTCGGCGTCGGCGACGAGGACGACGTCCTCGCTGGCCACGCCCTCGCGCGGTTTGACCACGCAGGGGTAGGGCGCGTCGAGTCCGGCGAGGGTGGCGGGTTCCTGTCCGGTGGCGAGTTCGGCGGACCAGACGGGGTCGGCCGACCAGGCGGGGGTGGCGGGGGCGGTGGCGCCCGGGCGCGTGGCGTCTGCGCGCGCGGCGTCCGGGCTCGCGGCGTCCGGGCTCGCGGCGGCGAGGGCGCGGCGCAGCTCGGCCTTGTTCTTGGTGCGCAGTGCGGCGCGCCAGTCCTTGCCGGGGAGGCCGAAGTACTCGGCGGCGAGGGCGGCCTGGGTCTGGAGGTGGTCGCTGTTGGTGAAGACGGCGTCGGGGCGGCCGTCGGCGGCGATACGGCTGATGACCTCGGCGAAGTCCCGTACGTCGCAGGGGACGATGTCGAGCGCGGGGAACGCGTGGTCCCGTCGTCCGTAGCCGTAGGCGCGTTCATGGGCCTCGGGCTGGTCGGTGAGCAGGGTGACCGCCAGGCCGAGCCGGGCCGCCGCGGGGAGGAAGCCCTCGGTGACGGAGTCGGTGGGGTTGAGGGCCAGGAGGTGGAGCCGACGCGGCGGCGGGGAGGCCGCCTGGGCGGCCGAAGGGGCCGGGACCGGCGCGGCCGGGGAGCCCCCGAGGGCAGGGGAAGAGGACGGCCGTGACGCCGCGTCGAGATCATTCTCGTTCACGGCCCGAGATTAGGTTAGGCATGCCTAAGACCGCTAATTCAACGTGTCGGTCCGCCCGTTTGGCCCTGATTAGCCGTCAACAACGGTCAACGATCCACAACGGTCGGCGTCAACGACCCAGCCCGATCCGGCGATGACGAACGCGACGCGCCGCGAGCCGCTCGCCCGGGTCCTGGGCGCGGAGGGCGGCGAGTTCGGCGCCGAGGAGATGGCCGAGACGGCCGAGAAAGGCGTCAGGAGCCCGGGAGCCGTCCCCGAAGCCGGAGGAGTCCTCCTCCACGATGCGGTCGACGATGCCCTGGGCGAGCAGGTCTGCGGAGCGTACGCCCTGGCGGGCGGCGACCTCGTACGCCCGCTCCGTCGTGCGGTGGAGGATCGCGGACGCACCCTCCGGCGCCAGCGGCGACAGCCAGGCGTGGCGCGCGGCCACGACCCGGTCGGCGGGCAGCAGCGCGAGCGCCGCGCCGCCGGCGCCCTGGCCGAGCAGCAGACAGAGGGTGGGCGCGGGCAGGGTCACCATGTCGGCGAGGCACCGCGCTATCTCCGCCGCGAGCCCGCCCTCCTCGGCCTCACGGCTGAGCGCGGCGCCCGCGGTGTCGATGACGGTGAGCAGCGGCAGCCCGAGCTCGGCGGCGATGTGCATCCCGCGCCGCGCGGTCCGCAACCCCGCCGGGCCCAGCGCCTGCCCCTCCCCCGGCCCCTCGGCCGTATCGCCTTCGCGGGCGCTGCGCCGGTTGTGGCCGAGGACGACGCAGGGCGTCCCGCCGACCCGGGCGAGCGCGAGCAACAACCCGGGATCGTGCTCCCCGGCCCCCGTACCGCTGAGCGGACTCACATCCTCGGCGGCTACCCGCAACAGATCCCGCACCCCGGGCCGCTCGGCCCGCCGCGAAGCCCGTATCGACACCTCCGCCGACGGCACAACGGCCTCCGGCCCCGCACCGTCGGACACCCCGCCGAAGTCGGCGGGCCCGGCCTGATCGTGGGCGGACCCCACTCCCCCAGCGCCCTCTGCCGCCTCCGGCGTGGCGACACCGTCCACGCCGCCAGGCGCCATGGACGGGCTGCCCCCGGCCGACGAACCCCTGTGCCGCTCCGGTGTCCCGCCGGGCGCGGGCGCGTCGTCCGGCGCGCCGGGCTTCGCCGCGGC
>NZ_JAHLEM010000319.1 GCF_018883605.1 Streptomyces niphimycinicus | reverse complement strand
CGAGCGGGCGGGGGCCTCTGCGGGCGTCCCCGAGTCCCGCCACCGGCCCGGGACCTCGGCCATGACGAGGCCGAGGACCAGCCAGAAGAGCATGGCGATCCGGTCCAGATTGGCCGGGTGGTCCACCGTGGCCGCGAGGAAGAACCCCGTCAGGGCGGCGAGCCCGACGACTCCGGCCACGGACTTCTCCCGGGCGGCGCGGACCGCCGTGGCGAGGGCGATCACGGTCACCAGCACCATGCCGAGCAACCCGGCCACGCCCGCTTCGGCCAGCCAGTTCAGCCACATGTTGTGGGCGTGGACGAATGTCCGGCCGCCGGGTACGGCGGCGGAAACCGCGTCCCCGGCCCGCCCCAGCCCGACACCGAGCGGCTGGTCCACGGCGAGGTCGACGGCCGCCTTCCACGCCTGGCCACGGACACCGAGCGCGTCCCCGGCGCGCGAGACCACCCACAGCGCCACCGTCACGGCCACCAGTCCGGCCAGCCCCACGACCGTCAGCGTCCGCGCCCCCCACCGGCCGAGGCGGGGGGCGAGCCAGTACGCGCCGCCGAGCACCAGCAGACCCGCCGCCGCCGCGACACAGCCCGCCCGGGAGAAGGTGGTCAGCACCGCGCCGTAGCCGATGAGCCCCACGCTCACGACCGCGACGCGGGCCGTGCGCTCGGCGACCGTCACCGCGGCCAGCAGGGCGATCGGGGTGAGCAGCACCAGGAACGCGGCGAGCAGGTTCGGGTTGGCGAAGGTGCCGGTGGCGCGGATCATCGACCCGGGCCCGCCGCTGTCGCAGTCGACGTCGGTGAACAGACCAGTACGGCAGAAGCCGGTCGGCACCTCGTTGGTCACCTGGGCGAACGCCGAGGTGGCCGCGGCCGCCACGGCGGCCGGCGCGAGCAGCGCGACCGCCCGCCACGACTCGGGCTGCGCCCGCCGCACCCCGACCAGCAGATAGAAGGTGGCGACGGCGGTCAGCAGGGCGCGCAGCGGCGCGTCGGGGTGCCCGCCGACGTACGTGGTGGCGATGGCGCTGAGGAGGAGCAGCGCGATGGCGGGGTCGAGCCGGGTGCGGAACGTGGCGAGCCGCGGCGCCGTCACCGCCGTCGCGACCAGCCCCGCCAGCACGGCGAGGCGCACCGGTGTGAGGACGCCGACCAGAGGGGCGTCCGGGAAGAAGTCGGTGGCCGAATCGAGCATGACGACGGCCGTAGCCATCAGCGGAACGGCCTGGACTGTCGCGCGCACAGGTGCCATGGCGCCCCAGCGTGTCCGGCCGCGGGTACCGGCAGATGGCACCCACACGAACAGCGGAAAGCGCCCGCACGTCCGGTGTGCCCCCGACCGGTCCGGACCCGGCAGAACCGCCCCGACGGGCCCGAAGCCGACACGGGCCGGGCGCCGGTCGCGTCAGGTGGCCGCCGCACTCCCGGGAGCCGGGGCGGCGAAGGGGCGCAGCGGGACGATGCCCACGCTGTGGCCACTTCGGTCCAGTAGCCGGCCCATGTGCTTGACGGTGCGCAGCACCACCGAGCGGTCGTCGATGGTGAGCTGCGGCAGCCGCCTCGACAGATGCGCCTCGAAGGCGTGCACATCGCCGGCCACGCGCAGCCAGACGTCGATCACCAGGTTGTGCGGGCCCGCCGTGATCGCACACGACCGGACCTCCCGCACCCCGGCCAGCGCCCGGCTGGTCTCCTCCAGGCGCTCGGCCGGTACGGACGCGAAGTACACCGCGGACAGCGGCCACCCGGACAGTGGCCGGGCCAGGTCGCAGCGCAGGCACACCCGTGAGCCGAGCAGCCCCCGCAGCCTCCGGCGGACCGTGGTCAGGGGCGCCTCGGCGCGCTCCGCCAGGTCGCTGATCGCCATGCGGCCGTCGACGCTCAGCAGTTCCAGGAGCCGCACATCCAGGGGGTCCCAGCCGGCCGCCCCCGGCGGGAGCGGCTCGATCGGCGGGAGCGCCGCCTCGAGCCGGCCGCACTGCGCGGTGTCCAGGGCGCGAAGCCGCCACCGGCTGCCCTCGGAGGGCAGGGCCGTCGTCACATGCGTACGGGTCGCCCGCACCCCTGGCGCGCCCCGGAAGAGGACCGTGGTGAGCTGCGCCAGCTCGCCCAGGTCCGAAGCCTGGAGCGCGATCACCAGATCCCGGCTTCCCGCCGTGAGCTTGACGTTGGCCACCGAGGGCTCGGCCGCCAGGGCCTCGGCCACGTCCTCCCCGACCCCGGGCTCGGTGTCGACCTCGACGATGCCGGTCACCACGATCCGGGAGTCGGAGAGCTGGGGATAGGCGGTCACCCAGGCCAGCCCCGCCTCCTGGAGCCGCTGCCAGCGTCGCGCGGCCGTCACCGGGTTCACCGCGAGGACATCACCGACAAGTGTCCACGGGGCTCTGGGATGGATCTGTAGCGCGTGCACGAGGCCACGATCCAACTCGTCGAGGTCATGCGCGGCGTAATCCTGCGTGTGCATGGGCGGCGCTTTTCTGCGTATCGCATATGAATCTCGATGGAATGCTGCACGATAACACCCGAAACACGCGATGGATCGACACTCCTCCCCACCAGTTCCCTCAACGAGGAGTGAGATCTCGCTCATGACGGATGCCACCACGTCCGAGACCACCAGGACCGCTCTGCGCGTGGAGAACGCCACGTTGATCGACGGCACTGGGGCGACGCCGATCGCGGACGCCGTCGTCATCGCCGACGCCGAAGGAACGATCACCTACGCGGGCCCGGCGGCGACCGCGCTCCCGGCCTCCGGCGACGCCTTCACCGGTCGTGTCATCGACGCGGGCGGCCGCACCGTGCTGCCGGGCTTCTTCGACTGCCACACCCACCTCGCCTACGCCCATGCGTCACCCCCCGGCCGCCGTGGTGAACTCGACCCGGTCCTGGTCACCTACGACACCGCCACCCGGCTGCGGCAGACCCTCGACGCGGGCGTCACCACCATCCGGGACCTGGGCGGCCTGGCCACCGGTTACCGCACCGCCGTCGAGACCGGGCGGATCACCGGCCCCCGGGTGCACACCGCCGTACGGATCATCAGCCACACCGGTGGCCACGCCGATGTGCGGCTGCCCGACGGCACCGACCTCAGCGGCGGTGAGATGTCCATGCTGGCCGACACCGTGGACGAGGCGCGCCTGGCGGTGCGCAAGGTGCTGCGCGCGGGTGCCGACCTGGTCAAGATCTGCGCCACCGGTGGCATGGGAAGCCCGTATGACCAGCCGGACGACGAGGGGCTCCTGGAGGAGGAGATCCGCGCCGTGGTCGACGAGTGCCGGCGCCACGGCGGCAAGCCGGTGGCCGCGCACGCCCAGGGAAACGCGGGCATCCTCAACGCCATCCGCGGCGGGGTCACCAGCATCGAGCACGGCTACGGGCTGGACGACCGGGCCCGGGAGATGGCCGGGGAGCGCGGCGTCTACGTCGTCCCGACCCTCTCCACCGTCTACGCGGGCATCGACAAGGCCACCATGGAGCCCTATCACTACGAGAAGAAGGTGCGCTGGTCCGGCATCACCAAGGAGAACATCTCCCGCGCCATCGAGCAGGGGACCCGGATCGCGCTCGGCACCGATGCCGCCGTCTGCCCGCACGGACAGAACCTGATGGAACTGAGCTACCTCGTCGACCTGGGCATGGACCCGATGGACGCCATCGTGGCCGGCACCCGGACCGCCGCCGAACTCCTCGGCGTCGCCGACCGGCTCGGCACACTCGCCCCCGGCCGCGTCGCCGACCTCATCCTCTGCGAGGGGGACCCGCTCGCGGACATCGGTGTGCTCGGCGATCCCGCCAACGTCGTGTGCGTCGTGCAGGACGGCCAGGTCCGCAAGGACACCAAGGGCCTCCTGCCATCGGCCACGCCGGCCGGACGGCGGCCCTGATGCCGGCGGTGACCGGATTGCCCGCCCCCGAGGGCACCTCCCCGGACAAGGAGCGGCGCGGCGGCCTCGACCGTGTCCTCTCCTTCATCGAACGGGCCGGCAACGCCCTGCCCAACCCCATCGTCCTGTTCGCCGCGCTCTTCGTGCTGCTGGCCGTCCTCTCCACCGTCCTCGCCCTGACCGGCGTCTCCGTCACCGTTCCCGGCACCGATGACACCAAGGACATCGGCGGGCTGCTCACCGGTGAGGGGCTGCGCTGGCTGCTGGAGAACCTGATCCCCAACTTCGCCACCTTCCCGCCGATCGGCGCCGTCCTGGTGCTGATGATGGTGGTCGGACTCGCGGAGAAGACCGGCCTGCTGGAGACCACGATGCGGGCCTCACTGGCCCGGGTGCCGCGCGCCGTGCTGCCGTACGCGGTGGCGGTCATCGCCAGCCAGGCGCACATGATGAGCGATGTCGGCGCCATCGTGCTGCCCCCGCTGGCGGCCCTGGTGTTCAAGAGCGCCGGACGCCATCCCGTGGCGGGCCTCATCGGCGGTTTCGCCTGTGTCACCGCGGGCTACGCGGCCGGATTCACCATCGGCTCGCTCGACGCCCTGTACGTGGGCATCACCCAGCAGGCGGCCTCGGTGCTCCCGGCCGCCGAGGGCCTTCATATCCATGTGCTCATCAACTACTTCTTCACCGCCGCCAGCAGTGTCGTCCTGGGGCTGCTCGGCGGATTCCTCATCAGCCGCGTCCTCGAACCACGCCTCGCTCCCTACCAGGCGGCCGACCGTGGCGAGACCCCGCGGGAGGACCTGGCGCTCACCCCGGTGCAGCGCAAGGGGCTCGCGTACACCGGCGCGGTCGTCGGCCTCTACCTGGCGGCGGTTCTCGCGCTCTGGCTGCCGCCGGGCGCCCCGCTGCGCGGAGAGGGCGGTGCCTTCGTGCCCTCGCCGGTGCTCAGCGGTGTCGTCCCGGTCCTCTTCGGTGCCTTTCTGCTCGCCGGGCTCACCTACGGCTTCACGGTCAAGAAGCTCACCGGCACCGAGGACGTGGTCACCGCGATGACCGACTCGGTGAAGAACATGTCCGGCTACATCGTGATGATGTTCTTCGCGGCCCAGGTCATCGCGCTCTTCACCTGGTCCAACCTTGGGGTGCTGCTGGCGGTGAAGGCCGCCGCGCTGTTCAACGCCATCGGTGTGACCGGCTTTTGGGCGATCATCGCGTTCGTCCTGCTGGCCTCCTGCCTCAACCTGGTGATCCTCTCCGGATCCGCCCTGTGGTCCCTGGTCGGGCCCGTGTTCATCCCGGCGTTCATGCTGATGGGCATGAGCCCGGCGCTCAGCCAGGCGGCCTTCCGCATCGGTGACTCGGCGACCGGCGCCATCACCCCGATGAATCCGTATCTCCTCCTCATCCTGGCGATGGTCCGTGAATACGAACCGGAAGCCCGGCTGGGGACCCTCATCTCCCGGCTCGCCATCTTCGTGGTGCCGTTCCTGGTGGTGTGGCTGGCGATCCTCGGCATCTTCTACGGCCTGGACCTGCCGCTCGGTCCCGGAGCGCATATCGGCGTCCAATGACGCTCCCCGATCACACGGTGGTTCCGTCCGCACGGCCGAGCGGACGGAACCACCGTGTGATCGGGTGTTGCCGCCTATCGCTGTTCCTTCTCCCAGATCGCCCTGGTGACCGGGGCGGGGCGGGGGAGCGGCCGTCCGTCCAGATAGAGGTCGACCTGCTCGTTGTAGAAGGCGACCAGTCCGGCGACGGGGGACACCTGCCGGGTCGGGAAGTCGTAGGCCCAGGCGAGGTCCGGGTAGGTGGCGGTGTCGGTCCGCACAGCCCAGTAGCCGCTCGTCGTCCCCTTGTACGGACAGCTCGTGACGGTGTCGGTGGGCTCCATGCGCGTCCAGTCGAGATACACCCGGTCCAGGTAGTAGCGCGTCGGAAGCCCCGTCTCCAGCACCATCACCGAGTTCGGGGCGTCGGCGAGCACCGTGCCGTCCAGCTCGACGCGGACACCGCGGCCCGACCGGAGCGCGTCGACGCGGGTGTAGGGGCTCCTGGGGTGGACGAACACCTGCTCGTCCTCCTCGAACCAGGCGTCGATGGCCTCCCACCGGAAGCTGATGTGGCCGACGATGCCGCTGGGCGCGTCCTCGGCCCACTCCCAGGCCGCGCCCGGGCGGGTGAGCGAGCCCAGGTGGAGGCTCTGGCGGCGTGCTCCGCCGACCTTGAGCGTCAGGTTCCGGCCCTCGTCCACCAGCGCCCCCTCGGCGATGTCGCCGCGGGGCACGCAGTACTGCGGATAGCCCGGCCAGAGCCACACATAGCGCGCTCGCACGGTGTCGAAGACGAGGCGGCCGGCGACGTAGCCGCGGATGCGGCGCGGTACGGGCTCCACATGCCCGACCGGAACGATCATCCCGGGGTAGTCCGGCGGGTGCTCTGTCATACCTCTTCCAGGGCCTCTCCGAACTCGCGCAGCGCCTTGCCATGCTGGCTGTGGGCGAGCCCGTGCCCGATCGCTATGGCCGCGGCCACCGGCCATTCGATGACCCCGACCGCGGCGAGCAGGCCGACGCCCGCGAGAAAGCAGAGCTGTTCCTCCGACGGAAGCTCCACTCGCCGCTCCCCGAAGTAGACGGTCACCGAATGGCGCGCGCAGACGCTGTCGGCAGCGGCGCGCGGCCCATGGGATCCTCTCCTCGCGGCCCGAGCCGGTGCCCGGGAGTCCGCGCTGGTGGCAGGTGGTGTCTTGGTCGCTCTGGGCATTGGATCGATCCGTTCATCGGCCTGTGAGGGACATCCGCGCGATGACACTTCCACCCTAATCCCACCGCCACGGCTCATGCCCGGTGGCAGCTACTTGCCATGATTCCGGCCGGTCCGGCGAGATGCACCCGGTTGCGTCCACGGCCGGTGTATGCGGTCACCGTGGCTCGCTCCGGTTGCGGCCAGGGGCTCGCCGAAGCATCGGTGGCGGCCTTAGCTTCGAGCCGAATCGTGGCCGCCGGTCACGGCTGAGGCAACGGAGGAAGCGACTATGAGAGCGGCTTTACGCAAGGCACGGGTGGGAGCGGTTGTCGCCACCGCGGCGGTGCTCGGGCTGGCGGGGACGGTGGACGCGCAGGCCCTCGGGGCGGATCGGGCGCGTACCACGGCGGCCGCGGCCCCCAGCGCCGCCGCGGCCGTCGACTACCAGACGTGGAAGAACGACGTCGACAAGGTGATGGACCAGGCCCTTCCCTACATACAGGAGCGCATCAGCAACGGCGGGGGACAGAAGCAGGCGATCGTCCTCGACGTGGACAACACCTCGCTGGAGACGTACTTCCAGTTGTTCCCGCCGACTCCCGCCGTCGAGCGGGTCCTTGAGCTCACCCGCTACGCGAACGAGCGTGGGGTGGGCATCTTCTTCATCACCGCGCGCCCGGACATCCTCGAGCAGGTGACCCGCGGCAACCTGGTGCACGTCGGCTACCCGATCACCGGCCTGTACCAGCGGTCACTGGGTGACATCTTCGGTGACCCGACCGAGTACAAGACGGCCAAGCGGGCGGAGATCGAGTCCCTGGGTTACACCATCATCGCCAACATCGGAAACAGTCAGAGCGATCTTGTCGGTGGACACGCCGAGCGCACATTCAAACTGCCTGACTACGACGGTCAGTTGTCCTGAATCGGAATAGTGGGTTCCGGCGGCTCCCCGCAGCGGGCCGCCGGAGCCCGTCCGCCGGTGGCCGTGCTTCCGGTTTCCCTCAGGGGCGATGCCGGATACGGGTTTCCGGTTGCCTGGGGGCGAGAATCCGCACTCTACAATGAGGTTTCCCCCATTGTCTTTAGGGGTTCAACCATTCCCTGCGCTGGGAGCGGATGGGTATAGTCCAGCGCCATGGTCGGTCAAGGTGAGATCGTTGCGTCTTTGCTCGCGGGGGGATGGGGTGCGCATGGAAAGTGCGTGCCACGTTCCGAGCGCGGACGGTGTGGTCGAACAGCGAGCTGCCTGTTCTCCCTGAACTGCCTTGATCCCATGGTGCACTCGTGAGTCGCAACCCTTCCTTTCGGCAACAACGCCGGGTTTAGGACGTTAATCCCAGGCTTCAGGGGGAGCTGTGCCAATCCCTTGCAATGACGCGTTCATCATCGCCAAGAATTCCACCGGTCCGGAACCCGAACCAGACTCTGATATCACGCTGTTAAGACCGCGGGGCGCGGTCTTCAGCGGAGAGGTCGAGCGCTTGCTCCTGGAGGCCGGCCGACTCGTCAAGTCGGCCGTCGATCGCCATCGCAGCGAGGAACGGCTCCTCACCGAGATGGAGCCGGAGGAGGGTGTGGACGCCGCCGAGCAGGTCATCGAGTCGGCGCAGCAGAGCCTTGCCGTCGTGTTCACCGGCGGCGACGACCAGCGGGCCGCCCGGCTTGTCGCGCTGCTGGGCAGGGCCGTCGCCCGGGGGGTCGACGTGCGTCTGCTGGGGCGGGTGGGGCTGATGGACGAGCGATATCTCCTGAAATGCCTGGAGAAGTACGCATCCGGAGTCGACGTCAGGCTTATCGGGGAGCCGCTGCACGGAATGGTGCTCGCCGACGGCTCGGTGAGCGTGGTGTGGTCCGGCTCGGGCGAACTCTCGCGTGAGGCGGTGCTGGTGCGGTCACCGGCCGTGCTGCGCAATCTGCGCACCCTGTTCACGATCTCCTGGAACGGCAGCGCGGCGCTCGAGGACCACCGCCGCCTCAGCGTCCGGACCCGCAGCGTCATGGCCCGGCGGATACTGATGGCGCTGAGTTCGGGGCGCACCGACGAAGCCGCGGCCCGGGAAATCGGCATGTCGGTCCGCACCTATCGAAGGAACGTAGCCGAAATCACCCGTGAACTCGGTGCGAATTCACGATTTCAGGCCGGCGCCCGAGCGGTGGAGCTGGGTCTGCTGCCCTATGTGGACTCCGTCGATGATGAGGACTCGCAGCCGGCGTAATCACCCGGCAGTGGTCAGAACCTGTCAGGAAGAGTCGGCTCTCCTGAACTCACCCGCACTGTCTGGCAACTTGTTGTATGGGTCTTGCAGGGGATTGAGCGGCGAATGTAGGAACTTCCCAGCCTCTCATGCATTGCCCGATCCGCTTCCTGCGAGGAATGACATCCGGTGAATAGCGCGATGATTGAAGTGACGGACTTGAGCCGGTCCTACGGCAGCACCCGGGCGCTGGACGGTGTCAGCTTCCGGATCGGGGAGGGCGAGGTTCTGTGCCTGCTCGGCCACAACGGAGCGGGCAAGAGCACGCTGGTGAGCATCCTCGCCACCGCGCTGCCGCCCAGCCGGGGCACGGCACGGGTGGCCGGATACGACGTGGTGCGCGAGGCCCGCGAGGTACGCCGGCGCATCGGCCTGACCGGACAGCTCGCCGCGGTGGACGAGAACCTGTCCGGCCGGGACAACCTCATCCTGGTGGCCCGATTGCTCGGCGCGAGCCGCATCGAGGCCCGGGCGAGAGCGGATGAGCTGCTGGAGACCTTCGCCCTGACCGGCGCGGCCGACCGGGCGGCGGCCACGTACTCGGGAGGCATGCGCCGCCGCCTCGACCTCGCCAGCAGCTTCGTCAGCCGCCCCCAGGTGCTGTTCCTCGACGAACCCACCACCGGACTCGATCCGGTCAGCCGCAGCGGGCTGTGGGATTCGGTCCGGACGGCGGTGGCGGGCGGCACCACCGTCCTGCTGACCACGCAGTACCTCGAAGAGGCCGAACAACTCGCGGACCGGGTCATCGTGCTGGGCCGCGGCCGGACCATCGCCGACGGCTCGGTGGCCCAGCTCAAGGAGCAACTCGGCGTCAGCTCGGTCCGCGCCACCCTCGCCGATCCGGCGGCCGAACCGACCGCCCGGGCCGCGCTGCGCCACGCGGGTCTTGAGCCGCAGCCCGGTGAGCCCGCGGGCACGGTCTGCGTCCCCGTGCGCGAATCCGCCGCCCTGGCCGCCGTCGTCAGGGCCCTGGACGACGCGGGAGTGCTGATCACCGGGATCTCGCTGTCCGAGCCGACCCTCGACGACGTCTATGTGGCCCTCGCCGAGGGGCTGTCCGACCTGCCGGTCCTCTTCTGATTCCCGCCCCCGGGCCCCGGCCGACAGGCCATGCCCCCACGACCGCCGCGGGGCGCCCGCCGGATCCCCGATCCGCGGCCCGCCCCCGGATTCCGAGGAGTCTCCATGCCGCTGCCCGCACTGACCTACCGCTCCATCACCGAGGCCCAGATGCTGCCACGCCTCATCCGGCTCGGCCCCAATCTGTACGGCGCGGTCTTCACCCTGATGAAACTCGTGCCGGCGCAGTACATCCTGCGTCGCGCGCTGCAACGCGGTGAGCTGACCGAGGACACCGTGATCGTCGAGACCACCTCGGGCACCTTCGGACTCTCCCTCGCGATGCAGGCGGCGCTGATGGAGCGTGAGCTGATCCTGGTGAGCGACCCCGCGATCGACGACAACCTCCACCGCAGACTGACCGACCTCGGCGCCAAGGTGGAGATGTGCCTGGAGCCCGCGCCGGTCGGCGGGTATCAGGGAGCCCGGCTGACCAAGCTGGCGGAGATCCGCGCCTCGCTGCCGTCCACCTTCTGCCCCGAGCAGTACAACAACCCGGACAACGCCCGCTCGTACCATGTGGTGGCCGATCAGCTCGTGCGCACCTTCGGCACCGTCGACTGCCTGGTCGGCACCGTCGGCACCGCAGGATCGATGTGTGGCACCGGGGGCGGCCTGCGCGAATACAGCTCGCACACCCAGATCATCGGCGTCGACAGCCACCGCAGCGTGCTGTTCGGCCAGCCCGACGGGCCCCGCTCGCTGCGCGGCCTGGGCAACAGCCTGTGGCCCGCCAACCTCGACCACACCCTCTTCGACGAGATCCACTGGTGCAGCGCGGCCGAGGCATACGCCCAGACCCGGGCCCTGCACGCCGAATCCGCCCTCTTCCAGGGCCCCACCAGCGGCGCCGCCCATCTGGTCGCCCAGTGGTGGGCGGCGAAGAACCCGGACGGACTCTGTGTGGTGATCCTGCCCGACGAGGGATACCGCTATCAGGCCACCGTCTACGACGACGCGTGGCTCGCCGCGAACGGCGAACTGCTCGCCGAGCGTCCCACCGAGCCGGTGACCGTCGCGTCCCCCGCCGAGGCCGGTGACCGCTGGACCCGACTCGTCTGGGGCCGCCGCTCCTACGAGGAGGTGCCCGGTGTCGTGCCCCGGGTGACGCACCCCCTCGCCGAGCGGGCCCTGTCGTGAGCTCCACCGGACGGCTCACCCACATCCTCGGCCCGCGCACCCGCCGCGTCGTCTACGGCGAACCGGATCCCGGCGCCATACGCGGGGAACTGGAACCCATCAGCACCATCGACATGGCACATGTGGTCATGCTCACCGAGTGCGGACTGCTGCCCGCCGACACGGCCACAGCGCTCCTGGAGCGCATCACACGGCTGCGCGCGGAGGGCTTCGGCAGTCTGCACGGGCTGCCGGCGCCACGCGGCCTGTACTTGATGTACGAAGGCCACCTCGTGTCCGAACTCGGCACCGACGTGGGCGGAAAGCTGCACACCGGACGCTCCCGCAACGACATCAAGGCGACCGTCACCGCGATGCGGCTGCGCTCCGTACTGACCGATCTGCTCGGCGAGGTGCTGAGGCTTCAGGCGGTCCTGCTCTCCCGGGCCCGCGCCCACCGCGAGGTGGTGATGCCCATCTACACCCACTTCCAGCCGGCCATGCCGGTCAGCTACGGCTACTACCTGTGCGGAATAGCCACCGCGCTCGATCGCGACATCACCGCGCTGCGCCAGACGCTGGACGAGCTGGACCGCTGCCCCCTGGGCGCCGGGGCGGTCTCCGGGACGGACCTGCCCATCGAACCGGCGCGCACCGCCTCCCTGCTGGGGTTCGCCGGCCCACCGCTGCACGCGATCGACGCGGTGGCCGCACGGGACACGCTGCTGCGCGCACTGGCCGCCGCGTCCTCGGCCGGGGTGACGCTCAGCCGGCTCGCCACCGACCTGCAACTGTGGAGCACCCAGGAGTTCGGGCTGATCGAGTTTCCCGAACGGCTCGTCGGCGGCAGCTCGGCCATGCCCCAGAAGCGCAACGCGTTCCTGCTGGAACACGTCAAGGCCAAGGCGGGCGCGGCCATCGGCGCCTGGACGGCCTCCGCCGCCGCCATGAAGTCCGCGCCGTTCACCAACTCCATCGAGGTCGGCACCGAGGCCGTGGCTCCGGCCTGGCCCGCGCTGGCCGCCGTACGGGACTCCGTCCTCCTCGCCCAGGTGCTCGTCAGCGGCGCCCGCCCGGCCGTGGAGCGGATGGAACGGCGTACGGCGGAGAGCTTCGTGACCGCCACCGTGATCGCCAACCGACTGGTGGCACAGGGGGTTCCGTTCCGCACCGCCCACCACATCGTGGGCGCCGCCGTGCGCGAGGCGATCGAGAGCGGGGCAACGGAACTCACCAAGATCGCGCTGCCCGACGGGGCCCCCACCGGTACGGCCACCGAACTGTCCTCCCTGCGCGACGTCGTCGCGGCACATGACCGCGGCGGCGGCCCCGGCGAGTCCGACGCGGCCGTGGGCGTCCTGCGGGAGCGGCTCACCGCCCATGGGCGACGGCTCGCAGACCACCGCGGACGGACGCGGGACGCGGAGCGGAGGCTGGACGCCGCGGTCGAAGCGCTCCTGGCGGGCCATGGAACCACGGCGGCGAAGGACGGAGAACGGTGACCGGGCAGAACAGGACGAGCGGGCCCTGGCTCGCGTTCGTGGAGAGCAACACCACGGGAACGGGGCGGGAGTTCTGCGCGGCGGCGCGGGCACGAGGCTTACGGCCGGTGCTGCTGACCCGCGACCCGGCCCGCTATGTGTACGTCGAGCAGGACGGCGTCGACACCAGGCTGCTGGACACCGGTGACCTGGCCGCGGTGGTGGACTGCTGCACCGGGCTCGTACCGGACGGCGGGCTCGCCGGAATCGCCTCCAGCTCCGAGTACTTCGTGTCCACCGCCGCCCGTGCGGCGGCCAAGCTCGGCCTGCCCGCGGCGGACGGGGACGCCATCGCCCGGTGCCGGGACAAGGAGACGCAGGCCGCCGCGCTGGCGGCGGCCGGTGTCCCGGTGCCCGCCGGCGTGGCCGTCGGTGAGGTGGCCGACGCGGTGCGCGCCGCCGACGGGATCGGCCACCCGGTCGTGCTTAAGCCGGTCCTCGGCTCGGGCTCGGTCGGTGTCCGGCTGTGCCGGGACCGGGAGGAGACCCGGCAGTGGGCGGAGGAACTGCTCGGCCGCTCCACCGACGAACGCGGCAATCCGGTGCCGGCCCGGATCCTGGTCCAGGGGGCCGTCGAAGGGCCGGAGTTCTCGGTCGAGACCTTCGACAACACCGTCGTCACCGTCGTCGCCAAACACATCGGGCCCCGGCCGTACTTCGTGGAGACCGGACACCAGGTGCCCGCACCCGTGCCCGGCGCCGTCGCCACCGCGCTCGGCGGCACCGCCCTGCGGGCGCTGGCCGCGCTCGGCCTCGGCTGGGGAGCCGCCCACACCGAACTGCGGATGTCCGCGGACGGCCCCGTCGTCATCGAGGTCAACCCGCGCCTCGCGGGCGGCATGATCCCCGTCGCCGTACGGGCCGCCCTCGGCATCGACCTGGTCGACGCCGTGATCGCCCGCGCGGCCGGACAGAGCCGGACGCCCGCGCGGCCGGGCCGGGGGCACGCCGCGGTCCGCTTCCTGCGCAACGAGCGCGAGGGGCGGGTCACGGGCATCAGCGGGGTCGAGGCCGCCCAGGCGGCCCCCGGTGTGGTGGCCGTCGCGATCGGCACCACGCCCGGACGGACGGTGCGGGTGACGAACTCGTTCCAGGACCGCCTGGGCTGCGTCGTCGCCACCGGGACGGACGGGGAGCAGGCCGGAGACCGCGCGGCGGCCGCCGCGGGCCTGATCAGGATCGAGCTGGAGGAGCCGGCGCTGCCGGATGAAGGAGTCGCAGGCTGATGAGAGACAGCGCGAAGACCGAGGCGTTCACCCGCGTTCCCCGGTGGACCTTGCCCTCCGCGACGGATACGGGCACCGGAGTCCACGGCACCCGCCTGGACGCGGAGCTCATGGGCGCCCTGGAACGTACGGCGGGGGAACTGGACATCCCCCTGGCCGCCCTGCTGCTCGCCGGTCACGCCCGGGTCCTTTCGACCGTGACCGCCGAGCGGGACCTGCTCACCGGCTGTGTGCCGCAGGACGGGCCGGGCCCCGCGCGTCCGCTGGCCCTGTCCGTCGCCGAGACCACCTGGGCGGAGCTGGCGGCCCACGCCCATGCGGCGCTGAAGGGCCTGGGGCCCGCGGCCGACGTACGACCCGAGGCCGTGCTGGACCTGTCCGGGCTGGCGGAGCACCAGGACGGGCCGGCCCAGGCTCCGGCCCACGACGGGGGCTCGCCCGCCGCCCCGGACGACGGTGTGGTGCTCCGCGTGGCCTGGACGCGCGACGAACACGGCCTGTCGCTGCGGGTGCTGTACGACCGTGCCGCCATCGACGGCGACTACGCCCGGCGCCTCGCCGGATACCACCTCGCCGCGCTGCGGCATCTCGCGGACGCCCCGCACGGGCGGCACGAGTCACCGAGCCTGCTGTCACCCGAGGAGTCCGAGAAGCAGTTGCACGGGCTCGCCGGACCCACCGTCGAACTGCCCGACGCGACCTTCGTCGACCTGTTCCAGGAGCGGGCCCGCGGCTGCCCGGACGCCATCGCGGTCGAGCACGGCACGGTCCGGTGGACCTATCGGGAGCTGGAGCGGCGGGTCAACCGGATCGCGCACGCGCTGATCGAGGCCGGGGTGGGGCCCGAGGACGTGGTCGCCGTCGTCATGGACCGCACCCCGGAGTGGATCGCGGCCGCCCTCGGCGTCTTCACGGCGGGCGGCGTCTATCTGCCCGTGCGGCCGGACTTCCCGGTCGAACGGGTCGTCGCCCAGTTGGAGCGCAGCGCCTGCGCCGTCGCGCTGACCGAGCCGGGCAGCGAGGCGCTGGTGCGTGCGGTCTCC
The DNA here is from genome assembly GCF_018883605.1 of Streptomyces niphimycinicus. Taxonomy (GTDB): domain Bacteria; phylum Actinomycetota; class Actinomycetes; order Streptomycetales; family Streptomycetaceae; genus Streptomyces; species Streptomyces niphimycinicus. Next base: position 8,946 of record NZ_JAHLEM010000319.1, on the reverse strand, counting down.
GCCCGGCTGGCCGCCCCGCTCACCCGGCTGTCGGTGACCCGGGTCCTGGCGCGCGGCGGCCACACCGAGCCGCCCAGCGTGTCGCCGACGCCCGGACAGGCCGCCTACATCTACTTCACCTCGGGCTCCACCGGAAGCCCCAAGGGCGCCCTGTGCGAACACGCGGGCTTCCTCAACCACCTCTACGCGAAGATCGAGGACACCGGGATGACGGCCGGTGGCGGGGACGTGGTCACCCAGATCGCCTCGCAGTGCTTCGACATCTCCCTGTGGCAGTTCGCCGCGCCGCTGCTGACCGGCGGCAGCGTACGGATCATGGACACCCGCACCCAGCTCGATGTCGGCGCCTTCGTCGAGGAGATCGTCGCGGGCCGGGTCACCGTGATGCAGGTCGTCCCGTCCTATCTGGAAGTCCTCCTCACCCACCTGGAGCAGCACCCCCGCCCGCTCGGCGCCCTGCGCTCGGTGTCGGTGACGGGTGAGGCGCTCACCTACGAACTGGTGCAGCGCTGGTTCGCCGCCTACCCCGATGTCCAGCTCGTCAACGCCTACGGCGCCACCGAGACATCGGACGACCCGATGCACGAGGTGCTGCACGGCGTCCCGGAGCGCGACTTCGTGACCGTCGGCCGCGCACTGCGCAACGTCAACACCTATGTGCTCGACGAGAACCTGGCGCTGGTGCCGCTGGGCACGCCCGGCGAGATCGCGTTCTCCGGGGTGTGCGTGGGCCGTGGCTACATCAACGACGAGGAGCGCACCCGGGAGGCGTTCGTCCCGGACCCGTTCCGGCCGGGCAGCCGGATGTACCGGACCGGTGACTTCGGCCGGTGGCTCCCCGAGGACCGCCTCGAATTCCTGGGGCGCCGCGACGCACAGGTCAAGATCCGCGGCTTCCGCATCGAGATCGGCGAGATCGAGAACAAGCTGCTGACCATGGCGGGTGTCCGCGAGGCGGCGGTGGTCACCGAGGGCGACACCAGTGAACAGCGCGTTCTCGTCGCCTTCTTCAGCGGCTCGCAGGAGGTGACCGCGGAGCGCGTGCGCGACTTCCTCGCCACCGTCCTGCCCGACTACATGGTGCCCACCCATATCCACCGGGTGGACCGGCTGCCGCTCACCGAGAACGGGAAGATCGACAAAAAGGCGCTGGCGCGGCCCGCCGCGGAGACGGCCGGACGCCCCGCCCACATCCCGCCCGCCACCCCCGCCGAACGGCGCCTGGCCGAACTGTGGGCCGACGTCCTCGGCGTACCGCGAGAGCGCATCGGCCGGTCCGACGACTTCTTCGAACTCGGCGGCACCTCGCTGGCCGCGGTGCGGCTCCTGGTCCGGCTCGACCGGGCGCTGTCGCTGAAGGACCTGGCCGCCCACCCGGTGCTCGCCGACTGCGCGGCGGTGCTCGAACCCCGCGACGGCGGCGCCTTCGCCCGCCCGGTGGCGACCCGGCTGCTCCAGCCGCTGTCCGCCGTGCCGGACCCGCACCACACCCTCGTGTGCTTCCCCTTCGCGGGGGGCAACGCCGTCAACTTCCGGCCCCTGGCCGCCGAACTCCGGCGCGACGGCATCGCGGTGCTCGGTGTGGAGCCGCCAGGCCATGACTTCGCCGGCGACGGTGAGCCGATGGAGGACGTCCCCGTCCTGGCCCAGTGGGTGCGGGACGAGATCGTCGCCCATGTCCCCAGGCCGGTGTCGGTGTGGGGACACTCCACCGGTGTGGCCGCCGCCCTGGAGACGGCGCGGCTGCTGGCCGAGGCGGGCCGGCCCGTCGAACGCGTCTACATCGGCGCGCTGCTGCTGGCGGACACCGAGACGCTCGCCGCCGAGATGACCCGGGCGGCCACGGCGGACGACCAGAGCCTGCTGTCCCGGCTGCGGGCCGGAGAGGTGTACACGGAACTGGAGGAGCTGGGGACGGAGCGCGCCGATGTGGTGGCCCGCGCCTACCAGCACGACGTCCTGACCGCCGGCCGGCATCTGCGCGCGATGGGCGAGGACCCGGAGGCGTACCGCCTCGATGTTCCGGTGGAGGTGGTGGTCGCACGGGACGACGCCGCCACGGCGGCCGTCACCGAGGAGTACGGCGGCTGGAAGGCGATCTCCGACCGGATCACCCTCCACGAACTGGCGGAGGGCGGCCACTACTTCGTCCGCACCCGGCCGGCCGAGACCGCCGCGCTGGTACGGTCCGGCTGCGCGCCGTCCACGCCGCGGGACCAGTGACGAAGGGGGCGTACCCGGGTCCGCCCGGGTACGCCCCCTCATCCGTGGCCACTCATCCATGGCCCGTCGGCCCTGGTCTCCGGGACCAGGGACCGGCGATCAGGGACGGAACGGTTCGCCGAGGCCGACGACGATCTCGCGGTCGCCACGGTAGGGCTCGCGGCTGTGCGCCATCCGGACGTTGTCGATGACCAGCAGGTCGCCCCGCTGCCAGGGCCTGCGCACCGTGTGCTTCTCGTAGACCGCGTTGATGAGTTCGACGGTGGCGCTGTCCAGGGGGGAGCCGTCGCCGTAGAAGGTGTTGAACGGCAGCCCGTCGGGGCCGAATTCCGCGGTGAGGAACTCACGCACCTCGGGGGCCATCGTCCACTCGTTCAAGAACGCGATCTGGTTGAACCAGCACCGCTGGCCCGATTCGGGATCCGTGATGACGGCCTGGCGAGTCTGCCGGGTGCGCAGGCCGCCATCGGCGTCCCAGCGCACCTCGATGCCGTGGTCGGCGCAGTAACGCTCCACCTCGTCGGGGTTCTTGGCGCCGAACGCGTCCTCCCAACCGATCCCGACGAACGGGTTGTAGTGGCGGGTCAGCACCCAGCCGTGGCGTTCGAAGCGCTCGACGAGCTCGTCCGGGAGATCACGCAGCACCGCACGGGCGTCGGCGACGGCCGTGACTCCGCCGACAGCGGGCGGGGTGACACAGGCGAAGACCATCAGCCGGGGCGCCTCGGCCGCATAGCTCAGTTCGTGGTGCATGCACATGGGCTGGTCGGCCGGCCAGTGCGAGGAGGAGTACAGTCCCGGCCCGAACTCCTCGCGGGGCGCGAACCCCTCACGCTCGGCCATGCCTTCGCCGATGATCCCGCGGACCACGGCGGCGGCGTGCTGGTGGCCGTCCAGGTCCAGCCCGCGGACCAGCAGGGCACCGTGCCGGGCCACCAGGTCCCGTATCTCCTCGCGGTGTTCGGCGGCCCAGGCCGCGGCGTCGGTGCCGGGCCCGGGGGCGGCGTCCAGCCGCCGCAGGGCGTCTCGCTGCTCGGGCATGAGGGCTCTCCGTTTCGTCTCATGAGGGGGAGGGTGTGAGAAGGGGAAGATGGGTTCAGACCAGGGGGCGCCGGAACGCCCACACCGCCGCGCTCGCCCCGAACAGCGCCACGAGGGCGCTCGCGCCCAGAGCGGACCACACCTGGGCGCCCAGCGGCTGGTCGAGACAGAGAGAGCGTGAGGCATCCATCGCGTACGACAGCGGGTTGAGGATCGCCAGGACCTGAAGCCAGCCCGGCATACGGTCCACCGGGACGAAGGCGCTGGAGGCGAACATCAGCGGGAACGTCACCAGATAGGCCATGCTCTGGAGCGCCTCCGCACTGCGCAGCCAGGCCGCCAGCGCCAGGAAGAGCCAGGTCATCGCCCACACCACCACACAGGTCAGCAGCAGCGCGGCCACCAGTCCCACGACGCCGCCGGCCGGGTCGGCGTCCATGAACACCACGGCCACCACGAGCAGGATCGCGAGCTGTGCGGTGGTGCGCAGCAGGTCGGCGAAGCTGCGGGCGAACAACAGCAGCGGCGCGTGGATGGGCAGGGTGCGCAGCCGGGCCACCGCGCCGTTGTCCATGTCCCGGACCAGGCCGATACCGGAGGCGATCGCGGGGCCGATGCCCGTGGTCACCAGCAGCGCGGGCAGCAGATAGTCCAGGTAGGAGACGCCGTCGGGCAGGTGGTCGAGGTCGACGATGCTGCCGAAGACCTCACTGAGCAGCAGCAGCATGAAGACCGGCTGGAGCATGGCGAGGATCAGGGTCCGGCGGTGTGCGAGATGGGCCTTGAGCGACCGCTGGGTGAGGATCAGCAGTTGTGCCGGGGGGCTGCTGCCGTGCCAGGCGGGAGCGAAGGCGCCGCCGTCCGGTAATGACGTGCTACGGGTCATGAATTTCCTCCGGGAGTGGTGCGCCCGCTGGTGCGTGGCACGGTGCGCCAAATTCCTGGAGCGGTAGTCGAAGAAAGGCAGGATCAAAGAATCCGCCGTCATGACCGGCTACGCGATGACTGAGCGCGGTGGTATCGGATGGCTGTGTCGTCCATGGGGAACGAATGCGCTTCGACTCTATCGCGCGGAATTGGCTCCGACGGGGCGTTTCATGGCCAGTACTGGCCGGTGCGCACGAGAACCGCGATGAGATGCGGGCGGTTTGGTCGGTTTTGCGACGAGGAGATGGGGTGCACGGTGCAATTTGTTGTCAGCGCCTTTCCCCGTCTGCGGCCCCTCGGTAGAAATGCACGACAGTGCCGGATCGGCATCTGGAAACTCAGTCCGCGGACACGAAGGGCAGGGCCTCGGATATGGCGGGAATCGTCACCGCCCCCACCGTTGACGCAGTGCTCCGGGAGCATGCGGAAAACCGTCCGGAAAAGACGGCGGCCGTATTCGTGACGGACCCGTTGCGCACCGACGGAGCGCAACGGCTCACTTATGCGGAACTCGACGCACAGGCCAGGAGCGTCGCCGTACGGCTTCGCGCCCATGTCCCGCCGGGGGGCCGCGTCGTCCTGCTGTACCCCGCCGGGCTGGCCTTTCTCATCGCCTTCCTCGGCTGTCTGTACGCGGGCGCCGTCGCGGTTCCCTCGTCCCTGCCCGGCCGCTACCGGCACGAGCGCTACCGGGTCAGGCGCATCGCGGACGACGCGGGCGCCGTGGCGATCCTCACCGACACCGCCACCCGCGCCGACATCGAGGCATGGGCCGCCGAGGAGGGACTCGACAGCCTTCCCCTCCTGGTCACCGACGACGGCGAGGCCGCCGATCCCGACGCATGGACGATCACGCCCGCCGGACACCACACGCTCGCCGTGCTCCAGTACACCTCCGGCTCCACCGGCGACCCCAAAGGCGTGATGATCAGCCACGGCAACGTGCTGCACAACACCGCCAACCTCGCCGACTCGCTGAAACTGAACGACACCACCCCCATCGGCGGATGGATCCCGCACTTCCACGACATGGGGCTGATGGGCTCGATCCTCCCGCCACTGCTGCTCGGGTCGACCACCGTCCTGATGAGCCCCACCACCTTCCTCAAACGCCCCCATCTGTGGCTGCACATGGTCGACCGCTATGGCGTCGAGGCGTCCGCGGCACCTGACTTCGCCTACGACCTGTGCAGCCGACGGGTCACCGAAGCCCAGAGCGAGGGCCTGGACCTGTCCCGCTGGCGGCACGCGCTGGACGGCTCCGAACCCGTACGCGCCGCCGTACTCGAACGATTCCAGCGGCGCTTCACCGGGCACGGACTGCGCGCCGACGCGCTGACCCCCTGCTACGGCATGGCCGAGGCGACCCTCTTCATCGCCGGGGCCGCCGGCACCGCCCCCCGGGTGCGCCACGTCTCCGCCGAACTCCTGGAACGCCACGAGTTCCGGCCCGCGGCCCCCGACGAGCCCGCCCGCGCCGTCGTCGGCTGCGGCCCGCCGCTCGGCGCCGAGGTGCGCATCGTCGAACCCGACACCCGGCAGGTCCTGCCCGACGGCGGCGTCGGCGAGATCTGGATCCGCGGGGACATCGTCGGCAAGGGCTATTGGAACCGCGAGGCCACCAACGAGGCCGAGTTCCACGCCACGACCGCCGACGGCGACACCGACTGGCTGCGCACCGGAGACCTCGGAGTCCTGTACGAGGGCGAACTCCACATCACCGGCCGCATCAAGGACGTCCTCAACCTGCGCGGCCGCAACCTCTATCCGCAGGACATCGAGCAGGAACTGCGCACCCAGTGGCCCGAACTGGGCAACCTCGTCGGCGCCTGCTTCACCGTACCGGGCGAGGGCCCGCAGGGCGATGACGTACTCGTGGTCACCCACGAGGTGCGCGGCATCAAGGACGAGGAACGGCTGCGCGAACTCGCCGCCGAGATGCGGCTCACCGTCGCCCGCGAATTCGGCGCCCCCGTCGGCGCGGTCCTGCTGCTGCGCCCCGGCGGAGTACGCCGCACCACCAGCGGCAAGATCCAGCGGCGCGCGATGCGCGACCTGTTCCGCGCCGGCGAGCTGCGGCCCACCTACGCGGTCTACGAGCAGAGCCTGCTGCGCCCCTTACCCGAGCCCCAGGAAGCCGCCGTATGACCACCACCTCCCCGACCACCGCCTCACCGACCACCCCGGTCCAGAACCCCTCCGCCGCGCCCCTTGAGCGGCTCACCCGGCTGCTCGGCGAACTCACCGGACCCGGGCAGCCCTTCGCACCCGAGGCGCTCGCCGAACTCGACCGGACGGAGGCGTTTCCCGCCGAGGCATGCCAGGCGCTCGACGCGTTCGGACTGCGGCGCTACTACGTACCGGCCGAACACGGCGGCGCACTGGAGAGCTTCGACGTCGTCATGGGGCTGCTGCGGGCCGTGTCCCGGATCGACCTGACCGTGGCCGCCTCGCACGGGAAGACCTATCTCGGTGCCGCCGCCACCTGGATCGCGGGAGAGCCGGCGGCCGCCCGCCGGCTGGGAGAGCGGATAGCGGAGGGCACGACCGTCTCCTGTGCCCTGACCGAACGCCACCACGGCAGCGATCTGATGGCCGGTGAACTGACCGGCAGGCCCGCCCCGGGCGGTGGCTGGCTGCTGTCCGGCGAGAAGTGGCTGATCAACTCCGCCACCCGGGCCGGCCTGGTCACCGTCCTCGCCCGCACCGACGACAACGGCGGACCGCGCGGCTTCAGCCTCTTCCTCGTGGACAAGTCCCGCCTCGCCCCGGAACACTTCACCCACCTGCCCAAGGTGCCCACCTACGGCATCCGGGGCGCGGACATCAGCGGCATCGCCTTCCACGACGCGCCGTTGCCCGAGGACGCGCTCATCGGGCGGGTCGGTGCGGGCATCGAGATCATCCTCAAGGCGCTGCACCTCTCCCGGACCGGCTGCGTCGCGATGTCACTGGGCGCGGGAGACCATGCGCTCGCCCTGGCCGCCGAGTTCGTGGCCCAGGACGGCGGAGGGCTCGCACGGGATCCGTACGTGCGGCGGGAGCTGGGCGAGGCCGCCGCGGGCCTGCTGCTCGCCGACGCCACCGGCGTGGTGGCGGCGCGCTCCCCGCACGCGCTCGCCGGCGAGATGAGCGTCATCTCCGCCGCCGCGAAGGCATATGTGCCCGCCGAGGTCGACGCCCTCATCGCGCGCCTGCTGCACCTCCTCGGCCCGTACGGACTGCTCAGCCCCGACGACCCGCACTCCGGATTCGCCAAGGTGGAACGCGACCACCGCATCATCGGCATCTTCGACGGCAGCAGCCTGGTCAACCGCAGCGCCCTCATCGAGCAGTTCCCCCGCATCGCCCGCGGCTACGCCAAGGGCCGGTGGGACGCGGAGGGCCTCGCCGAGGCCACGAATCCGCAGGCCCCGCTGCGCCCGATGCGGCCCGGCGACTTCGGCCTGGTCTCCAGCGGCGGCTGCTCCGTCGTGGCCGGACTGTCGGCGGCGGTCGGCGAGCTGCGCGAGCTGGCCGCACGTGGCCACGCCTCCACGGCGCTCACCACGCTGGCCGGGCGGCTCCTGGAGGTGTCCGACCGGCTCCACCAGGAGCTGGCGGCGGTCCGGTTCTCGCCCCGTGCCGTCCCCGGCCACGCGTTCGGGTTCGCCGAGCGGTTCGAGTCGTGTTTCGCGGCGGCCTCGGCGCTCCATCTGTGGCTGCGCGCCGCCGCCCGCGCCCAGAGCCCCCTCGCGGAGACCGCGCTGACCGCCTGTCTCGTCAAGGCGCTCACCGACCTGGAGGAGCCCGTCGACGAAGCCGACCGCACCGTCTTCGACGACCTGGCCGACGCGGTCCTCGCCCGCCCGTCCGCCCCCATCCACTCGCTCCTCGACCACGTGGAGCCGACCAGCTCCCAGGAGGGGGCCGCCTCGTGACCACCACCACCGGTTCCGTCGCCCTCGCCACCACCGTGGAGAAGCGCCTCGGCGACCCCTACGACACCACGAACCCCAACGGCTTCCGGGCGATCCTCGCCGCACGGGAGGCCGGACAGCCACCGGCCGGTGAGCCCTTCCGCGTGGACGGCATCGACGGCGGCGATGTGGACCCGGAACCGCTGATGCACGCCCTGCGCGCCGGGTACCGCAGATCGCCCACGCTCACCCGGTCCGGCGGTGGGGCCCAGTGGGGGAGCGGCGCCGTGACGGTCGGCGCGACCGCCGTCGGCACCCTGGACTCCGGCCTGCGCATGACGGTGCGCCATCTGCGGGCCCGGCGCCTGTACGGCGCGGCGGCCATCGACATCCCCCAGTTGCGGGCGGTACTCGCCGGAGCCTACGCCGACCTGCTGCTGTGCGACGCGCTGACCACACTCGCCGTCCGGAACACCGACGCCTTCCCCGCCTGGCCGGACGCCCACGACCGAGTGGTCCGGATCCTCGTACCGCGCGTGCTCCAGGGCGCGATGGACCGCCTCTCGCTGGCCATGGGGTCGCGCTTCTACATCAGGGAGGGCGAACACCCCGCCTTCCATCTGCTGCTGAACGAGATGCAGAGCGCGCTCTTCGCGGCGGGCGGCCGAGTGGCGAGCGGCCGAGCGGCGAGTGGCCGAGCAGCGAGTGGCCGAACGGCGGACGGCCGACCGGACCGGCTGCCTGAGCCCGCGGTCGCCGCCGCACCCCTCAGCGGCATGACCGTCGCGGACCTGATCACCGCACCGGCCGTCACCGCGCTGTGCGACCCCGAACTGCTCGCCGCGGCGCCCGGCCA
>NZ_JAHLEM010000318.1 GCF_018883605.1 Streptomyces niphimycinicus | reverse complement strand
AACGGCGGACGGCCGACCGGACCGGCTGCCTGAGCCCGCGGTCGCCGCCGCACCCCTCAGCGGCATGACCGTCGCGGACCTGATCACCGCACCGGCCGTCACCGCGCTGTGCGACCCCGAACTGCTCGCCGCGGCGCCCGGCCACGCACTCATCACACGTGCCGCACTCATCACACGTGCCGCACTCATCACACGTGCCGCACTCATCACACAGGGGCGAGGAACACCGCGGCCGTCGCAGGCCGCCCTGGAGCGCCTGTTCGCGGAGCTCGACCGCCGCTATGACACCGGCCACTCCTTCGACCTGGCCGAACGCCCCCTCCCCGACCGTCCCTAGCCGCCGCGCCCGGACACCCGACCACCGACGCAGAGGAGACACCCATGTCCGACCCCCACGCCGAGCAGCACACCGTCGAGAGCCTGCGGGAGTGGCTGACCAACTGCATCGCCTCCCACCTGGAGCGGCCCGCCGACACCATCGACACCAGCGTGCGGCTCTCCGACTACGGACTCGACTCGCTGTACGTCCTGTCCGTCGCCGGGGAGCTCGAGGACCACTTCGACGTCTCCCTCGACCCCACGCTCCTGTGGGACAACCCCACCATCGACGCGCTCAGCGAGGCCCTCGTCGAAGAGCTGGCCCAGTACGCCTGACGGGCACACCCCGCCGCATCCGCCACCGCATCCCATCCCGCGCAGTCCGCCACTCCGCAGAACCGAGAGGACCGCTCCGTCATGTCCGACGCCGCCCGTACGCTCCGTCGACCCGTAAGCGCCGCCCAGTTGGGCATGTGGGTCGCCCAGCAACTGGAGCCGGACAGCCCCCTCTACAACTGCGGCGCCTATCTGGAGATCAACGGTCCGGTCGACCCGGACGTCCTCCACGAGGCGGTACGGCGGGCCGTCGACGAGACCGAGGCACTGCGGTCGCACCTCACCGAGGACCCCGACACCACCGGCGACACCCGGCTGTACCAGCTCGTCGCGCCCGCCGAGCCGACATCCCTGCGCGTGCGCGACCTGCGCGACGCGGCGGACCCGGAGGCCGCGGCGCACGCGTGGATGAACGCGGAGATGCTCAAGCCCTTCGACCTCGGCCACGGCCCCCTGAGCGATCAGACCCTGCTGCTCCTGGCCGACGACCGGTCCTTCTACTTCCACCGCTACCACCACGCCGTCCTCGACGCGTTCGGCCAGGCCGTCTACGGCGCGCGGGTCGCGGCCCTCTACACCGCCCTGGTCACCGGTACCGAGCCCCCCGCGACCGGCTTCGCCACCCTCGACCGGGTGATCGCCGAGGAGACCGGTTATCCGGGCTCGCGCCGCTATGCCCAGGACCGTGCGTACTGGCTCGACCTGTTCGAGGAGCTGCCCGACCCGGTGGCGCTCGCGGGACGTTCCGCGGGCAGCACCCACAGCAGTCTCCGTCGCATCCTCACCCTGCCGACCCCCTTGGCCGATCGGCTCACCGCGCTGGGCGGCCGGCTCGGCGCGCAGTGGCCGGCCGTCGCCATCGCGGCCACAGCCGTCCTCTATCACCGTCTGACCGGCCGCACGGACCTCACCTTCTCGATGCCTCTGGCAGGCCGCACCGGCCGGGTGTCCCTGACCACGCCGAGCGCGATGGTCAACGTCCTGCCCATCCGGGTGGCCGCCACGCCGGGGACCACGTTCACGGAGCTGGTCGCGTCGGTGTCCCGCTCGCTGGCCGATGTCGTCAGGCACCAGCGGTTCCGGGGCGAGGAACTCGTCAGGGAACTCGGGCTCTCCGGCGGCCGCCAGGCCCGCCTCGGCCCGACGCTCAACGTGGTGGCCTACGTCGACGAACTCCTCTTCGGTGACAGCCGGGCCACTCCCCACCCGCTGTCCACCGGGCCCGTCAACGACCTGAAGATCAACTTCTATGGCGCGGCAGGCTCCGGCACGGGCATCCGCGTGGAGTTCGACGCCGACCCGTCCCTCTACGACGAACGAGAAATCGCCGCCCACCAGGAACGGCTGGTGCGGGTGCTGGAGTGGGTCGCTGAGGACCCCGAGCGTCGCATCGGCGACGTGGAGTTGCTCGACGCGGTGGAGCGGGAGCGGGTGCTGGTCGGGTGGAATGGTGAGTCGCGGGGTGTGCGGGGTGTGTCGTTGCCGGTGCTCTTCGGGGAGCAGGTGGCGCGGA
>NZ_JAHLEM010000317.1 GCF_018883605.1 Streptomyces niphimycinicus | reverse complement strand
CGGGTGGCGCGGTGGCTGGTGGGGCAGGGGGTGGGGCCGGAGTCGTTTGTGGCGGTGGTGTTGCCGCGGTCGGTGGAGCTGGTGGTGGCGTTGCTGGGTGTGGTGAAGGCGGGTGGTGCGTATGTGCCGGTGGATCCGGAGTATCCGGCGGAGCGCAAGGCGCACATCCTGGGGGATGCGCGGCCGGTGTTGGTGATCGACGATGTGGCGGCGCTCGCGGCGGCTGATGAGTATCCGGATGAGCGCGTGCAGGCGATCACCGATCTCAACACCTCCGCGTATGT
>NZ_JAHLEM010000316.1 GCF_018883605.1 Streptomyces niphimycinicus | reverse complement strand
CGCCGCGCCGGACGGCCGCCGGTGCGGCCGCACGAGGTGGCGGAGGCGGCCGAGAAGCTGGCCGCCGAACACGATCTGGTGCTGGTCGAGGGCGCGGGCGGGCTGCTCGTACGGTTCGACGAGACGGGGGCGACGCTCGCCGACGCGGCCCGGCTGCTCGGCGCGCCGGTCCTCGTCGTCGCCCACGCGGGCCTCGGCACGCTCAACGCGACCACCCTGACCACCGAGGCGCTGCGCGCCCGCGGGCTGGAGTGCCCCGGCGTCGTCATCGGAAGCTGGCCCGCCGTCGCGGATCTCGCCTCCCGCTGCAATGTGGCCGATCTGCCGGATTCATCCGGTGTCCCGCTGCTGGGCGCCATCCCCCAGGGCGCCCCGGCCCTTCCGCCGGCCGACTTCCGCGCTAAGGCGCCCGGTTGGCTGGCACCCCGGCTGGACGGGAGCTGGGACGCGGCGCGGCTGGCCGCGTAGCGACGCCCCCCGCGTGGGCAGAATCCCGGTATCGGTCCATCGTCCGCACCTGGGACACATCGTCCGTACCTGGGACAAGGGGGAGCTCCCATGCCCGTATGCCGTCGCACGCCCCCGCGTGACGCCGTCCACCACCCGCTCTTCGCCCGCTGCTACGCCAGAATGAGCCCGCTGGCCGACGAACGGGCGGGGATCGGTGAGCTGCGCGGCGAACTGCTGGCCGGGCTGTCCGGCCGGGTCATCGAGATCGGCGCGGGCAACGGGCTGAACTTCCCCCACTACCCCGAAGCCGTCTGCGAGGTGGTCGCCATCGAACCCGAGCGCCATCTGCGGCGGCTGGCCACCCGGGCGGGGCTGCGGGCCGGGGTGCCGGTGGACGTGGTGCCGGGCGTCGCCGAGGCGCTGCCGGTCAAGAGCGAGGCGTTCGACGCGGCGGTGGCCTGTCTGGTGCTGTGCTCGGTGCGCGATGTGCGGCGCGCGCTCACCGAGCTGCTGCGGGTGCTGCGGCCCGGCGGTGAGCTGCGCTTCCTCGAGCACGGGCGCGCCGAGGGGCGGGTCCTGGCGACCGCCCAGCGGGCGCTGGACCGCACGGTGTGGCCGCTGATGTTCGGCGGCTGCCATACGGCACGCGAGGTGCGCTCGGAGATCGCGGCCGCGGGCTTCGAGCCGATCGGCCATCGCCGGCTGCGCATCCCCGAGCGGGGTCCGACGCTACCGACGTCCCCGTGCGTGCTGGGCGCCGCGCGCCGCCCGGTGTCGCCCACGCGTCCGTAACGCCGGGCATCACGTTCCCGTCCGTCAACGCCGGGCATCACGTTCCCGTCCGCCGTCGCATTCCTGTACGCCGGCGTCCGCGGGTGGGCGCATCGGCGGCCGGGTCCCTACCATCGAGGGCACGACGTTCCGATACGGGGAGGCATCGTGTCCACACCGACGGCAACGAAGACGGACGGGTTCGCGGAGGGCGGCGCCCATGCGGCGGCCCGCGCCCGGTCCCTGACCAAGGCGTACGGCAGCGGCGAGACCGCCGTGCTCGCGCTGGACGCGGTGGACGTGGAGATCGAACGGGGCAGGTTCACCGCGGTGATGGGCCCGTCCGGATCCGGCAAGTCCACCCTGATGCACTGTCTGGCCGGTCTCGACACGGTCTCGTCGGGCCAGGCATGGCTGGGCGACACCGAGATCACCGGCCTGGGCGACAAGGAACTGACCCAGCTCCGCCGCGACCGGATCGGCTTCATGTTTCAGTCCTTCAACCTGCTGCCCACGCTCAACGCGGCCGAGAACATCACCCTGCCCATGGACATCGCGGGCCGCAAACCCGACCGGGAGTGGGTGGACCGGGTCATCGACACCCTCGGGCTGCGGGACCGGCTGCGGCACCGGCCCGCCCAGCTCTCCGGCGGACAGCAGCAGCGGGTGGCCTGCGCCCGGGCGCTCGCCTCCCGCCCCGAGCTGATCTTCGCGGACGAGCCCACCGGCAACCTGGACTCACGGTCGGGCCTGGAGGTGCTGCGCTTTCTGCGGGAGGCCGTCGACGAGCTGGGCCAGACGGTCGTCATGGTCACCCACGACCCGAGCGCCGCCGCCCACTCCGATCTGGTGCTCTTCCTCGCCGACGGCCGGATCGTGGACCGGATGGAGCGACCCACGGCCGAGGCGGTGCTGGCACGGATGCGCATCTTCACCAGTGCCACGCCCGGCGCCGAACCGGAACCCGACCCGCTGGGCTGAGCCCCGGGCACCGGCCGCCAGGCCCCCGGCCTCGGCCGCTGCCCGATCGGCCGGACCGGTGAACGAGGGCGAGTGAGCGAGAGTGGGGACGAGGGGCCTCGAACGGCGCCGATCTCGGATACGTTCGCCGTATCCGCGCTCAAGGAGGGCTCATGGCAAGGCCGTTCCGCTTCGGAGTCAATCTGCTCACCCTTGAATCGGCCGAGGCATGGCGGGCGAAGTGCCGCCACGCCGAGCAACTCGGCTATGACGTGCTGCTCACCCCCGACCACCTCGGCAACCCCGCCCCGTTCCCGGCGCTGGCCGCCGCCGCCGAGGCGACCGAGCGCCCACGGCTGGGCACCTTCGTCCTCAACGCCGGGTTCTGGAACCCCGCGCTGCTCGCCCGGGAGGTGGCCACCTGCGACACGCTGACCGACGGCCGGCTGGAGCTCGGCCTGGGCGCCGGCTATGTCAAGGCCGAGCACGACAGCGCCGGGCTGCCCTTCGGTTCACCCCGGGAGCGGGTGGACCACCTGGTGCATACCGTGGCCGAGTTGGAGCGTCTGCTGACCGATACCGAGCACCGGCCACGGCCCGTCCAGTCCCCGCGCCCGCCGCTGCTGCTCGGCGGCAACGGCGACCGGCTGCTGCGGCTGGCGGCGCGCCATGCGGACATCGCGGCCTTCACCGGGGCGGTGCGGGCCCCCGGCAAACCCCAGGGCGCCATGCAGCTCATCAGCCCCGAGGCGCTGGAGGAGCGGGTGGGCGCCTTCCGCCGCTTCGCCGCCGAGGCGGGGAGGACAGAGAGTACGGAGGGGACCGATGGCACGGGAGAGGCCATCGAGCTGAACTACCTCATCCAGATGGCCGGGCCCAGCTCCGACCGGCGCGCCAAGGTGCGTGAGCTGGCCGCCTACGCACCGGGCCTCACCGAGAACCAGATGCTGGAGCACCCCGCGCTGCTGCTGGGCGACGCCAAGGAGATGGCGGAGCAGTTGCGGGCCCACCGCAAGCGGTTCGGCTTCTCGTACTTCACCGTGCTGGAACACAACATGGCGGCGCTCGCCCCGGTGATCGAGGAGCTGCACGGGAGCTGAACAGGCGGAATTCCCGTCGACGCCGCGGTCCGCCCGGTGATGAGCCGGCCGCGGAGCTCGCGTCCCGGGACATCGCGGTGCTGTGCGACAACGCGGGCTTCACCACGTACGGCCCGCAATCCACGCTCGCGCCGGGGCGGGAGCGGCTCCAGGACACGCCGGCCGCGCCCCCGTCCGGAACGCGGGCGCGCTTTTCCCGCACTATTCCCGCGACGGCGCGGCCATGGCGTCGGGGCGCCGCGTGGGGGGAGCCGGAGCCGGCCCTGTCCCGGCGCGCGGCGCGGTACTCGCCCGTGCGATGAGCCTGGGCTCCACAACAGTCGGTCGGGGCGCGGCGTCGGGATCCGCGATGTGTCTCAGCAGGTGAGCCACGGCAAGCGCGCCCATGTGCGCGAACGGCTGCGCGACGGTGGTCAGGGGCGGCGAGCAGTACTCCGCGAGCTCGATGTTGTCGACGCCGACCACGGAGATGTCGTCGGGGACTCGCCTGCCGAGCTCGTGGAGCGCCTTGATCACTCCGAACGCCATCTCGTCGCTGGCCACGAAGACCGCGGTCACGTCCGGGATCCTGCCGAGGATGAGCCCATTGCGGTAGCCCGACGCGGGGGACCAGTCTCCCTCCAGCGGCGGCGGCACCGACCGCCCGGCCGCCTCCAGCGTCGCACGCCAGCCCTCGCGCCTACTGGTGGCGTCCAGCCATTCCTGCGGGCCGGCGACATGCCACACGGTTTCGTGGCCCAGGTCCAGCAGGTACTCGGTGGCCAGGCGCGCCGCCAGCGCCTGGTCGATGGCCACCACTTCGGCCGATTCGGTGCGCGATCCGTCGATGGTGATGGTGGGCGTGGATCGGGTGAACTGTTCGATGCGCTCGCTGCTATGGATCAACGGCACCGCCAGGATGACTCCGTCGACACCCTGGTCGGCCAGCCGGGACAGCGCGCGGTCGATCGCGAACGAGTCGAGAGACGCGGTGGTGGCCATGCTGACCGCGTAGCCGGCGGCCTGGGCCGCGTTCTCGATACCGGAGGTGACGGCCGCGCGCGAGTAGAAGTTGGTCTGAAGATTCACCACGCCGATGGCGCGACTGCGGCCCGAGGACAACACGCGCGCGGCATTGTTCCGGCGGTAGCCGAGCTGGTCCACGGCGGCCATGACCTTGGCACGCGTGCGCTCCTGCACGTTCGGATGCCCTGAGAGCACGCGCGACACCGTCTGCGCCGACACTCCGGCGACCCGGGCCACATCCGCCATTCCGGGCGCTCGCTCCCCGCCGTCGGCACTTCGCTTAGCCATGGATCCCTTCCTTGCCTGCTTCCTCACCATGATATCGCCAACTTCCCCTCAGACAGGGTCCCTGAAGCGCTGCAAGCGCTTGGCAGCAGTTGTATTGGCATCGATAACAACGTGTGCCATAGTTCCAGCCATCAGTGCGCCAGCTCGGGGTGGTACCGGGCTGCGCACACCCGGCCGCGCGGCCACCTCGGAGGTGTTTCCTCCGCGCTGCCATCAGCACATAGGAGGAGCTGTGAAGCGGTTTGCCGTCCTCTGCGCGGGCGTCTTGGGCGCTCTCGGTCTCGCCTTCACCACCGCCGGGTGCTCCGGGTCCGACTCGGACTCGGCATCATCCTCGGGAAAGGCATCGATCACATTCTGGGGCTGGGCTCCCGGTTACGCCGACGCCGTCAAGGCGTTCAACAAGAGCCACCCGGACGTCAAGGTCACGTACCAGGCGGTGCAGCCGGGTGCCAAGGGCGGGTACCAGAAGATGCTGAACGCGGTGAAGGCCGGCAACGCACCGTGTCTGGCCCAGGTCGGCTATGAGACGCTGCCCAGCTTCGCGGCGCAGGGCGCCCTGGAGGATGTCGCCGAGTACGCGTCCCCCAGCAAGGGCGAGTTCCAGGACGCGGCCTGGAAGTCGGTGACCCTGGGCGACAACGTCTACGGCGCGCCCGTCGACACCGGCCCCATGGCGCTCTTCTACAACAAGAAAGTCTTCGCCTCGCTCGGTCTGAAGCCGCCGGCCACCTGGGCCGAGTACAAGACCGCGGCCCGGAAGATCCATGCGTCCGATCCCGACCGGTATATCTCGTCGCCCTACATGGACTACGACTACGCGGGCCTCGCCTGGCAGGCCGGCGCCGACTGGTTCGGTGTCAAGGGTGATGCCTGGCAGGTCAGCATGGCCTCGGCAGCAAACCAGAAGGTCGCCGATTACTGGCAGGGGCTCGCCGACGAGGGGCTCATCAGCGGCGCGCCGATGTACGACCAGGCGTGGTACACGGGGCTCGGCAACGATGACATCGCCACGGTGGTCGGCGCCGTCTGGCAGGCCGGCGTCATCAAGGGCGGTGCCAAGAAGAGCGCCGGCGAGTGGGCGGTGGCGCCGCTGCCCCAGTGGAGCAAGAGCGGCACGCGGGTCGGCAACGCCGGAGGATCCGCCACCGCCGTGCTCAAGGGCTGTGACGATCCCAAGGCGGCCTGGGAGTTCGCCCATTGGCTGAGCACCGACCGCGATACATTCGGAGCCCTCGTCGGCAAGGCCGCGCTCTTCCCCGCCGCGAAGGGGCTGCTCAACCTGGAGCAGTTCACGGCGGGCGACCCGTACTTCGGCGGCCAGAAGATCTACGAGGTGTTCGCCGCCGCCGCCCCGAAGGTCGACTCCGCGTGGACCTGGGGCCCCTTGATGACCAAGACAGCCGCCGACCTCGACGACGGACTGGGCAAGGCGTGGGGCGGCAAGGGCACGATAGCCGACGCCCTGCGGAGGGCGCAGGACAAGACGCTCTCGGAGATGAAGACGCAGGGACTGCGCGTCGCCGAGTGAGCGCACCTGGCACCGGCGGGCGGCCCCTGACAACGGCCTCCCGCCACGCCGACGGCGCGGTACGGCCGCCGCGCGGCCGTGGCAGCCCTCCGCGCCACACTCCAGACCGCCCACCTGAGCCGCAGTGAGGAATGAGCTCGTGACCCAAGGCGCCGCTCCGGCAGTCGCCCGCCACCACCATCGCGCAGGCGGCGCGCCCCCGCCGGAACCCTCCCGCCCCACAGCCGCGAAGGCGCGCCCGCGCCGGTGGAAGCCGCTGCTGTTCTGCGCGCCCTTCATCGTCCTGTTCGCGGCCACGTACGTGGCACCGATCAGCTACGCGGCGGGCAGCAGCCTGTTCACCCTCCACCGGTCCGGGCTCGGGCTCACCGCGCCCAGTGAGGTCTTCGACCCGTTGGGCAACTACGACCGGGCCATCCATGACGGCGGGTTCACGGCGTCGCTGGGCCGGATCGCGCTGTTCGGCGTCGTCCAGGTCCCGTTGATGCTGGTCCTCGCCCTGGTACTGGCGCTGCTGATCGACTCCCGGTCCACCCGGGGCAGGAGCTTCTTCCGGCTCTCCAGCTTCCTCCCGTACGCCATTCCCGGGGTGAGCGCCGCGCTCGTCTGGTCCTTCATGTACTCATCGCAGTCCAGTCCGATCAACCGGCTGCTCGAACCGCTCGGGGTCGCCATCCCCTTCTTCGACCACGATGTCGTGCTGTGGTCGGTCGCCAACGTCGTCACCTGGAGCTGGGCCGGCTACAACATGATCATCATCTACGCGGCGCTACAGGCAATACCCGCGGAGCTGCTGGAGGCGGCGCGGATGGACGGCGCGTCGGCGTTCCGGATCGCCTGGAGCATCAAGATCCCCGCAGTGCGCGGAGCGCTGGTCCTCACCGCGGTGTTCTCCCTCATCGGCTCGGCTCAACTGTTCAACGAGCCGGCGGTGCTCCAGCCGGTCTCCGACGGCTCCGTCTCCTCGTCCTTCACCCCCATCATGTCCGCGCAGAGCGCTCTCGCGGCCGGCAACTACCACTACGCAGCCGCCCAGTCCGTGCTTCTCGCGGTACTGGTGGGAGCTGTGTCGTTCGTCTTCTTCAGGCTGACCAACCGGGGGGAACAGGGATGATGGCGGTCACCGCGGAAAAGCCCCTCATCAGGTCGCGACGGGACACCAGCCCGGCGAGCCGCGGAACGGTCATGGCGTTGCTCGGACTGTCCGCCTTCTACTTCCTCTTCCCGTTGTGGTGGCTGCTGGTCTCGGCCACCAAGCCGTTCGGCGAGCAGTTCAGCGGCACCGGCCTGTGGTTCGACGGCTGGGGTCTGTTCGACAACATCGCCCGCCTGAGCAGCCAGGACGGCGGCATCTTCTGGCGATGGATGCTCAACAGTGTCCTGTACTGCGGGGTCGGCGCACTGCTGGGCACGGCGTTCTCCGCGCTCACCGGATACGCCCTCGCCAAGTACGACTTCCCCGGGCGCGGCGCGCTGTTCGGCGTGGTCCTCGCGGCGGTGCTGGTGCCCAAGGTGCTGTTCACGCTGCCGCTGTACCTGATGTTCTCCGAGGTCCATCTGATCGACAATCCGCTGGCCGTGCTCCTGCCCAGCGTGGTCAGCCCGTTCGGGGTCTACCTCTCGCGGGTCTTCGCCGCCCAGTCGGTGCCCGACGAGGTCCTGGAGGCCGGCCGGCTCGACGGCGCGGGCGAGTTCCGGATCTTCGGGACGATCGGTGTCCGGATGATGCTGCCCGCCCTGGTGACGATCTTCCTGTTCCAGTTCGTGGAGATCTGGAACAACTACCTGCTGCCCGTGATGGTGCTGGGAGACGACCGGCTGCAACCGGTCACCGTCGGTCTGGCCGGCTGGAACGCCAGCCATGTCGCGGTGCCGCCCCCGCTGGTCGTCGTCGGATCGCTCGTGTCCGTCGTCCCGCTTCTGATCGCCTTCCTCGCGCTCCAGCGGTTCTGGCGCGCGGGCATGACCGCCGGAGCCGTCAAGTGAGCGCTTCTTCCCTCGGATCCACCGGCACCGGGCGGCGAGCGCCGGCCCTGGCCCACGCCGACGGGCGGCTGCTGCGCGATGGCCGACCGCACCGCGTCCTCGCCGGCTCTCTGCACTACTTCCGTGTCCATCCCGAGCAGTGGGGTGACCGCCTCCGGCGCCTGTCCGCCCTGGGGCTCAACACCGTGGACACCTATGTCCCGTGGAACTTCCACGAGCGCGCTCCCCAAGACCCCCGCTTCGACGGCTGGCGCGACCTGACCCGGTTCATCCGGCTGGCCGGGGACACCGGCCTGGACGTCATCGTGCGCCCCGGACCGTACATCTGCGCGGAATGGGACAACGGCGGGCTGCCGGCCTGGCTGACCGGCGTCCCCGGGATGCGGCTGCGCACCTGTTACCCGCCGTTCCTGGAGGCGGTCGGAGACTGGTTCGACAAGCTGATCCCGCGCGTCGCCGACCTGCAGTTCAGCCGCGGCGGTCCCGTCGTGGCGGTGCAGATCGAGAACGAGTACGGCAGCCACGGTGACGACCTCGCGTACGTCCACTGGGTGCGGGACGCCCTGGTCGACCGGGGCATCACCGAACTGCTCTACACGGCCGACGGCCCCACCCCGCTGATGCTTGACGGCGGCACCGTTCCCGACGAGCTGGCCGCCGTGACCTTCGGCTCGCGCCCCGCGGAGGCGGCTGCCCTGTTGCGCTCGCGCCGCCCCGGCGAGCCCTTCTTCTGCGCGGAGTTCTGGAACGGCTGGTTCGACCATTGGGGCGAGAAGCATCATGTGCGATCGCCGGAGAGCGCGGCGCGGGACGTGGGCGGCATCCTCGACGCGGGTGGATCGGTGAGCCTGTACATGGCGCACGGGGGTACCAACTTCGGTCTCTGGGCCGGCGCCAACCACGACGGCGAGGCCATACAGCCGACGATCACCAGTTACGACTCGGACGCCCCCATCGCGGAACACGGCGCGCTGACGCCGAAGTTCTTCACGCTCCGGAAGAAGCTCACCGCGTTCGGCGGCGCGCCGGAACGCCCCGTGCCCGCCGCTCCCGCCCTTCTGGAGCCCCGCACCCTCCCGGTGCGCCGGGAGGCAGCGCTACGGGACGCGCTGCGCGCCATGTCCACGCCCGTGCGCGCGCCACTGCCGCTCAGCTTCGAGGAGTTGGGGCAGTCCTCCGGTCTGGTGCTGTACGCGGCCGAGCCTCTGCTGCCCTCAGGCACCCACGAGCTCACCGTCACGGGCCTGCACGACCGGGCCCAGGTCTTCGTCGACGGCGCGCTCGTGGCCGTACTCGACCGCGAGACATCGTCGTGCACCGTGGCCGGCTCCGGGCGGCGCATCCGGCTGGAGCTGCTGGTGGAGAACCAGGGGCGGATCAACTACGGCCCGCTGCTCGGCCAGGGCAAGGGCATCCTCGGCGGGGTGCGCGTGGAGCGGCGGCTGGTGCACGGCTGGACCATGCGCGGGCTGCCGCTCGACGAGTGGACACCCGAGGACGTCGCGCGTGCGACGTCCTCGGCCCGGCCCGGTGGCGCCGCGGGATTCGCCACCGCCCGGCTGACCGTGCGCCGGCCCGCCGACACCTTCATCGCGCTGCCCGGCTTCGCCAAGGGATTCGTATGGGTCAACGGCATACTGCTGGGCCGCTACTGGGAGGTGGGGCCGCAGACCACGCTCTACCTGCCCGGCCCGTTCCTCCGCTCCGGCGAGAACACCCTCACCGTCCTGGAACTCGAACGCTTCGGCCACCACATCGTCCTGCACGACCGGCCCGGCCTCGGGCCGAGTGAGGAGTACGTAGAGACGTTCGACTGACCGGCGCCTCGCCCGCGCTCCATGGAACAGGTCACCTTCCTCGGCGCGTGCGGCGGTGGCGGCGGAAGTCGCCCGTCTGCCGGGCGTACTCGCCCGTCCATGACCGCGGCCCGCACACGCCGCCCGCTCCGGTCGGCAGGTGCCAGGGACCGCACCGAGTTTCAGGGGAAGCCGCCGCAAAAGGGCGTGGCTCCATCGAGAAGAGAAAAGGAGTACCCGTGCCAGCTCCTCGCAGAAGACTCGTCGGTGTGCTTGTCGCCGCGGCATTGGCCGTGGCGGGCGGCAACACGCTGGCGACCGCACCGGCCTCGGCGGACGCGTCCGCGGCCACCTACACCGTGACCGTCGGGGCGAAGGGTTCTTGGACCGACCCGGACGACACGCCGGCCGGCACCTACATCGACAAGGACGGCACCTTCTACTACCAGCAGTCCCACGCCCTCTACGGTGCGAACGACAGCCGTGCGTGGACCTTCTACACCGGCAGCAACTTCGACACCGCCACCCGGTCCGGGGCCATCAGCGACGCGGTGAACCCCGCCAACGGCAACGACAAGAACAACGACACCACTTGGCGGTGCAACAACAGCCCCACCGGGCTGAAGGCGACCTATCCGCCCGCCGGGTCACACTATTCGCAGCGGAACTTCTGCGACCTGGCCGGCGTGTGGGTCGATCCGGACACCGGCCACTGGTACGGCCTGGTGCACAACGAGTTCACCCCGCAGCCCTTCGGTGACGGCATCCACTACGACGCCATCGACTACGCCGTCTCCACCGACCAGGGCAAAACGTGGACCATCAAGGACCATGTCATCACCTCCCCGTACCGCACCGAACGGGGTGACGACGCCGCCTTCCCCCATCAGACCTACCACTACGGTGACGGCGACCAGCGGCTGTTCGTCGACACGGCCTCCGGCTACTTCTACGTCTACTACGGTTCCCGGATCGTGGAGAAGGGCGGCAGTTGGAAGGCTTTCCACGGACACGTGGCCCGCGCCCCCATCTCCGGCAAGATGGCGCCTGGTTCCTGGCAGAAGTGGTACGGCGGCTCCTGGGCCGAGCCCGGCGTGGGCGGCAAAGAGAGCAACATGGTGCCGATCGACTCCGCCACCGACACCGGCTACACCCCCACCTCCGGCGAGTACGACCCGGCGAACACCGGCACGGTGAGCGAGCAGGTCGCGGCCGGCAAGATGCCTCCGACCTCGCCACTATTTGTCATGGACATCACTTACAACGCCTATCTGGGGCTCTACATCGGCCAGCCCCAGGCCGTCGATCAGAGCGGAAAGGCACCCCAGCAGTTCTACGCCACCGACGACCTGTCCAGCCAGAAGTGGCGGCTGATCGGCGACACCGGCGGCTACACCAACGCGTCGTGGTACCGCTGGTTCCTCGACAGCGCCAACAAGACCAGCTCCGCGATCGTCGGCAAGTCCTTCCGCTCCTACTGCTCCTTCGGCTGCTCCGGCGACTCCGCCTCGGAGTACATCAACGTCACCATCGACAGCTCCTCCCGGGCCGCCCCGGTCGCCTCCGGCACCGCCTACCACATCGCCAACGCGAACGGCCGCGTCCTCGCTCAGGTCCCCGGCCGCTCCGCCACCACGTCGGTGGCCGCCACCACCGGATCGGCGCGGGAATCGTGGACCTTCACCGCCAACGGCGACGGCTCCTACCGCATCACCAACGACGCCACCGGCCGACTCCTGGGGGTCGACTCCACCAGGACCGCGGCCCGCGCCTGGGCCACCAAGCCCACGGTCACCGCCGCCAGAAAGGGCGGCCCCACCGTCGGGCAGCAGTGGTTCATCGTCCGAAGCACCTCCTCCAACGGCACCGCCACCGGGACGTACCGCCTGGTCAACCGCTACAGCGGCCTGGTGATCGGCCTGTCCGCAACCTCCGACCGGCGGACCGAGACGACCCCCACCCGCTCCTGGAACGACACCACGGGAAGCAGCGTCGGCGGATCACGAACCGCCGGCGAACAGATCCTGACCCTCACCGAGGTACGAACGGCGTCCCGCCCCCACGACGGCACTGGCCCCGGAAGCCGGCACACCGGCCTGCCGCCGCGGCGATGAGCGGTCGGCTGATGCTCATCCGCCCTGTGGCGCTGGGCTGACCACCGGGTTCCCGGTGCCCCACCGGGAACCCGGTTTCCTCGACGACGCGTACCAGCGCGATCGCGGACCGCCTCATCCTTGCCCCGCCCCGTCGACACCCACTGCACCCCTATGCCGCAAGCACGCGGGGTGCTTGGCCATCGCTCAGTCGTCCACCCGTGATTCCTCCGAGGAGCCAGCATGTCTCGGGCACCAGCCTGCCGCACCGCCCTTCTCACAGCCCTGCTCCTGTTGTTGAGCGCACTCATGAACGTGGTGACGCCTACCCCCGCACAGGCGACCCCCGCCTCGACCGCCATCGCGATCAAGGGCAATAACCCCGGATTGACCTTCGACGGCGTCGGCGCCATCTCGGGCGGCGGCGGCAACTCGCGCCTCCTGGCCGACTACCCCGCGCCGCAACGCGCTCAGATACTCGACTACCTGTTCAAACCCGGCTACGGCGCCTCCCTTCAGACGCTCAAGCTGGAGATCGGCGGGGACACCAACTCCACCGATGGCGCCGAGCCGAGCATCGAGCACACCCGCGGCGCCATCGACTGCGACAACGGCTACCAATGGTGGCTGGCCGAGCAGGCCAAGGCCCGCAACCCCAAGATCAAGCTCGCCGCTCTGTCCTGGGGCGCGCCGGGCTGGATCGGCGGTGGCGACTTCTGGTCCCAGGACACGATCGACTACATAATGGCGTGGATGGGCTGCGCGGCGCAGCACGACCTCACCGTCGAGTACCTGGGCGGCTGGAACGAGCGCGGCTTCGACAAGACCTGGTACCAGAAGCTCAAGAGTGCGCTCGTCTCGCACGGCTACACCGCCACCAAGGTGGTCGCCGCCGACAGCGACTGGGAAGTGGCCGACGCCATGGCCGAGGACCCGGAGTTCAAGGCCGCGGTGGACGTCGTCGGCGCCCACTATCCCTGCGGCTACCTCGGCGCCTATGCCAAGTGCCCCAGTACCACCACCGCTCAGCGGCTGGGCAAGCCGCTGTGGGCGAGTGAGAACGGGTCCCAGGACGCCAACGAGGGTGCTGCCGCGGTGGCACGGTCCGTCAACCGCGGCTATCTCGACGGGAAGATGACCGCCTACTTCAACTGGCCGGTCATCGCCGCGCTCTATCCGAACCTGCACTTCTCCACGGACGGGATGTCGATCGCCAACCAACCCTGGTCCGGCAACTACAGCATCGGCAAGACCACCTGGGTCACCGCACACACCACGCAGTTCACCCGGCCTGGCTGGAAGTACATCGACTCCGCCGGCGGATACCTGGGCGGCGATCGCGGCAACGGCAGTTACGTCACCCTGAAGTCGACCAACGGCAGGGATTACAGCACGGTCGTCGAGACCATGGACGCCACCGCCGAACAGACCGCCACCTTCACCGTCAGCGGCGGCCTGTCCAAGGGGAAGGTCCACGTGTGGGCCACCAACGTGAACTCGGCCGACTCCGCCGACTGGTTCGTCCACCAGCAGGACATCACCCCGGCCTCCGGCAGGTACACCCTCACCCTCCGGCCCGGCTACGTCTACACCGTGACCACCACCACCGGCCAGGGCAAGGGAACCGCCACCCCGCCGGCCCGCGCCGGGCTCACCCTGCCCTACGCGGACGACTTCCAGACGCCCGCCGCAACCACCTCGCCGAAATACTTCTCGGACATGAACGGCGCCTTCCAGACTGTGCCCTGCGGCGGCGGCCGCACTGGTACCTGCCTGCGCCAGATGGCCGCTACTACCCCGATCCGCTGGACCGACGAGCCCTACAGCGCCCCCTATACCTTCATGGGCGACGGAAGCTGGGGCGACTACACCGTCTCCGCCGACGCCCTCTTCGAGGAGTCCGGCACCGTCGAGCTGCTGGGCCGGGTGAACCAGCAGGCCAAGAACAACAACGGCCTCAACGCCTACCACCTGCGGGTCAGCGACACCGGAGCCTGGTCCATCGACAAGAGCGACACCGCCTGGAAGTTCACCACCCTCGCCAGCGGCACCACCGCCAAGCTCGGTACCGGTAGCTGGCACACCATCGCCTTCACTCTTGAGGGCACCACTCTCTCGGCCGCCATCGACGGCAAGGTGGTCGGCAGCGTCACCGACTCCAGCTACGCCAACGGCCAGCCCGGTCTCGGCGTCGCCGACTACCAGACCGACCAGTTCGACAACTTCTCCGTCACCCCCGGCACACCCACACCCACGCCCCCGAACACGGGCCCGATCACCTCGGCCCTGTCCGGCAAGTGCGTCGAGGTGAAGGACGGCTCCCGCACGAACGGCGCGCCGATGCGGCTCGCGGACTGCGACGGCGGCACCAGCCGACAGTGGCGTCGCGTCGGAGGATGAGCCGACGCGCCTCTCTGCCTGACCCATTGAGCAACGGCCGGGGACGGGGCAGTCCCGGCGCCGGACCTGCCCCGGCCCTGCCGTGACGGCGAACAACGACTCAGGGGAATGGAATCATGATCGAGAACGTGGGTGGAATGGGACGTCGGGGCGTGCTCGCGGCGGGCCTGGCCGGGGTGGGCACGGCACTGGTGCCCGTCGGACAGGCCGGCGCCGAGCCGGCCAGGGCGGCGACATCGCACCTCGGCGAGTCCGCCGGCGGCGGGCGCCGAGTGCTGAACTTCAACACCGACTGGGCGTTCTGGCGTGACGACGCCCCAAGCGCTCAGCAGCCCGGGTTCGACGACTCGGCGTGGGCCGCGGTATCGGTGCCGCACACGATGCGACTGGAGCGCAAACGGCCCTCGGTGTACAACGTCTACGCGGGGATCGGCTGGTATCGGCGGTACTTCCGGGTCGATCCGCGGGACCGGGGCCGGCGGCTGACCGTCGTCTTCGACGGTGTCCAGACCCACAGCGTCGTCTACCTGAACGGGGTGAAGCTCGCTGAGCACCACGGCGGCTATCTGGGCTTCGTCGTGGACATCACCGACAAGGTTCACTTCGACCGCGACAACGTCCTCGCGGTCCGCGTGTCGAATCTCGACGACCCGCTCACTCCTCCCGGCAAGCCACGCAACGAGCTGGGATTCCTCACGTACGGCGGTATCTACCGCAACGTCACACTGCGGGTGACGGACCCTGTCCACATCTCGGACCCGCTGGAGGAGGACCTGGTCGCCGGGGCCGGTGTGGCCGTCTCCTACCCGAAGGCGAGTGCGGCCAGGGCGTCGGCCCGGGTCACAACGCATGTCGTGAACAGGACAGGCAAGGCCGTGCAGGTGAGGCTGGCCACGGTCCTGTATGACGCGCGGGGCAGGGCCGTCGCGCGGGCCAAGGCCGACGCGTCGGTCGCGGACCACGGCGGCCACGCCTTCACACAGACACTGAGCGTGACGCGCCCGAACCTGTGGAGCCCCGACTCCCCCTCCTTGTACACGCTGGTCAGCCAGGTCTACCTCGGCAACCGCCTGGTCGACACGGTGAGTACGCGGACCGGCATACGGCGGATCGAGTACAAGGCGGACGGCTTTTACCTCAACGGCGACCGGCTCTATCTCCGGGGCGCCAACTGCCACCAGAACTACGCCTACGTGGGTGACGCCGTGCCGGCGTCGATGAAGTACCGCGAGGCGCTGCGGCTGAAGCTCGGCGGGTTCAACGCCGTACGGGCGGCACACTATCCGCATGACCCGTCCTTCCTCGACGCCTGTGACGAACTGGGCCTGCTCGTCGTGGCCTGCCAGCCGGGCTGGCAGTACTGGAACGGCGACCAGACCTTCGTCAAGCGCACCTACCGTGACATCGCCACGATGATCCGGCGGGACCGCAACCGGCCCTCGGTGATCCTCTGGGAGACCTCGCTGAACGAGACCGGGTACCCGCAATGGTGGGCGAAGGAAGCCAACACCGTCGCTCACGCGGAGCTGCCGGGCGACCAGATGTTCACCTCGGCGGACTACGGCACCTGGGGCGGCGAGTACGGCGTCAACTACAAGGTCGTCAACACCGACGGCTCGGATCCCGCGCCCACCAAGCCGTTCCTCACCCGCGAGTGGGGCGACTGGGAGGACCCGTCCCGGTGCGACCGGGACGACGGCGAGAGCGCCATGGCCGACCAGGTCCTGACCCGCCAGCGCTACCTCGACGGCACCGGCTACTGGGACTGGGGCGGGCTGGACGCCCACGGCCGGATCGGCGGCTACTTCCTGTGGGTCTTCGAGGACTACGGCACCAACGACGCCTACCAGAAGTCCGGCGTGGTCGACATCGACCGGTACCCCAAGTACTGCTACCACTGGCTCAGGTCCATGCAACCGGCAACCAACCCGAACCACGGCGGCCCCATGGTCTTCATCGCCAGCTCCTACGCGGTCTCCTCCGACCTGGACGTGAGGGTCTTCAGCAACACCGACAGCGTCCGGCTGTATCAGAACGGCCGCCTCATCGGGGAGAAGACGCGGAAGCAGAACGCCACGACCGCGCCACACGTGGCAGCCAAGGGTGGCAGCCCCTACTACACATTCACCCTGCCGTCGTTCACCGCCGGAGAGCTCAGGGCCGAGGGCTACCTGAACGGCACGCTCGCCGCGACCCACCAGGTCAACACCCCCGGCGCCGCCCACCACCTCGAGCTCGTCGCCGACGACGCGGGCGGCCGGGCCGCCCTGACCGACCTGCTGGCCTCCTCTCTCGGCGACAACTCGGAAAAGGGGAAGCAGGCCGCACGGAAGCTGCTGGGTGGGATGAAGCCCGGCCGGGTGGAAACGCTCATCGACCGGGTCGGCGAGATCCGCGGTCGCGCGCTGCCGGCCGAGGAGGCCAAGGCGCTGCGCCGATACGCCCGGCTACTCGATCGCATCCAGCCCGTGGCCGACGGTTCGGACCTCATTCCGGTGTTCATCAAGGTCGTCGACGCCG
Source organism: Streptomyces niphimycinicus (assembly GCF_018883605.1). Classification (GTDB taxonomy): domain Bacteria; phylum Actinomycetota; class Actinomycetes; order Streptomycetales; family Streptomycetaceae; genus Streptomyces; species Streptomyces niphimycinicus. The sequence goes on along the minus strand of NZ_JAHLEM010000316.1, from coordinate 8,074 downwards.
ACGGCACGCTGGTCGCCGACTCCTCCGCCCTCGTCACCCTGGAGGTGAGCGGAGCCGGCGCCCTGGTCGGCGACGGCATCCCGCGGATCGCGGCGCAGACCCAGAAGGTCCAGGGTGGCATCGGCTACGCCCTGATCGCCACCAAGACCTCCAGCGGCCCCGTCACCCTCACCGCGACCACGGATGGGCTGCACAGCGGCCGGTACACCGTGCGGACCGCGCCCTACTCCGGTTCCCATGTCCCCGATGGCACTCACCCCGCATGGAAGGACATCTCCACGCTGGAGAATCAGGGCGCCCAGAACCTGGCCCTGTTCAAGCCGACGACCGCCTCCAGCTCGCAGTCCGGCAACGGGCCGGCCAACGCTGTGGACGACGAAGGGCACACCAAGTGGGTCGGGGGCGGCCCGGCCTCGGCTTGGTGGCAGGTCGATCTCGGCACGCCGGCCGACATCGAACAGTTCCAGATCGTCTGGGAAACCGACCAGACCAGCTACAGGTACCGGATCCTGGCCTCCGACGACGCCAGCACATGGACCACCGTCGTCAACGCGGAGGACAACACCGCCAAGGTCGCCACCGTCAGCCACCAGGTGCGGACCAAGGCGCGTCATGTGCGCGTCGACATCATCTCCGCGGGCACCTGGTGGCCGTCCCTACGCGAGTTCCGCGCGGTGCCGCCCGGTGGCAGCGGCGGCACGCCCCCGGCCGATCCCGGCCCGAAGATCCCCCACGATCGGATCAAGGCGGTCACCGCGTCCAGTCACGCCGACGGCTTCGAACCCGACAAGGCGTTCGACGGGGACATCACGTTCGGCACCGGGTGGAGCGCCTCCTCCCCGACGGTCCCCCAGACGCTGACCGCGGAGCTGACCGGCGCGCACAACCTCGACGGAGTGCGCATCCACTGGGGCAAGGACAGCAACTGGTACACCTTCGATGTGCAGACCTCCACGGACGGCGCCACCTGGAAGACGGTCATCTCGGAGTTGACCCGAGGCGGCCAGTACACCCTCCCCGAAGTCTTCAGCGCGACGAACGTGCGCCAGATCCGCATCGTCGTCACCAAGGTCACCGGCGGGGGCGCGCAGACCGTCGCCGGCATCGCGGAGGTGATCCTTTACGGCACAACGGCGTAAGGGCGCCGACCGAGACGAGCCTCCCGCTCCCACCGATCGGCGTGGCCGACCACCCCTTGACTTGAGATAGCGCCACGACGCAAGGAGTGCCCGCCCCGCAGCCGGAGGTGCCAGGACAAGTGGCACCTCCGGCATCTGAAGGTCGGGCACGGGCGACGAGCCGGCCGGACGCGGCGCCTGCACCGAGACAGCGAGCATTCCTCCGGTCCCTGGCGGATCATGGGACGGAGGTGAACCGATGACCGAAGTCCTCCTCCTGGCCGTGGCCCTCCTCCTGGCGGTGACCTGCGGCGCCTTCGTCGCGGCGGAGTTCTCGCTGACCACGGTCGAGCGCGGCGAGCTGGAACGGGCGGCCGAACGCGGGGAGCGCGGTGCGGCCGGGGCGCTGAAGGCCGTGCGGAGCCTCACCTACCAGCTCTCCGGCGCGCAACTCGGCATCACCGTGACCAATCTGGTCGTCGGCATGCTGGCCGAGCCGTCCGTCGCGGCCCTGCTGGCCGGGCCGCTCACCGCGATCGGCGTACCCCAGTCGGCCGTACGCTCGACCGCGCTGGTGCTCGGCACCTTTCTGTCGACCGTCGTGCTGATGGTCGTGGGCGAGCTGGTGCCCAAGAACTGGGCCATCTCCCGGCCGCTGCCGGTCGCCAAGGCCGTGGCCACCCCGCAGCGCGTCTTCAGCTCCGTCTTCCGCCCGCTGATCAGCCATCTCAACAACACCGCCAACCGCACCGTGCGCCGGATGGGCCTGGAGCCCGCCGAGGAGCTGGCCTCCGCGCGCGGCCCGCAGGAGCTGATCGCCCTCGCCCGCCACTCCGCCAAGGAGGGCGCGCTGGAGAAGGACACCGCCGAGCTGTTCGTCCGCACCCTGAACCTCGCCGAGCTCACCGCGGAGAACGTGATGACCCCGAGGGTGCGGGTGGTGGCGCTGGACGTACGGGCCACCGCCGAGGACGTCGCCAACGCCACCCGCGCCACCGGGCTGTCCCGCTTCCCCGTCTACCAGAGCAGCCTGGACACGGTGACCGGCCTCGTCCACATCAAGGACGTCCTGGCGGTCCCCGCCGAGGAGCGGCCCCGCCGCCCGGTCTCCGATCTGATGCGCGAGGCGCTGTTCGTCCCGGAGCCGCTGACCGTGGACCGGCTGCTGGACCGGCTCTCGGCGCAGCGCAGCATGGCCGTGGTCATCGACGAGTACGGCGGTACGGCCGGGGTCGTCACCCTGGAGGACATCGTCGAGGAGGTGGTCGGCGAGGTCCACGACGAGCACGATCCGCAGGAGACCGCCCATCTGATGCCGATGGGCCGGGACGCGGAGGGCCATGCGCTGTACGACGCGGACGGCGCGGCCCGCATGGATCAGCTCGCCCGCATCGGGCTGCGGGTGCCGCCGGGCCCGTACGAGACGCTGGCCGGGCTGATCGCCACCGAGCTGGGCCGGATCCCCGCCGTCGGCGACACCGTCGAGCCGGAGGGCTGGTCCGTGGAGGTGCGCAAGGTGACCAGCCACCGGGCGGCCCGGGCCCGGCTGCGGTCGCCGCTGCGCGGTACCGGGAGCGATGGCGACGGCGGCGTGCCCGGTGCCGAGGGGGCGACGGGCCGATGACCGTCCTCCAGCTCCTGATCGGCCTGCTGACGCTGGTCTTCAACGCCTTCTTCGTGGGCGCGGAGTTCGCCCTGATCTCGGTGCGCCGCAGCCAGATCGATCCGCACGCCCAGCAGGGCGACCGGCGGGCGCGGTCCGTGCTGTGGGCCCTGGAGCACCTCTCCGCGCTGCTGGCCGCGGCCCAGCTCGGGATCACGCTGTGCACACTGGTGCTGGGCGCCGTGGCGGAACCGGCCATCGCGCATCTGCTGGAGCCGTTCTTCCATGTGGTGGGGCTGCCGCTGGGTCTGGTGCATCCGGTCTCGTTCGTGATCGCGCTGACCGTGGCCACCTATCTGCACATGCTGTTCGGCGAGATGGTGCCGAAGAACGTGGCGCTGGCCGAGCCGGTGCGCACCGTGCTGCTGCTCGGCCCGCCCCTGGTCGCCCTCGCCCGCACCCTGCGGCCGGTGATCTTCGGCGTGAACTCCCTGGCGAACGGGCTGCTGAAGCTGATGCGCGTGGAGCCCAAGGGCGAGGTCGCGGCGACCTTCTCCGATGCCGAGCTGGCCCGGATGGTCTCGGACTCCAGCGAGGCCGGACTGCTGGACGACCGGTCCACCGAGCGGCTGCGGGACGCGCTGGAGCTGGGCAGGCGACGGGTGCGGGATGTGGTGCTGCCCATGGATCAGGTGGTCAAGGCGCAGCTCGGGGTGACCCCGGAGGAGCTGGAACAACTGGCTGCGCGGACCGGCTTCTCACGGTTCCCGGTGGTCGACGACTCCGGGCGGATCCTGGGCTATCTGCATGTGAAGGACGCGCTGGACGCACGGCCCCGGGATGTGCCGTTCCGCCCCGATCAGCTACGCCCGATCCCCCGGGTGCGGTCGCATACGCCGCTGGACGACGTGCTCACCGCGATGCGCGACAGCAGCACCCACCTTGCGGCGGTCATCGCCGCGGACGGACGGCTGGAGGGGCTGGTGACGATGGAGGACGTGCTGCGCGAGCTGGTCGCCTGATCACGTATGCGGGCGCGCTGTCATTCCCCATCGTGTCCGGTCACTCCTCGGTGCGTCTGGACTCATGGGCGATGATGCACTCCTGCCAGTGGGCCAGCGCCTCCTCCCGTCCGCCGCCGCCCTCCTCGGCCACCGCCACCAGCGCATGGGCGGCCATCGCGGCGAGCCGCACCGCGACCCGGCACGCGTCGCGCATCTCGAGCGGCTCCAGAAGGGCGGCGGCGCCCTCCCCGTCGTCGGCGAGCGCGGCGGCGACGATGGCCATGGTCGTGCGGTCGCATTCGAAGGCATCCACGTCGACCAGACTGCCCCGCCACACGGCACGCGGAACCCCGCGCGGTCCAAGCGGGCCAATCGGAGGTCATCGCCCGGACGGTCGCGCGAGGCTCAGTGGCGGGGGGCCGGGGGCGCTGCCCGGGCCGGTGCCGGGCCGGGTGCCCATCGGGTCGTAGCGGAAGATCACGTATTCGATCCGGCCGATGACCTTGGTGCGGTTCGTCCGCCGGTACAGCTCCGGTGGCCGGAAGATGTTGTCGTCGTAGATGTCCGCGCCGGGCTCCACATTCCAACTGGCGGTCGTCCCGTTCCGCGCCCCGCCCTCGAAGTAGATGTGGGTCATCGCCATGCGGCTCATCATGCTCGCGGTCGGCGGTCAACGCAGCCCGCACACCGGGATAGGATCTCCTGCGCCATGCAGACGAACATCACCTACAGCAGCTTTGTCGCGGTCGGCGACTCCTTCACCGAGGGCATGTCGGACCGGCTCCCGGACGGCACCTACCGAGGCTGGGCGGATCTGCTCGCCGGGCGGCTCGCGGCCCACAGCCCCGGCTTCCGATACGCCAACCTCGCGGTCCGCGGCAAGCTGATCGGGCAGATCGTCGAGGAGCAGACGGGCCCGGCGGCGGCCATGGGCGCCGATCTGGTGACCCTGGTCGGCGGGCTGAACGATGTGCTGCGGCCGAAATGCGATGTGGGCCGGGTGTGCGCCCTGCTGGAGGAGGCCGTCGAGCGGCTGGCGCCCACCTGCAAGCGGCTGGTGCTGATGCGCAGCCCGGGGCGGCGCGGGCCGGTGTTCGAGCGGTTCCAGCCACGGATGGAGCGGCTGTTCTCGGTCATCGACGAACTGGGCGCACGCCATGACGCGACCGTCGTGGACCTGTTCGCCTCCCAGGCCGTCGGGGACCCCCGGATGTGGGACGAGGACCGGCTGCATCTGAACGCCGAGGGGCACCGGCGGGTCGCCGAGGCCATATGGCAGGCGCTGGGCCATGAGCCGGAGTCCGACTGGAACGCGCCCCTGCCGCCCCCGGTGCCCGTCGGCTGGATAGCCCGCCGCACCTCGGATGTGCGGTTCGCCCGCCAGCACCTCGGGCCGTGGATCGGCAGGCGGCTGACCGGCCGCTCCTCGGGCGACGGCCGCGCCCCCAAGCGCGCCGAGCTGCTGCCGTACGAGGACTGATCCTCAGCGATCCGAAGCTGATGCGTGGCTCATCCGCGGGACCGGTGCGCCGCCCGCGCCCCGGGCCCTTCGGGGGGCGTCCCTCGGCCACCGGTCTGGCCTGCGAGGACGGCCAGTAGACTCTGTGCACGTGACTGGTAAGCCGCGCATTCCGAACGTCCTGGCCAACCGCTACGCCTCCGCGGAGCTGGCCGTCCTGTGGTCCCCCGAGTACAAGGTGACGCTGGAGCGGCGGCTGTGGCTCGCCGTGCTGCGCGCCCAGAAGGACCTGGGAATCGAGGTGCCGGACGCCGCCCTCGCCGACTACGAGCGGGTCCTGGAGACCGTCGACCTGGCCTCGATCGCCGAGCGCGAGAAGGTCACCCGCCACGATGTGAAGGCCCGGATCGAGGAGTTCAACGCCCTCGCCGGTCATGAGCACGTCCACAAGGGCATGACCTCCCGCGACCTCACCGAGAACGTGGAGCAGCTCCAGATCCGGCTCTCCCTGGAGCTGGTACGGGACCGTACCGTCGCGGTGCTGGCCCGGCTCGGCAAGCTGGCCGCCGAGCACGCCGAGCTGGTGATGGCCGGCCGGTCGCACAATGTGGCGGCGCAGGCCACCACGCTCGGCAAGCGGTTCGCCACCGCGGCGGACGAGCTGCTGGTGGCGTACGGGCGGCTGGAGGACCTGCTGGGCCGCTACCCGCTGCGGGGCGTCAAGGGCCCGGTCGGCACCGCGCAGGACATGCTGGACCTGCTCAGTGGCGATGCGGAGAAGCTGGCCGAGCTGGAGCGGCGGGTCGCCGCCCACCTCGGCTTCGCGCAGGCGTTCACCTCCGTCGGCCAGGTCTATCCGCGCTCGCTGGACTACGACGTGGTCACCGCGCTGGTGCAGCTTGCCGCGGCCCCGTCCTCGCTGGCCAAGACCATCCGGCTGATGGCCGGACATGAGCTGGTGACCGAGGGCTTCAAGCCCGGCCAGGTCGGCTCGTCCGCGATGCCGCACAAGATGAACACCCGCTCCTGCGAGCGCGTCAACGGCCTCGCCGTGATCCTGCGCGGCTACGCCTCGATGACCGGGGAGCTGGCGGGCGACCAGTGGAACGAGGGCGATGTCTCCTGCTCGGTGGTGCGCCGGGTCGCGCTGCCAGACGCCTTCTTCGCCTTCGACGGGCTGCTGGAGACCTTCCTGACCGTGCTCGACGAGTTCGGCGCCTTCCCCGCCGTGATCGCCCGTGAGCTGGACCGTTATCTGCCCTTCCTGGCCACGACGAAGGTGCTGATGGGTGCCGTCCGGGCCGGGGTGGGCCGCGAGGTCGCCCATGAGGCCATCAAGGAGAACGCGGTGGCCGCGGCGCTGGCCATGCGCGAGCAGGGCGCCGAGCGCAATGAGCTGCTCGACTCGCTCGCCGCCGATGAGCGCATCCCGCTGGACCGGGCCGGTCTCGACGCGCTGATGGACGACAAGCTCTCCTTCACGGGCGCGGCCGCGAACCAGGTCGGCGCGGTGGTCGCCCGGATCGAGGAGATCGTCAAGGAGCGCCCGGCGGCCGCCGCCTACACCCCCGGCTCGATCCTCTGACGCCCGCGATGACCCCCGCCGAACTGGAGGCCGCCCGCGACCGCCTCGTCCCCGATGTGGTCGCGGACGGCCTGCGGGTCCTCTTCTGCGGTATCAACCCCGGGCTGATGACGGCCGCCACCGGCCACCACTTCGCCCGCCCCGGCAACCTCCCCCAGACTCCGTCTGGGAGGTGCCCCCCTCTGGCCCACCCTGCACGCTTCGGGCTTCACCCCCCCGGCAGTTGCACCCGTCCGAGCAGTCGGAGCTGGTCCGCTACGGCCTGGGCATCACCAATGTGGTGGCGCGCGCCAGTGCGCGGGCCGACGAGCTGAGCGACCAGGAGTACCGGGAGGGCGGCCGGATCCTGGAGGAGAAGGTGCTCCGGCTGCGGCCACGCTGGCTGGCGGTGGCCGGGGTCACCGCCTACCGGGTCGCGTTCGGCGACAAGAAGGCGAAGATCGGCCCGCAGACGCGCACGATAGGTGACACCCGCATCTGGGCCCTGCCGAATCCCAGCGGGCTCAACGCGCACTGGACACTGACGACGATGGCGGAGGAGTACGGCCGCCTGCGCACCGCCGCCGAGGCGGACGGCTAGCCGGACACCGAGACTAGCCGGACACCGAGACGGGACGGAGGGGCGTCATATCGTGCCCTCCTCCCCTATCGCCACCAGCAACTGGAACGGCAGCTCGCGGTCGCCCTGCCCCACGCCCAGCCCGACCCAGCGGCCGTCGAGGCGCCAGACGCTCAGCTCGGGCACATAACCGCACAGGGTGTCCAGCGGGGGCGGAACGGGCTCGCCCATCGCCGAGCGCTCCAGGGAGTCGGTGAGATCGAGGACATCGGGGGCGCCCCACCGTAAGGTCAGCACCTGGACCAGGACGCTCAGCTCGGCCTCGAACTCCTCCAGCACCTCCTCGACCCGGGTCAGATCGGCGTCCCAGAAATCCTCGCTGACGCGGAGGTCGGCGACATGGAATCCGGGGCCGCTCGCCACCCGCCCGTCGGCGGCCCGCTGCGCGGGGAAGTCCCGCGCGCGCAACTGCTCGATCGTGGCCACGTGGTCCGCCGTACTGGTCATCGGGGACCTCCGAGGAGACCCCCGCCTTCAGGCGGGGGAGGGGCCGGGCTCCTGCGGTGCAGGGCAAGGGAAGGCGAGTCGCCGCCAAGGCGGTTCGGTGTCCGCCGCTGACAACTCGGCAGGCGATCACCATCTGATGCGCTAACTTGTGAGCCATGGCCACTCACGTGAGGCGGGCATTCAAGTACCGCTTCTATCCGACCGATGCGCAGGCGGCCGAGCTGTCGCGTACGTTCGGG
>NZ_JAHLEM010000315.1 GCF_018883605.1 Streptomyces niphimycinicus | reverse complement strand
TCGGCAGGCGATCACCATCTGATGCGCTAACTTGTGAGCCATGGCCACTCACGTGAGGCGGGCATTCAAGTACCGCTTCTATCCGACCGATGCGCAGGCGGCCGAGCTGTCGCGTACGTTCGGGTGCGTGCGGAAGGTCTACAACATGGCGCTCGCGGCCCGTACTGAGGCGTGGGCGCTGCGGCAGGAGCGCATCAACTACAACGCCACCTCGGCGATGCTGACAGCGTGGAAGAAGACCGAGGAGCTGGCGTTCCTCAACGATGTCTCCTCGGTCCCGCTCCAGCAGACCTTGCGGCACCTGCAAGGGGCGTTCACCAACTTCTTCGCCAGGCGGGCGAAGTACCCGCGGTTCAAGTCGCGGAAGAGGTCCCGCAACAGTGCGGAGTACACCACCAGCGGGTTCCGGTTCCGGGCGGGGAAGCTGACGCTGGCTAAGATGAGCGAGCCGCTCGACATCGTCTGGTCGCGTCCCCTCCCGGAAGCCGCTTCCCCCTCCACGGTGACCGTGTCGCAGGATGCCGCCGGGCGCTGGTTCGTCTCCCTCCTCGTCGAAGACCCCGCCGTCCAACCCCTTCCCGCAGGCGGCCGGGCGGTCGGCATCGACGCCGGCCTGGACCACCTGCTCACCCTGTCGACCGGCGAGAAGATCACCAACCCCCGGCACGAGCGGCGCGACCGCGCCCGCCTCGCCCGCGCGCAACGCGACCTCGCCCGCAAGGCCAAGGGCAACGGCGCCAACCGGCTCAAGGCCCGCCGCAAGGTCGCCAATGTCCACGCCCGCATCGCCGACCGCAGGCGTGACCACCTGCACAAACTCACCACTCGGCTCGTGCGTGAAAACCAAACGCTCGTGATCGAGGACCTCAGCGTCCGGAACCTGCTCAGGAACGGCAAGCTGTCCCGGGCAATCTCCGACGCGGCATGGTCGGAGTTCCGCAGCATGCTGGAGTACAAGGCCCAGTGGTACGGCCGGGACGTGATCGCGGTCGACCGCTGGTTCCCCTCCTCCAAGCTCTGCTCGAACTGCGGAACCGTGCAGAACAAGATGCCGCTCAGCGTCCGCACCTGGACCTGCGGCTGCGGCGTCACCCACGACCGCGACGTGAACGCGGCGCGGAACATTCTGGCCGCCGGGCTGGCGGTGTCGGCCTGTGGAGCCGGTGTAAGACCTCAACGGGAATCCTCCCTGACGGGGCAGTCGGTGATGAAGCAGGAATCCCCACGGCGCGAGCCGTAGGAATCCCCCTCGTTCACGAGGGGGAGGAAGTCAAGGTGTCAG
>NZ_JAHLEM010000314.1 GCF_018883605.1 Streptomyces niphimycinicus | reverse complement strand
TGGCGGTGTCGGCCTGTGGAGCCGGTGTAAGACCTCAACGGGAATCCTCCCTGACGGGGCAGTCGGTGATGAAGCAGGAATCCCCACGGCGCGAGCCGTAGGAATCCCCCTCGTTCACGAGGGGGAGGAAGTCAAGGTGTCAGTAAAGCGTGCGGGTCGGACATCTGGCCGCCCGTCAGTTGACCAACTCGGTCGCCGGGCGGTCCGGGTGGGAGGAGACACTCGCCGCCTCCCCGTCCAGCGGATACGATCCGGCAGATACGCACTGGGAGGGAGGCCGACGTTGGGGCGGCTCACCGGCGGGGATCCGTCTCTGCTGCGACGCATCAACTCCGCCGTGGTACTGCACGCGTTGCGCGCGGCGACCGCGTCCGGCAGCGCGGCGACCGCGTCCGGCAGCGCGGCGACCGCGTCCGGCA
>NZ_JAHLEM010000313.1 GCF_018883605.1 Streptomyces niphimycinicus | reverse complement strand
GGGCCTGGCCGGCGGGTCCGGCCCGATGCGGCGGGGGCGGCGGGGGCGTCAGCCCGTGGCTTCGCTCCGCGCGTCGCGGGCGGTACGGCGCCGCAGCCGCCTCCACAGCGCGGGGGTCGTGCTGATCACCACCGTCAGGATCACGGCCGCCGCCACGCCCTCCCACGGTTCGGGGAAGAGCGAGCCGCCCAGGATGCCGATGAGCTGGTACGTCGCCGCCCAGGCCAGCGCCGCGGGCCCGGCGCCGCGGGCGAATCTGCGCAGGGGCCAGCGGGCCAGCAGGCAGGCCAGCATCACCGGTATCCGCCCGGCCGGGAGCAGCCGGGACAGCACCAGAACCGCCACCCCATGGTCCTCCAGCCGCGCCTGTGCCTGGTCCAGCCGTTCCGGCGCCGCGTGGTCGTGGATCCGCTCCAGCCATCGCGAGCCGTTCTTCGAAGCCACCCCGCGGCGCCCGAGCCAGTAGAGCATCACGTCGCCGGTGAAGGCCGCCAGCGAGGCGACCCCGAAGACCACCAGCAGCGACAGCGGGGGAGCGGTCTGGTGGATGGCGACCACCGCGGCCGAGGAGACCACCGCACCGGTGGGCACCACCGGCACCAGTGACCCGAACACCACCAGCAGGAACAGCGAGGGATACCCCACCGCCTGCTGGGTCGACTCGGACGGCACGCTGCGGGCCAGATCGACCAGGTCCCCCAGAATCGCCAGTTGCCCCATCACCTGGCGGGCTCCAGCCGGACGCACTCCCCGTGCCCCAGCCGGTGCACCACCGCGTCGGGGGCCAGCCGCCCGGCGTGGCGCACGAAGTCGTCGCCGGGGGCGTGGAATTCATGCGGGCGGATCGAGTCCATCCCGATCGGCCAGTACGTCCCGTAGTGCACCGGCACCGCGCAGCGCGCCCCCAGCCGCGCCAGCGCCTGTGCCGCGCGGCCCGCGTCGAGATGGCCGGGGCCGAGGTAGGGTCCCCAGCCGCCCACCGGGAGCAGCGCCACATCGCATGCGCCGACCGCCTCCGCCATCCGGTCGAACAGCCCGGTGTCGCCCGCGAAGTACGTGGTCGACTCGCCGCTGAGCACATACCCCAGCGCGGGCACCCGGCTCCGCCCGTACGGCAGCCGACGCCCGTCGTGCTCGGCCGGTACCGCCCGGATCCGCACCTCGCCGACCGTGCACACATCGCCCGGCGCCATCTCGGTCACCCGCAGCCCCCGCGCCGCCACCACCCGCCGCAGCCCGGGCACCGCCTGTCCGGCCCCGCGCGGCACCACCAGCCGGGTGCCGGGCAGCAGTTTGGCCAGCGAGCCGGGGTGCAGATGGTCGGCGTGCAGATGCGAGACCAGCGCCACGTCCGCCACCGCCGCGGCCGCCGGTGGCACGGCCCCCCGGCGGCGCCGCAGATGCGCCAGGCGCCGTACGAACAGGGGGTCGGTCAGCACCCGCACCCCGGAGTCCCGCACGGTCGCCGTGGCATGACCCCACCAGGTGATCTCCACCGACATCTCCCGCCTCCGTCCCTCGGGCCCGCCCGTCCGATCCTCTCACCCGGCCGACGGGCTCGGGGATTGCGTCCGCCCTGCCCGCCGTGGCACCGAAAACCCATGGCTCGGCGGCAGGCGCGTACGTCACGATGACCGACGCCGCTTCCCGTCCCACGAACGTTCCGCGAACGTCCCACGAAAGGCCACCGTCGTTCTTATGAGCCGTGTCCTGTGAGCCGTGTCCTATGAGCCGTGACCTCCACCGGCGCGCCGTCGTCGCCGACGCCCACAACGATCTGCTGATCGCCGTCACCGCCCGCCCACCGCACCGCTGGGCCGGTTACTTCCGGGAGCGCTGGCTGCCGCAGCTCCGCGACGGCGGAGTGGATGTGCAGGTGCTGCCGGTCTTCATCGACGACCAGTTCCGCCCCGAGGGCGCGCTGCGCGAGACGCTGCGGATGATCGAATGCGCGCACACCCTCGCCGAGGGCAACGCCGACGAGGTACGGCTGTGCCTGGACGGCGACGACATCGACGCGGCCCTCGCCGACGGCCGGATCGCCCTGGTGCTGGCGCTGGAGAGCGCCCCCGGGCTGGACGCGAACGTGGAGCTGCTCCCGACCCTCCACCGCCTCGGGGTGCGCATCGCCTCGCTCGCCCACTGGGGCCGCACCGCCCTGGCCGACGGCAGCGGTGAGGACGCCACCGGAAGCAGGCTCACCGAGGCCGGGGTCCTGGCGCTGCGGGAGATGGAGCGTCTTGGCATCCTCTTCGACGTCTCCCACCTCGGCGCCTCCGGGGTCGCCCATGTGCTGGAGCTGGCCACCCGCCCCGTACTGGCCACCCACTCCTCCGCCCGCGCGCTTCTGGACCACCATCGCAACCTCACCGATGAGCAGTTGCGCGGGATCGCCGCGACCGGCGGCATGGTGTGCGTCAACTTCCTCGGCGAGTTCCTGGCCACCGCCCAGGCCGACCGCACGGTGGACCGGCTGGCCGATCACATCGTCCATATCGCCGAGGTGATCGGCGTCGACCGGGTGGGTCTGGGGCCGGACTTCATCAAGGAGGTCAGCGATGACACCACCCCGCCCTGCTGCGAGGACGTCGAGTACGCCCGGCTGCTGGTCCCCGGCCTGGAAGGCCCCCGCGGACTGCCTCTGGTGACCGAGGCGCTGGTCCGAAGGGGCCTTCCCGAGGGGGACGTCGAGAAGATCCTCGGCGGCAATGTGCTGGAGCTCTTCCGCAAGGAACTGGGACGCCCCGCCTGACGGGTGCCCGCTACCGCGGGATGGCGGCCGCGAAGGCGTCGATCGCGGCGAACGTGGCCTCCGGGGCCTCCCGGGTGGGGATGTGGCCCGCGCCCGGGATCAGCTCGAACCGCGCCCCCGGGATCGCGGCGGCGTACGCGCGGCCGAAGTCGGGTGGGACGGCGGTGTCCTGCTCCCCCCACACCGCGAGGGCGGGCACGCTCACCCGGGCCAGCCGGTGCAGCAGCTTCGGGTCGGACCTCGTCGGGCCCGTGTAGGCCGCCAGCGCCTGGAGGGCCGCGGGCGAGGGGCCCCGGCGCGGTGCCGGTGCGGGTGCCGGTTCCGATGCCGGTGCGGGTGCCGACGCGCCGGAGCCCTGGCCGGACGGCGATCCGGACGGCGGCCCGGGCGGGGCGGTGGGGAATCGCACCTCGTGCCCCTCGATACGCGGTCCGAAGGCGCCCATGACGACCAGCCCGCCGATCCGGCGGGCCCGGTCGCGCACGGTCATCTCGGCGGCGACCCAGCCGCCGAACGAGGCGCCGACGACCAGGACATCGCGCAGATCGCGGTCGTCCAGCAGGTCCAGATAGGTCTCGACGAGGTCGCCCACGTCCGAGAACCACTCCGGCCGCGGGGTGTCCTCCCAGCCCGGATGGGTCGGCGCCAGCACCCGGGAGGTGGCGGCGAAGTGGTCCACGACGGCGGCCACGGAGGCGGGTCCGCCGCCGCCGTGCAGGACGAGCACGGGCCGGCCCGCGCCCACGTCCCGCACCGTCACGGGCAGGCCGGGGTAGGGCTCGATGGTGAATCCGGTGGTCTGGTGGGTGGTCATCGGGCCGCACCTCCGGAGGTGACCGCGGTGAAGGTGTCGCACGCGATCCGCAGCCCGTCCGGGCGGAAGAAGCCGGTGAGGTTGTCGGCCGATTGCGCGGCCGCCTCTTCGGCGCGCGCGAACATGGGTGTCTCGTAGGCGTTCAGAGCCGTCTCCAGGTCATTGTGGGTGGTGAGGGCGAGGGCGAGTTCCGCGCCGTCGAGCATGGCGAGGTTGGCGCCCGCCCCCGCGAAGGGGGACATCAGATGGGCGGCGTCGCCCAGGAGCGTGACGCCGGGCGTACGGTCCCAGCGGTGGCCGATGGGCAGGGCGTGGATGGGCCGGGGGACGAGCGGGCCGTCGCTGTCGGCGATCAGCGCGCGCAGCCCCTCGTCCCAGTCGGGGAAGAGGTCCAGCAGCCGCTTCCTGGCCGCCGCCGGGTCCGCCGCGTCGATCAGGCCCGAACGGCTCCACTCCTCCGGCGCCTTGAGCGCGGCGTAGACGCGGATGCGGTCGCCGCCGTTGCGCTGGGCGATCAGCCCCTTCTCGTCAGCCAGGGCGAACATCGTTCCCCGGCCGACGAGTTCGGCGACGGCGGGGTGCCGGGCGTCGGCGTCGTGCAGCAGACAGTCCACGAACGAGATTCCGGAGTAGACCGGGTCGGCGTCGGACACCAGGGGCCGGACCCTGGACCACGCCCCGTCCGCGCCGACCAGCAGATCCGCCTCGACGGTCCGGCCGTCGGACAGGGTGAGCGCGGGCCGCCCCGCCACACCGAGGGCGACCGCGCGGACCTTGTGGCCCCAGCGGACCGTCCCCTCGGGCAGCGAGCCCAGCAGCAGATCCCGCAGCGCCCTGCGGTCGATCTCGGGCCGCGCCTCGCCCTCGTCTCCCTCCCCCTCGTCTCCCTCGCCCGGTTCCGGCGCGGGGATGCGGAGGCCGACGGCGGCGTCCTTGCCGAGCAGCCGCAGCTCCCCGTCCTCGGGGCGGCTGAGCGGCCGGAACTCCTCCAGCAGACCGGCGTGCAGCAGCGCCCGCCGGCCGGACTCGGGATCCATGTCCAGCGAGCCGCCCTGGTCGCGTGCGGTGGGCGAGGCGTCCAGTTCGTAGACGGTCGAGGCGACGCCGTGGACGTGCAGAACGCGCGCCAGCGTCAGCCCGCCAAGACCTCCTCCGACGATGGCGATACGAGGTGCTCCGGACATGGCGATGCCTCCCTGGCTCGGCCCTGGCTCGGCGCCGGTGCGCGGCGATGGGACGAGCGTAGGTCGACGAACGCGTTCGTGGCAAACGTGTTCGTGACGAACGCGTCTGTGGCGAACGTGTCTGTGACGAACGCGATCGCCAACAGATACGATGCCGCCATGACAGCGCATCCCCCCGCCCCGCAAAGCCGCCGGGAACGTCCGGCGAAACCGGCCCTGACCAGGGAAGGCATCATCGCCACCACGGTCGCGCTCATGCGTGCCGAGGGCCTGGAGCGGGTCACGATGCGCCGCCTGGCCAAGGAGCTGGACACCGGGCCGGCCTCGCTCTACGTCTACGTCCGCAATATCGCCGAGCTGCACGCGGCGGTCCTGGACGAGCTTCTCGGCGAGGTCGACCTGAGCCCGGCCGGGGCGGGCGGCGACTGGCACGACCGGCTGGTGCGGATCCTCACCTCGTACACCTCGGTGCTCTTCGAGTACCCCGGCCTCGCCCAGTCCGCCCTGGTGGCCCGCCCCTTCGGGAAGCACTACCTCCGCCTGGTGGAGGCGCTGCTGACGCTGCTGGACGAGGGCGGCCTGGAGCCGGACCGGGCCGCATGGCTGGTCGATCTGCTGCTCCAGTACGGCACCGCGACCGCCGCCGAGCACGCCCACCGGGTCCCCGGTGACACCCCCCAGGACCAGGCGGACTGGCAGGCGCTCGCCGCGGTGGTGCGGGACGTCTCACCGCGGACCCATCCGCATATCGCCGCGCTCGGTCCGCGACTGCTGTCCGGGTCCCCTCAGGACCGGCTGGCCTGGGGTTTCGATGTCCTGATCGCCGGGGCGCGGCACACCCCGGCGCCGGAGGTGCTCTCCCCGTCCCCGGCGGACATCGGGGACTGAGGCGGCGACGCTCATGGGGCTCGGACGGCGACGCTCATGGGGCTCGGACGGCGACGCTCATGGGGCTCGGACGGCGACGCGCAGGGGATCGGCGACGCTCAGCCGCGCCCCGCGGGCCGCTCACCGGTGGTGAGCTGGGCGATGTTGGACCGCTCGCCGTAGGTCACCGGCCGGACCCGGTAGGAGGCCCGCTTCTCGTTCGGCAGGGTGATCAGCCCGAAGGAGTTGACGTCCGGGTCGAGCGCGGCGACCGGACGGAAGGAGTCGCCGCCCCGTGGCCGGTCCTCCAGCAGATAGCCCCGCTCGCCCTCGGCATGGTCGGTCCAGGTGAACCGGATGCCGTTGGCGTGCATGATCTTCGCGCGCAGGCCGGTCGGGGTGGCGGCGGGCCGCCGGGCGGGGCTGGTGCGGACACCGGCCCGCCGGATGGTGCGCGGCGGCGCCCAATCGTGCTCCGCGCGCTGTTCCGCCTTGGTGAACGACCCCTTCGGCAGTGTGACGTCCACCGGCCGGGACGCGGGTCCGTAATACGGCCGCAGCCGGTAGTAGAAGTGGGTCTCCGGTATCAGATCCGGGTGCCGGTAGGTGGTCTGGCCGAGCGGGGCGTAGGTGAGGATCGTCCAGGGCCCCTTTGGCTCGGTCGCGAACTCCACGATCCGCCCCGCGGCGCCCGGAGCCGTCCCGTGCCAGCTCAGCTTGGCGTCGACGGGGGAGCCCCGGGTGACGGTGAGCACGGTGCCGGTCGTCCGGGGCTCCCGGGGGGCGTCCTGGGAGGCGCACCCGCTGACTCCGGAAAGCCCGGCGACGGCGAGAACCGCCGCCGCCAGGGCGCGTACCGAGCCGCTCACTTGCGCCAGAACTTCACGTTGCTCCACACCACCGTGGCCGGGCCGTTGCCGCTGCCGGTGCGGTACGCCCCGAACTTGTCGTAGAAGCTGCCGCCGGGGCTGTCCACGGTGTGCTTGAGCGAGCCGTTGATGTACGTACGGTGCTCCTTGCCGACCTCGTGCACCGTGTTGACGCGCACCGTGGCCCCGACCGTCCCCGCGTTGGACAGGGTGTCCCCGCCATGCACGGCGTACAGCCGCCCGCCCCGCTCGACCGCGAGCATGAAGTACGGACCGGCGTCGCCGTCGGTGTCGTTGAACGTCTGCTTCAGGCTGATCCGGGTGCCGCCCATGCTGGTGACCCGGAAGTACCCCTCGAACTGGTGGGTTCCCCCGTTGTAGGTGTCATAGCGCCGCTCGGCCCGCTGGTCCCCGCTCGCGGTGGAGCAGGTGAGGGTGAAGGTGAGGTTGTCGACCTGCCCGCACCCCCGCTCCTGCACCTTGAACCCCGGCGACTCGGATGACCAGCCGCCCGGTTCGACCTCGGCGTGCGCGGCGCCCGAAGCCGCCAGCAGCAGCCCGCAGGCGGCCGAGATTCCGGCAATGACGCGGTATTTGGTGGACACCGTCCGACTCCTCTACTTGACCCAATAGCGGATGTTGCGGAACCGGGCCTCGGCCCGGCCGTTGCCGTGGTGATAGACGCCGTTCTTGAAGTGGCGGGTCGCCGGGCCCCGGTCGTCGACCGCCAGCACCAGTTTGTCGTCGGCGTAGACCATCGAGTATGTGAACGACGTCTGCGTCCATCCGTTCGGCGGTGACGCCGCGGCCTCCTTCGCCATGGCCGTCCCTCCGGACGCGACCCCCGCCGTCAGGATCTCCATGAATGGGGCGACGGCCATGGCCGTCCTGGTGTGTGGGGAGCGTCTGGCGCGTCTGGTGGTGCGTAACGCGGGCATATGTGCCCACCTCCGGTCCGTTCCGTTCCCTGGCTGGATCATGGTCTAGACCAAGAATCAAGGTAGGGCAAGGCTGACGGTGTGTCCATATCAATGAACGAAATTCACGACTGTGGGTCGACGGGGTCAGCTCCGCCGCAGTGCCTTCACCATGGCCGGCTCCCTGGTCACACCGCCGGCAAGCAGATCCCCCGGCTCCTGGCCGACGGCGAAACCGTGTCGCCCCGTAGCGGGCGAACGCCGTCGCGTACCGCCGATTCCGAGGGGAGATGGCCGGGTTCGGACCGCTGTGCCATGCTTTGAGGAGAGGCGCCAACCCTTTCGAGGGGGCGCGGCAGCGAAGGCCCCGCCGGTGGTCGTGACCGGTCGCCGCGCGAAGGCCGATCAAGGGCCCGGGTACGCCCCACAAGACCGGCGGTCCGCGCACGGAGGCGGTGCAGGCGTGCTGTGACCGGGCATGTGCTGACGTTCACGGGGACCGCGGTGGTGGCTGTCTATGTGCTGGACGCGGAAGGTACCGAGCTGCGGTTGGCCGAGACGGTGCGCAGCGCCGGGCGGCCGTACGCGCTGCCGGCTCGCTACGCGCTGTCCACGCGCTCGCCCGTCACCGACGCCTTCCGCGCCGGCCGCCCCCTGTGGCTGACCCCCGGCGAACTCGCCGCCTACGGACCCACCGGCCCCACCACTCCCGAAACCCCCACCACGCCCGGCGTCTCGCTGGGAGTGCTGCCGCTCGGCGGGGACGGCAAGGGGCTGGGGTGTCTGGTGGTGGTGGACGAGGCCCCCGGCGGCATCGACGCCGACCGCCGGGGCTTCATCGAGCTCTACGCCCACCATGTGGCCGCCGGGGTCGAGGCGGCCGGGCCGCAGGCGCTCACCCAGCCCCATCCCGACCTCCCCGGCCCCACCCTGGACCGGCTGCGGGTCGGCTCGTTCGTACTGCACCTCGGCACCGGGCGGATGACCGCCGACACCCAGGTGCTCGACCTCTTCGGCATCCCGGGGGAGGACTTCGACGGACGGGTGGAGACCCTGCTGGCGGTCACCGTCCCGGACGACGTGCCCGCCCTGATGTCGGCCCTGGAGCCCGACCTGCTGACCTCCGGCACCGCGCAGCTCGAATTCCGGATCCGTCGGCCCAACGGCGAGCTGCGTTGGCTGGGCCTGCGCGCCCGGGTCGAGACGGGGCCGGACGGCACGCCCCGGCGGATGCTCGGCGTGGTCGCGGAGACCTCGTATCTGCGGCCCCGCGCCGACGAGGTGTCCCTGGTGCAGCGGCTGTCCGCCGCCCTGGCCGGGGCCACGACCGTACGGGACGTGGGCCGGGCGGTGGTCGGCGCGCTGCGCGATCCGCTCGGGGCGGGCCGGATCGCGGTCGCCGAGGTGCAGGCCGATCAGCTCGTGGTCGGCGTCCTCGCGCCCGCCGAGCCCGCCGCCTGGCCCGAGGTGTGGCGGTCCGCCTGGCGGTCCGAATGGCCCGAGCCGCCGAGCCATGCCCTGCCCACGCTGGCCGAGGCGCTGCGGGAGGGCCAGGTCAGCATCTGGCCCGAAGGCGCCGACCTCGAACCCGGACTCGCCGGTATCGGCCCCGGCGGCCTCGCCGTCCTCCCGCTCCCGGCGGACGGCCGGATCGTCGGGGTGTGTCTGATCGGCTGGGAGCGGCGGCATGAGTTCGGCCCGGAGGAGCGCTCGCTGCTCACCGCCACCGCCGGACTGGTGGGGCAGGCCCTGGTGCGCGCCCACGCCCTGGATGCCGAGCACGAGCTGGCCACCATGCTCCAGCGCAGCCTGCTGCCCCGGAAGCTGCCGGAGCTGCCCGGCGGGGTGGCCGTCACCCGCTATCTGCCCGCGACCATGGGCCTGGAGGTGGGCGGCGACTGGTACGACGTGATCCCGCTGGCCGACGGCCATGTGGCCCTGGTCATCGGGGATGTGCAGGGCCACAGCGCCGCGGCCGCCACCATCATGGGCCAGATGCGCACCGCCATCCGGGCCTATGCCGTGGAGGGCCATCCGCCCGATGTGGTCGTGGCGCACGCCAACCGCCTGCTCGTCGGCATGGAGACCGACCTCTTCGCCACCTGCTGCTACGCCGACCTCGACATGGAGGAGGGCGAGGCGTGGTTCGTGCGGGCCGGACATATCCAGCCGCTGCTGCGCCACCCGGACGGCAGCACCGAGGAACTGGACGTCGAGGGCGGCCCGCCGCTGGGCGTGGTCGCCGACGCCGAGTTCCCGATGACCGCGGCCGGGCTGTCCTCCGGCACCCTGCTCGCCCTGGTCACCGACGGCCTGGTCGAATCCGCCCGGCTCGACCTGGACGACGGGGTGCGCCGGGCGCGCCAGGCGCTCGCCCGCGCCGACCCGGCCGACCCCGGAGGCGTGGCCGACGAGCTGCTCGGCGGGCACAGCCGCCGCGACGACGATGTGGCGCTGCTGTTGCTGCGCTTCGACGGGATGCGGGTGCGGCCCACCCGGGCGAGCTGGACGGTGTGGCGGCTGCCCGACGCCGTGATGCACGCCCGCCGCTTCACCGCGCGCACCCTGCGCAACTGGGGCCTGGCGGACGAGCTGGACGTAGCGCTGCTGGTCACCTCCGAGCTGGTCACCAACGCCCTGGTGCACACCCAGGGCGAGGTGCGGCTGAATCTGACGATGACCGCGGACCGGCTGCGGATCGCGGTGAACGACCCCTCGCCGCGCACCCCCGTGAAACCGGCCACCGTGGACTGGGAGGCGACCGGCGGGCGGGGGCTGCTGCTCATCGAGGCCATGTCGCAGACCTGGGGCTCGGTGCCGCTGAGCGGGGGCAAGCAGGTCTGGGGCGAGCTGTCCCTGTCGTCCCCGCGGGAGGAGCCCCCGAGCGGGCCGCCCCCCAAGGAGCCGCCGGAAGGACCGACCGACGCGGCTGACGAACCGCGGACGCGGGGGGCGAGGGGGAGGAGAGGGAGGAGGGCAAGGCGATGAGCCGCTCCCGTACGACCGCCCGGACGCGTGCCCCGACGCGCACCCGGGCGCGCACTCGCCTCCGCGCGGCCGTCGCCGTCGCGGCGGGCCTGGTCCTGGCCGTGTCCCTCGCCGCCTGCGGCAAGGCGGCCCAGGTCGGCGAGACGGTCGGCGCGACCGGGCCGCACCGCGGGCCGCTGCGGATCGGCGTGCTGCTCCCGGAGAACGAGATCGTCCGTTTCGAACGCTTCGACGCACCCCTGATCCAGCAGCGGGTCAAGCAGCTCTGTCCGCGCTGCACGGTGAGCTACTCCAGCGCCCAGCACGATCCGGTCTCCCAGCGCAACCAGATCGAAGCCATGATCACGAACGGGGTCGATGTGCTCATCCTGGACGCGGTCGACACCAGGGCCGTCCGCCACTCGGTGATCCAGGCCCGCCAGGCCAACGTCCCGGTCGTCGCCTACGACCGGCTCGCGGAGGGCCCCATCTCCGCCTACGTCTCCTTCGACGGCGCACGCGTCGGCCGGCTCCAGGGCGAGGCGCTGCTCAGGGCGCTGGGCCCGCACCCCGAGAACCGCCGGATCGTCATGATGAACGGCTCGTCGACCGACCCCAACGCGGGCTGGTTCGAACAGGGCGCGCGGTCCGTCCTGGAGGGCAAGGTCAAGATCGTCAAGTCGTACGAGACCGTCGGCTGGCGGCCGGAGAACGCCAACCGCAACATGTCCGCCGCCATCGCCGCCCTGGGCCCCCATGGCATCGACGGCGTCCTCGCCGCCAACGACGGCCTGGCCTCCGGTGTCATCACCGCCCTCAAGACGGCCCGGATCCATCCGCTGCCCCCGGTCACCGGCCAGGACGCCGAGCTGGCGGCCGTTCAGCGGATCATCCAGGGTGAGCAGTACATGAGCGTCTACAAGCCGTTCAAGCCCGAGGCGTACACCGCCGCGGAGATGGCCATCGCGCTGGGACACGGCACCTCGCTCCGCGGGATCACCAAGCACTGGGTCAACAACTCCACCACCCGGGGCATCCCCGCGGTGCTGCTCAAGCCGGCGGCCCTGACCGTGCACAACATCAGGAGCACCGTCATCAAGGACGGTCTGTATCGCGTCGATCAGATATGCACCAAGAAGTATGTGGATGACTGCCGCAGGGTCGGGCTCATCGGCCGGAACGGCTCATCGCACGACGCGGGATGAAGGGAGGAGCGGATGGCCCGACCGTCGGCCCCGCCCCTGCTGGCGCTGAGTGGCGTCTTCAAGCGCTTCGGCGCGGTCGAGGCGCTCAGGGACGTCGAGCTGGAGATCCACGCCGGTGAGGTCATCGCCCTGGTGGGTGACAACGGCGCTGGGAAGTCCACCCTGGTCAAGGTGATCGCGGGGGTCGAACCGGCCGACCTGGGCACCCTCGAATGGCGGGGCCGCCCCGTGCACATCGGCCGCCCGCACGACGCCCAGCATCTGGGGATCGCCACCGTCTACCAGGACCTCTCGCTCTGCGACAACCTCGATGTCGTCGGCAATCTCTTCCTCGGCCGGGAGATCACCCGGATCGGCGTCCTGGACGAGGTGGAGATGGAGCGCCGTACCCGCGATCTGCTGGCCACCCTCTCCATCCGCATCCCCGACGTCCGCAGGCCCGTCGCCGCCCTCTCCGGAGGCCAGCGGCAGACCGTCGCCATCTCCCGGGCGCTGCTCGGCGAGCCGCGCCTGGTCATGCTGGACGAGCCCACCGCCGCCCTCGGCATCGAGCAGACCGCCCAGGTCCTCGATCTGGTGGAACGGCTCCGCGAACGCGGCCTCGGGGTGCTGCTGATCAGCCACAACCTGGGCGATGTCAAGGCCGTCGCCGACTATGTCGCGGTGCTGCGCCTGGGCCGCAACAACGGGTTCTTCGACGTCACCACCACCTCCCAGGAGCAGATCGTCTCCTCCATCACCGGCGCCTCCGACAACGCGGTGACGCGGCGGGCGACGCGGGAGGGGGAGTTGTGAGCGTGCCCGGCGGGATCGGCGGACCCACCGCCCACGGTGCCGAACGCTTCGCCGACGCGTTCGGGCGCAAACTGGGCGGCGGAGCGCTCGGCTCCGTCCCGGTGGTGCTCGGACTGCTCGTCATCTGGCTGACCTTCCAGATCCTCAATCCCCACTTCCTCTCCCCGCGCAACCTCTCCAACCTCAGCGTGGACATCGTCGGCACCGGCATGATCGCGGTCGGCGTGATCTTCGTCCTGCTGATCGGCGAGATCGATCTGTCGGTGGGCTCGGTGAGCGGCCTGGCCTCCGCCCTGTTCGCCGTGTTGAGCGTCAACTACGGCATGCCCGAGCCACCCGCCATCGTCCTGGCCGCACTCTGCGGTACGGCGGTCGGCTTCGTCCACGGCTTCTTCACCGCCGTGGTCGGCGTCCCCGCGTTCGTGGTCACCCTCGCCGGACTGCTGGGGTGGTACGGCCTGATGCTCGCCATCATGGGCGCCTACGGCACCATCAACCTCGACGACCAGGGCCTGGTCGCCCAGCTCACCAACTTCTACTTCTCCAATGTCGCCGCCGCCTACGCCCTGGCGGCGCTCGGCACGGCCGCGTACTTCCTGACCGCCTGGCGGGACGTCACCCGCCGCCGCGCCGCCGGAGTGCCCTTCCGCTCCCCGGCCGAGATCTTCCTGCGCACCGGGCTGCTCGCGGTGATCGCCTTCGCAGCCGCGTATGTGCTCAACCAGTTCCAGGGTCTGCCGCTCGCCCTCCTGATCTTCCTGGTCGTCCTCGTCATCCTCGACTACGTCCTGCGCCGCACGGCCTACGGGCGCATGATCTTCGCCCTGGGCGGCGGGGTCGAGGCCGCCCGCCGCGCCGGGGTCAATGTGGCCTGGGTGCGGATCTCGGCATTCATGATGTCGAGCACGATGGCCGCCATCGGCGGCCTGTTCCTGGCCTCCCGCATCAACTCGGTCAGCCAGACATCGGTCTCCACCGACCTGCTGATGAACGCCATCGCCGCGGCCGTCATCGGCGGCACCAGCCTCTTCGGCGGCCGGGGCAGCACCTGGTCCGCCCTGCTGGGTGTCCTGGTCATCCAGTCGATCGCCTCGGGCGTGGCGCTCATGGACATCCAGACCGCCGTCCAATTCATGATCACCGGCGGGGTGCTGCTGCTCGCCGTCGTCGTCGACACCCTGTCCCGCCGCGCGCAATGGGGCACCCGCCCGGGCCTGGTGTTCCGGCGCGACCATTCGCACTAACTAGTCCAAGGGCAGATGAGGCCGTAGCCCACTGCTGGCATCTCCATTCAGTCGGATCCGCTCCCACGCTGCCGGCAGGCGGCCAGAGCCAGCAGCTCCACGACCGCCGAGTGGGCGTTGGCCAGCGGGAAACCCACCTGCCCTCACATCCCGGGCGAGGCGCCGGGGTGGGGAAATGGCCATGTCCACAAGGGCTGCGGCATACGTACCTCCAGGCCCCCCTTACGGGCATAGGCCGGGAGGGGGACGGCGTGCCTGGGGGAGGTGTCCCCCGATCGGGGCCGGGGGCGGGACACGGCCGGGCCACCGCCCGTAGTCCGATCCTTGTGCGGGACGGTGGTGATCGCAGGGCCGAGGAGGTGAGTACGGTGCGGTTCCCGCGCGCGTGGCGCCGGTTCTGCGCCCTGGGATGTGTTGTCTGTG
Source organism: Streptomyces niphimycinicus (assembly GCF_018883605.1). Lineage (GTDB taxonomy): Bacteria > Actinomycetota > Actinomycetes > Streptomycetales > Streptomycetaceae > Streptomyces > Streptomyces niphimycinicus. Next base: position 13,087 of record NZ_JAHLEM010000313.1, on the reverse strand, counting down.
TGCTTGCACCCTCCCCCGAGGGGCGACGATTCCCCAGGAGAGGTGCTGTGTCGCGATGGAACCCGGTGGCGATGCGATCACGGAGCTCGCGGCCGATCACCGTGAGCTGGAGGATCTGTTCTCGCAGATCGAGTTGCAGCCGGTCGACCACCCCCGGCGGCGGGAGCTCGCGGACCGGCTGACCGCGGAACTGGTCCGGCACACCGTCGCCGAGGAACCGCACCTCTACCCCGCCGTGCGCAAACACATACCGCACGGTGCGGCCATGGCGGACAAGGAACTCGCCGATCACACCAGAGCCGAGGCCATGCTCAAGGACCTCGAAGACCTGAGCGTCGACGACCCGCGGTTCAACGACACGATCGCGAAGCTGAAACTCGAGGTCGCCTCCCACGTGCGCGAGGAAGAACACGAACTGTTCCCGAAACTCGCAGCCACCCACCCGCCCAGCCGCAGCGGAGCGATCTCTTTCACCAACGCGCGGAAGTCGTCGGCCTCGAGCCAACTGCCTCTCGGAATCGCGTTCTTCATCCGGCAGACGGTAGCGATCTTTCCCGGCGGAGGCGTCATGAGGAGTGAGCCTTTGCTGGCTCCGCCGTGTCCTCGCGCGCTGACCCTATCCGCGAATTGGACAGTGGCGGGTCAAGCTGCTTCGCGGACCTCTCGGCTCAGCAGACGGCAGAGCCAACGGAAGCGGGTCCGGCGGGCGTCCCGGGAGACTTCAGCGTGTGGCGCCAGTTGGTCGAATCCGTGGAAGCCGCCTGACCATATGTGCAGTTCAGCATCTCCGCCGGCTTGCCAGATGCGCGTCGCGTACTGGATGCATTCGTCGCGAAAGGTCTCTGCTGCACCGGCGTCGACATAGGCGGGCGGCAACTGGGACAGGTCCGCTGCCCGGGCGGCCGCGGCATAGTACGAGACCTGCGAGCTTTCCCGGTCCTTGCCGAGAAGAGCGGTCCAGCCCAGGCTATTGGCACGGCGGTCCCACACGCCCAGTCCGGTCATCTGGCGTGCTGAGGGACTGTCGTTGCGGTCGTCGAGCATGGGACACATCAGCAACTGGCCAAGGATGCCGGGACCCTTTCGGTCGCGGGCCATCAGGGCCAAAGCGGCCGTGAGTCCTCCGCCGGCGCTGCCGCCGACGGCGATGACACGTTGGCGGTCCACGCTGAGTGTGCCGGCGTGGCGGGCGAGCCACAACAACCCGGCGTAGCAGTCCTCGATCGCCGCTGGGTACGGGTGCTCAGGTGCCAGTCGATAGCCGACGGATACGACCGCCAGCTCGAGGGGCTCGGCCCACTCGTGGAGGATTGTCTGCATTCCGGTGCGGTTGGATCCACCGATCATGCCTCCGCCGTGCATGTGGTAGATGACCGGCGCTTGTTGGCATAGGCCGGTGGGGCGTGCGAAGAGGAGTGAGACGTCCGGTGCTCCGTCCGGACCGGGGGCGAGGAACTCTTGGATCTCGAACCTGCCGTGGTCGTGCAGTTCCTTGAGTGAAGGGTCTTTCGTGGTGAGTTGTGCACGCCATCGGGGGATGTCGTCAGCCGACGTCGGCGCGTTCTCCTGGGGCGCACCCAGGTTCTCCAGCTCCGCGTTGAGTTCGGGGGCGAAGGGCACGGGTGGGGCCGTGAGCTGCGTCTGATTTCGGTTGCTGTTCATACGTCTTTCTTCCTCTCGATGTGTTCGCCGAAGATCTTGGAGTAGAGCGGACAATGCCGTGACCCAGGTACAACGTCGTGGCTGAAGAACGGTCGATCGGTTGGCTGCCGCAGAGGGTTTTGATGCCGAGCACCGCCAGGTCACCCGGCCGTATCTGACATTCACCGAACTCGCCGTGGAAGATGGCGGAGCCCCCGCAGATGAAGACGAGGCGCCGTAGGAGTACGCTACGGGCGCCACGGCACCGGTGAGCGTGTGATGGCGCGCATGGATCGGCGGACAACGGCGTGCGAAGGAGGAGACGGGTCAGTCATGTGAGGACCCGCCTCCTGGCTCCCTTGTCGTAATGCCCGATCCAGGACGACGGTCAGATGCCCAGGTCTCGGCGCTGATGCATCCGTCCGTTTCTGTCGAGCTCGATGATGGTGTCGACGCCGATCCGTTCGAGGAACGCGAAGTCGTGGCTGACGATGAGGAGCGCTCCGCGGTACGCGTCGAGGGCTTCGGCGAGTTGCTCGACGCTGGCGATGTCGAGATTGTTCGTCGGCTCGTCCAGGATCAGCATCTGGGCAGGCGGCGCGGCCAGGAGAAGCCGGGCGAGCGAGACCCGGAATCGCTCCCCGCCGGAGAGTGTGCGGACGGGACGGTCCACGCTGTCACCGCGAAGGAGAAGCCGGGCGAGCTGATTGCGGATGGTGCCAGCCGACGTGCTTGGGGCGACAGCCTGCACGTTCTCCATCGCGCTGGCATCGTCATCGAGTCCATCGAGGCGTTGCGGGAGGAAACCGATGAGTTCGGTGACAAGGCGGCCGTGCGGTCGCCCCGGAGTCGGCTCGACACGCTGAACGAGCTGTTCGATCAGGGTCGACTTCCCGGCACCGTTCGCGCCGACGAGCGCCACCCGTTCCGGGCCCTGTATTACGACGGTTCGGTCCTCATCCTCCAGTTCCGCCAGCCGTCGTCCGCGTGGGACGTCCGGATCGGGCAGGACGAGATGGATGTGCTCCTCGTCGCGGACACGTGCGTCCGCGACGTCGACGGCGGCCTGAGCGGCTTGGACCTTGTTGTCGAGAGTGGAGCGCAGTGATCCTGCGGATGCCTGAGCCTTGCTGGCGCGGTTGCCGGCGAGGATCTTCGGGATGCCGCCGTCCTTCTGGGTCTTCTTCCCTGTCCGCTCACGGCGCGCCAGCTTCGTCTCCGCCTCGATGCGTTGCCGTTTCTCGACCTTGAGCGCTTGCTGAGCCGAGCGTGCGGCCTGCGCCGCAGCCGCCTGCTCCTGCTCCTGGTGCTCCTTCCACGCGCTGTACGGGCCGCCGAACGTGTCCAGGGTGCCGCCGTAGAGCTCGGTGGTGTTGTCCATGTGCTCCAGCAGTTCGAGATCGTGACTCACGACGACGAGTGTCCCGGGCCACTGGTCGGCGAACTCGGCAACTTTGGCGCGCGTGGCGCGGTCGAGGTTGTTAGTGGGCTCGTCGAGCAGTGTGATCGGGGTGCGACGGATGCGCAGCCCGGTGATCGCGATGAGCATTCCCTCTCCACCGGAGACCTCGGCCACGCGGCGGCCGAGGTCTGCGGCGGAGAACCCGATCTGATGCAGCGCTTCGTCGGCACGGGACTCGATATCCCAGTCGTCACCGACCGCATCGAAGTGGCGTTGGTCGACATCGCCGGACTCGATCGCCTTCATCGCGTCGAGGATCCCGTGGATGCCGAGCAGCTCGGCGATGGTGGTTTTCTTTCGCAGGGTGAGCGTCTGCGGCAGGTAGCCGACCTCGCCCACGGTGTCGATCTGCCCGGCAGTCGGCTGCAGGTCACCGGCGATGAGCCGGAACAGGGTGGACTTGCCGGCGCCGTTGCGGCCGATCAGCCCGGTTCGACCGGCAGTGAAGGTGCCGTTGACACCGGCGAGCGCGACGGTGCCGTCGGGCCACTCGAAGGTCACATCGCGCAGTGCGATGGCGGACTTCATAGACATAGGCAGTGCTTCTCTCTTCTCTCACCCATCAGCCAACGGGCGTGACGGGGATCAGTTCTGTGTCGGCTGGGGCAACCCCCGGGGAAGGCGTGGCGAAAAACCTCGCGTGCAATTGCCCGCAGGCGGCTTCGATGCCCGTACCGAACTGGCGCCGCCTGGTCGCGTGCACACCGCGCTCGGTGAGCCCGCGCACGAACTCGTCCACGCGGGTCGAGGACGGTGCGCGATACTCCGGCGCTGCCCCGGCCGCCTCGTTGTAGCGGATGACACTGACGTGGAACAGCTCAGTTCTGGAGCGCTGGTGGACCAGCTCGACGAGGGCAGCGCGGTGGTCGTCGCTGTCATTGACGCCGGCAATGAGCAGATAGGCCAGGTAGACCTTGCGACGGCTCTTGACAGCGTGCCGGTCGAGGATGTCAAGGCTCTGCGCGAGCGGGAACGTCTCCTCGAGCGGGACGATCCGCGCACGCTCCCCTGGGAACGGCGAGTGCACCGAGAGCGTGATCGTCACCTGCGGGTGCTCATTCACGAGGCGTGCAAGATTCGGTGCGAACCCGACCGTGGAGACCGTGACCCGTCGCGCGGACATGCCGGCGTAGGAGGCGTCGGTCAGCAGCGTCAGCGCGTCGAACACATGCGGGTTGGCAAGCGCCTCACCCATGCCCATGAACGCGACGCTGGCCGGCCTCGGCAGGCCCGCGCGCATCCAACGTGGATGCATCACCTGCGCGACGATCTCGTCCGCCGTGAGGTTGCGGATCAGGCCGACCGCCCCAGTGGCGCAGAAGGTGCAGCCCAGACCGCATCCGGCCTGCGACGAGATGCACATGGAGTCCCATCCGGCTCGATAGTGCGAGACGACGGTCTCGATCCGCGCTCCGCTGTCCGATGCGAACAGCACCTTCTCGACCTGCTCGTCCCGTTGCACCTCCAGCGGAGTCAGCGGGTGCAACCGCGGCCCGAACCGCTCCGCGAGCTCACCGCGAAGGCGCGCCGGGAGGGCATGGACGTTGGCGAAGGTCTCGGCCGTCGAGCTCCGCCACGCAGTGATGAGCTGGTGAAACCGGAACGCGGGCACGCCCGTCTGCGCGAGATGATCGCGAATGCGCATCCAACGGCTCCTTGCGGTCAGGACGGTGCTCATGCGTCACCACCCGTAGGAGGCACGACCTCACGCCCCCGGTAGAAGCCGCAGTGCTGGCAGGCGCGATGCGGAAGCGTGGCCTTGCCGCAGGCGGGATTCGTGCAGGCGGTGAGGGCCGGAGCGCCGGCCTTCCAGTGCGCTCGGCGATGACGAGTACGGGAACGCGAGGTGCGATGTTGCATGGCAATGCCCTTCGTGAACGGGTTGTGTGAGCCAGCGGAACTGGCAGGACAACCGACCACGGGGCCGTGTGTCGATGCGGCGAGAGGTGCGAGCGGAACCGGCAAAGAGCCACGCTCCTACGGCATGGGAGCCGCTACCCGAATGCCGGGCAGGAGGAGGTTGCATACCAAGCAGGTCGTAATCGCGCGTTCGCAGTCATGCACCCGGGACCAAGGTCGGTGCGATGCGAACGTGCCGGCGAGATTCACGCGGCGGTGTCGACGCCCGGGAAGGGCGGACTCACGCGCGTGCGTTGAGAATCGATCGTTCACTGATGTGGACGACGCCCACACGAGTGAAAGCCACCGGCAGTTCGGTGGCTAGATTTTGTCTACCTCAATCAGTCCCATGCCCGCCATCCTATCAGCCTTGCGTTGCCGGTCGGTATGCAGCCGTATCCGTCAGTGGCGCTCGCTGACCGTGGAAGACATCACCGAGCGTGCCGACGTGGGCCGCGCCACCTTCTGCAGCCACTTCCGCGACCGGGAAGACCTGTTCGCCCGGGTGACCGCCGACCTGCTTGAAGAACTCGCCGAGCGACTGCAGCCCGTCGTCTCCGACAGCACCCCCACCGCAGGCGACGGATCTCTGCAGTTCCTGGAGGTCCGCCACCGTGCCCACGCCCGCGTTGAGGACCGCATCCGCTGCGGCAGGACCACCGGCTTCGGCCGCCTCCCCTCCCGCCACTTCGGCATCAACGCCGTGTGGCTGGAGCTGTCGCTGACCGCGATCGACCTGCTCGCCTGGACCCGCACCCTGCTGCTGGGCGGCGAACTCGCCGACGCCGAACCGAAGAAACTCCGCTACCGGCTACCGGCTACCGGCTACCGCACGCCGCCGCCCGCATCACCCGAGCAGCCCGCCGCATCCACCTGCGGATCGCCGCAACCTGGCCCTGGCGCCACGAACTGACCACCGCGTTCGCCCGTCTGACGGCCTTGCCCCGGCCTGCCACCTGAGCGGCGAACCGCCCCGTCCGCCCACGACCCGAGGAACACGGAGCACCCGGCCCGCGCGCCGGGCCCCCGCCATGCCCACCCGCCCAGAACCATCGCCAACGCGATCAAGCCAGCTCAGTCGACCCCAACCGAAACGCGGAGGTTAGCGGACCGTCTCCGTGCCCGACACGGGAGGGACCGGCCCTGGCCGGTCCCTCCGCCCGACGGCTCTTCTCAAGCCCTCGCGAAGGTCAGGAAGTCGGCCCAGGCGGTAGCGGGTATGCGGAGGCGGGGGCCGTCGGGGTTCTTGGAGTCCCGTATGTGGACGGTGGTGGGGGTGGTGGCGACCTCGACGCACTCGCCGCCGGTGTTGTCGCTGTAGCTCGACTTGTGCCAGTCGTAGGCGACCTCGATGCACTCGCCGCCGCCCGAGTCGCTGTAGCTGCTCTTGAACCACAACAGGTCGTCGCTCATCTCTCACCCATCAACTGCTCGATGAAGCACACGGATTCGTCTGGCCTGAGTGCCTGAGTCCGGATCATCGCATAGCGGCGAGTGAGTGCAGCCACCTTGTCCGGCTTGGAGACCAAGATGCTCTCGCCATGGCTTTCCGTGTAGACCAGGGAAGTGTCCTCAGGGGTCTCGATCACCGTGAACGGACCGCGCAGACCGGCGTGCTCAGCCTGATTCATTGGCATGACCTGGATACTCACACCGGGGCGGGCTGCGCACTCGACGAGGTGCTCGTACTGGTGGCTCATGACTTCCGGGCCGCCAATTTGCCGCCGTAGCGCAGCCTCTTCGAGGATGACGTGGATCAGTGCCCTCGGCTTACGATCGAAGATCGCCTTGCGGTCTAGACGACCTTGCACGAGCTGTTCGAGCTCTGCATCTTCGAAGGGCGGGTAGTTGCACGCGAGGAGCGCCCGGATGTAGCCCTCTGTCTGCAAAAGTCCGTGGATCACCTGGGTGCAGTACGACGCAATGCTCAGGGCTTCCTGCTCCAACTGAACGAAACCCTGGAAGTACACGGGATATCGCTCAAGCCGCAAGTACTTGATCGCGGAACGAAGCAACCCGCCCGCGTCCAGTGCCTTCTCGGCCGCGTCGATGAACTCGTCCGTCGGCGGCTTGGCGCATGTCTCCACGGCGCTCACCGCCGACCCCGTGTAGTTCATGAGCGCGCCGAGCTCGTCCTGGGTCAGTCCCGCCCGCTCGCGCAGAAGCCGCAGGACAGCGGCGAAGTACTGCACGGTCGGCGGAGCGGAGTCCTTCTTCTTCGACTGGGCCACGCGGGCCACCCCCGCAACATCGGTCAACGCCAATCAACCTGCGTTCGACCAGAGTTGTCGGTCGCCGCAGTCGACGCTCTGTTACTGGTGAAGGTAGCCGCCTGCACTGACAGTGGGAGCATGAACGCGGAAAGTCACGATGTAAACCCGCTCCATGGCTGGATGCAGAGGTTTACACCCGTCCCCCCGTCCGTCCCCCATGCCCGCCGCGCCGCCGACGCCGCCCTCCGCGCCTGGGGCCTGGACCGGGGCTCGGCCGCCCTCGTCCTGCTCGTCCTCTCCGAGCTGGCGACGAACGCGGTCTGCCATGGACGCGTACCGGGACGGTACTTCGAGGTGCGTATCGCATATGACGCAGAGAAATTGGTCGGGGTAGAGGTGTCCGACCCGCGTGAGGGCTGCCCCGCCCTGGCGGACCCGACCCCGGACGACGAGTCCGGACGCGGCCTGGCGATCGTGGACACGCTCGCCGACGCATGGGGTGTCCGTGAGCGCATCGTAGGCAAAACCGTCTGGGCCCGAATCCGCCTCTAGCGGCACCCGCCCGGGCGCGCCGCCGTCTCGCGCCTTCGGCGCAATTGAGCATGAGTCGGGGGTGCCGGGCCGGGGGCCGCGTCGCCGGCCGCCGGGCAGGTGGGGGCGAGGGTGAGTGGCGGCATCCGGGCTCGCGGACCGGGAACGTTCCGGACTGCGGGCCGAACGGCCGGTCCAGCGACACACTCGGTCCGGGCGTCCTCCGGGTACCCCTCCAGAAATTGCTTGATCTGGCGCAACTAATATGTCAAGCAATCTCAAAAGGGCACCCCACCCCCCGGCTGTCCGGGGTCGGCCCGAGCCCCGATGGACGCAAGCCGCCACCGAGCCCCACCTCCCACTGCCCCGGCGGTCGGCGACGCGGCCCGCGCCCCCCACCTGCCGCCCCCATGCTCAAATGCGCCGAAGGCGCGAAACGGCGCGGCAGACGACCGACGACCCCAACCCAACCCGCCCCGGCCCCACCGCGTGCTCAACCCAAGACATGCCGCAAATAGCTCTGCGGATCGGCGAGATAACGGCGCCAGTGGTCGACCAGCTCCAGCTCGCCCCACCCCGCCCGCCGCATCCCATGCTCGCCCACTTCCACGATCTCCGCACCGGGCAGCGCCGTCAGCAGCGGCGAATGCGTCGCGCAGATGACCTGCCCGCCGTTCTTCACCAACTCATTCATATGGCCCAGGAGTTCGAGACACGAGGTGAGTGCGAGCCGCTGGCCACCGTCCTGCTCGGGCACGGCCCGTCGGGTGCGGCGTTCGAGCCCATGACGGTCTGCCTGTTTGAACTGCTGGACGCCCACGCGCCCCGGGGCGCATGGGCGTCGCGTCCATGATGTGGATGGTCGCGGGCGAGGAACTCGGCGTCGCCGCCGGGACCGTAACCGCCGGAGCGCCGGCCCAGCAGGCGGGTGCCTGGCCGACCCTCCTCCTCGCAGCGGCACCCGCCGACCGGCCCGTGCCGTCGTGCGCGAAATGACCGGAGCGGGAACCGGCCGAGTCGCGCATCTGGCCCTGTCCGACGTGCGCTGCGTCTTTGAGTCCGATTATGTGACAGGTGACAACTCTCTGTGACCGTCGTTGGGCCGCGGGACGGCCGTGCGGCGCTGAGGAGGTATGACCCTGATGAGGCTTGTTTCCGCTTCGCGTCTCGCGGTGGCGGCTGTGGCCGCGGTGACGGCGATCATGACGGTGGGTCAGACGGCAGCATCCGCCGGGCCGGCGGATGGGGACGGGAAACCGTTCCTCGGGCCGCTGCACACCGTCTCGACCGTCGCATCGACGGTTCCGGCCAACGGCGACCTGAATCCGTACGGCACCGCCCTGGTCAAGAAGAGCGTCGGTGACCTGCGGCGCGGCAATGTGCTGGTCAGCAATTTCAACAACGCCGCGAACGAGCAGGGCACGGGGACCACTCTGGTGCAGATCAGCCCCCGGGGCACGGCCACGCTGTTCGCCGAGATCGACCCGCAGAACCTGCCAGGACCGTGCCCGGGGGGCGTGGGGCTGACCACCGCACTGTCCATCCTGCCGGGCGGCTGGGTGGTGGTGGGCAGTCTGCCCACGGCCGACGGCACATCCGCCACGGCGCAGGCCGGGTGTCTGCTCGTGCTGGACAGCCATGGAAAGGTCCGGGAGACCTTCAGCGGCCAGGGGATCAATGGCCCCTGGGACATGACCGCGAAAAGCAGCGGTGACAAGACCGATCTGTTCGTCACCAACGTGCTCAACGGCACGGTGGCCGGCGGCGGCGATATCGTGCGGCGGGGCACCGTGCTGCGGATCACCCTGCGCACCCACGACAACCGGCCGCCGACCCGGACCGCCACGACCGTGATCGGTTCGGGTTTCGCCCAGAAGACCGACCCGGCGGCTCTCGTGATCGGGCCGACGGGGGTCGGCCTGCGGGACGGGACGCTCTATGTGGCGGACACCGTCGACAACCGCATCACCGCGATCCCGGACGCGCTGACCCGGCGTACCAGTGCCGGTATCGGCCGCGTGGTCAGCACCGACCAGCACCTCAACGGCCCGCTCGGGCTGGCGATCACCCCGAAGGGCAACATCCTCACCGTCAACAGCGGCGACGGCAACATCGTGGAGACCACCCCGCGTGGTGCCCAGGTGGCCGTGCGCACGCTCGACACCAGCGGTACCCCGCCGGGAGCGGGCGCACTGTTCGGCCTCGCGATCGCCGAGAACCCCGACCGCGTCTACTTCGTCGACGACGCGACCAACACGCTGAACCTGCTGAGCCGGCCCTGAACCGCTGACCCGGGGCCGATCCGGACGGCCCCGGCGCCCCAGGAACACCCGGGGGCGCCGGGGCCCGCGCCCCCCACCTGCCGCCCCCATGCTCAAATGCGCCAAAGGCGCGAAACGGCGCCGCAGCCGGCAAACGACCCCGACCCTCACCCGGGCTCGGCCGGACCTCTAGGGGTTCGCTCTATCGTGAGCGCGCTGCTCGGCCGGATGACCATGAAGAGACGGTGACCGCATGACGTTCGAGGGCATCGCGCGGCCCGGGCGGGCCGCATTGGGGCAGGTGCTTCTTGACGCGGGGGTGATGGGGGAGGACTGGGCGCCGACCTTCGCCGCCGTTGACCGGGCCGCGTTCTTGCCGGAGCTGATGTGGCCGTTCGACACGCGGGCACAGGGAGCCGTCGCGATCGACAAGGCCGAGCACCCCAACGCCTGGTACGCCGCCGCCGACAGCGACGCGCCCATCGTGACGCAGTGGGACGACGGCGAGCACACGGGCCCCGAGCCGGGGCGGGTGTCCACCAGCTCATCGTCCATGCCCTCTGTCGTCTACGGCTTGCTGCGGGATCTGGCCGTGGACGAGGGCATGGCCGTGCTCGATGTGGGCACCGGCACGGGCGAGACCGCCGGGGCGCTGGCGCATCGCTGTGGCGGCCGTAAGGTCACCACGGTCGAGGTGGACCCCGCCGTGTCGCGTCACGCACGGCAGCGGCTGGCCGCGGCCGGGCTGCGGCCGGAGGCCGTGCTCGGCGACGGCGGTAAGGGCTGTGCGGGCAGCGCGCCGTATGACCGGGTCCTGGCCACCGTCGGCGTTCGGGAGATCCCGGGGGCATGGATCGAGCAGACGCGGCCCGGGGGCGTGATCATCGCCCCCTGGGGCACGCACTACACCCATGCGGACGCCGTCGCCCGGCTGGTGGTGCGTGGGGACGGCACGGCGTCCGGGCGTTTCACCCGGCCCGTCGAGTTCATGAAGCTGCGCGGCCAGCGGCTGTCGCTGCCGCCGCACCATGCCTACGTCCCGGCCGAGGGAGAGGGCGGCGCCGACACCTCGGCCACCGGCATTCCCGAGGGGGAGTTCATCACCCCGCCGTACGCCGCCCTCCCCTTCGCGCTGGGTCTCCGGGTACGGCATTGCGTCCAGGTGGTGGCGGCCCCGCACGATGGCGCGCGCCCCGTGTGGCTCTACGGGCTGACCGACCGTTCCTGGGCGTGCGTCGTGTTCCGCGAGGGGGAGGCTCAGGCGCGCGTCTGGCAGGCGGGGGAGCGTCGGCTGTGGGACGAGGTCGAGGCCGCGTACGGGTGGTGGGTCGGCCAGGGCAGGCCGGAGCACAGCCGTTTCGGCCTCACGGTCGGGCCGGGCCCCGCCGGTCAGCGGGTGTGGCTGGACGATCCGGCCGACTCCTGGTCCGCGTAGAGCCGATTCCTGGTCCCCGTAGAGCGGGGTGCGGCGACGCGCTCCTGGCCAACTCATGGGCTGCCGTAAGTGGAATCGATCCGTCCTGGTAACCCTCCGTCCGCCGGGTCGCGGGGGCACTGTGCCACGCTTGAAGCCGGTTCGCGCGCATGGTGCGGGCCGGTGACGTGAAGTGAGGCCGCGGCGTGCAGAAGCCCCGATGGAAGACCGTGGGGGGAACCCTGCTGCGGGTGACGGCGGTGTGGGCGGTGGCCACGCTCACGATGCTGGCGCTCGCCGGGATCCTCCCCGACTTCAGCCTGAAGTCAAATGGCGGTGACAGCGCGACGCAGATCGCGATCACGGCGGCCATCGGCGCCGGAGCCTTCGGTGTGCTCAGCGCGCTGGTGTGGCCGCTGCTCGTACGGGCGTTGCTGCTGATGCCCGCGCTGGTGCTGGGGCTGCTGGTGTTCGTGCTCAACGGCTCGATGCTGTTGATCGCGATCAGCCTGATCCCGGACGGGCGCGGCGCCGTCGAGCCGGAGACCGCCATCGTGGTCGCGGCCGTGATGTCCGCCGCGTCGTCGGCGACGAGCACCTTCCTGGCCGTGCGGGACGACGGGGCGTACCGGCGGCGGCTGGCCCGGCTGGCCGGGCGGCGCAGGCGGCGGCTCGGTGAGGACGGCGGGTGCGAAGAGCCCCCGGGAACGGTGTTCCTCCAGCTCGACGGGGTGGGGCACGCGGTGCTGCGGGAGGCGCTGCGGGAGCGCGACAACCGGCCCCCGGTGATGCCCACCGTCGCGCGCCTGATCCGGACCACCCACAAGGTCACGCCGTGGCGCACCGACTGGTCCAGCCAGACCGGCGCCAGCCAACTCGGCATCCTGCACGGCTCCAACGAGGATGTGCCCGCCTTCCGCTGGTACGAGAAGAAGAGCGGGGAGGTGATGGTGAGCAACCGGCCGACCAGCGCGGCGGTGCTCCAGCGCCGCGCGGCCGCCCGGGCCGGACACGACGGGCTCCTTACGGTGGACGGGGCGAGCCGGGGCAATCTGTTCACCGGCGGCGCCGATCAGCTTGCCCTGGTCCTCTCGGTCGCGGCGCGACGCGGTCCGCACAACCGCTCCCGCTCCGGATACTTCGCGTACTTCGCCGACCCCGCCAACGCGACCCGCACCGCCGTGTCGTTCCTCGCCGAGGTCGTCCGGGAGATCTGCCAGTCCGCGCGCGCCAAGCTGCGCCGCGAGACGCCCCGGGTCAAGCGGGGCGGGCTGTATCCGTTCATCCGCGCGTTCGCCACCGTCGTGGAGCGGGACGTCGTGGTGACGGCGGTGATGGGGGACATCCTCTCCGGCCGTACCGCGATCTACGCCGACCTGGTGGCGTACGACGAGGTGGCCCACCACTCGGGGCCGCGCAGCCGGGACGCCCGGCAGGTGCTCGCCCGGCTCGACCGCTCCATCGCGCTGATCGCCAAGGTCGCCGACCGCGCCCCGCGCGACTACCGCATCGTGCTGCTGTCCGACCACGGGCAGAGCCCCGGCGAGACCTTCGCGGGGGCGTACGGGCTGACGCTGGAGGGCCTGGTGCGGGTCGGCTGCGGGCTGCCCGTACCGCGCCGGGGCGGGCGGACCCCGAGCGGGGCGGAGGCGCGCGAGGCGGGGCG
>NZ_JAHLEM010000312.1 GCF_018883605.1 Streptomyces niphimycinicus | reverse complement strand
GGGGGCCAAGAGCGCCTCCCCGGGCGCCCAGCCGGGCCCGTACGGCCCGCCCGGGGCCCTGGAGGGTGCGGGGGGCACCGGCGGCGCCGACGCCCCGCAGCAGCACCCCCAGCAGCCCCAGACGCAGGAGCTGCCGCTCTCGCTGCCCCTGCCGGTGTACCAGCAGCCCGCCGGGCAGGGCCATGACGGCCGGAGCGCCGTGCCGTTCGACCCGGCGGCCGCCGCCCACCCCGCGCCGGTCGAGCAGCAGCCGCAGCAGCCCCAGCAGCCGCAGCAGCCGCAGTACGAGCAGGCCCCCCAGCCGCAGTATCAGCAGGTCCCGGGCCAGGCGGCGCAGTTCGGGCAGCAGCCCGAGCAGCAACAGTCCCCGCAGCCCCAGCTCACCGTGCCGGTCGGGCCCGGCGGCCGGGTGCGACCGCTCGGCGGTGAGGGCGTGGGCAGCGGCGTGTACGTACCGGAGCAGCGCGAGCCCGAGCGGTACGCGTACGAGGAGCAGCCGGGGCAGCCGGGGCAGCCGGTGAACCAGTTGCCGGACGACGTCCCGCGCGAGGAGGTCTACTACGCGACCTTCCGCCAGTTCCTCGCCGACCACAGCCGGTACCCCTCCGCGTACCAGTTCGGCCAGCGGCTGCGCGACACCTACGGCGTGAGCGACCTCAGCAACAGCGAGCTGTCCGCCTACGTCGAGGACTTCAAGGAGCGCGTCCGCCTGGAGCGGGAAGCCATCCCGTAAAGCCGGGAGCGCCGGGCGGCAGCCATGAGGCCGCCCGCCCGGCGCCCGGGAGCGAGGGAGGTCAGGCCGCGAGCAGCTTGCGCACCCGGTCCGCCCCCACCGCCAGCAGCAGGGTGGGCAGCCGCGGGCCGGTGTCCCGCCCGACCAGCAGGGTGTAGAGCAGCGCGAAGAACGACCGCTGGGCGACCTTCAGCTCCGGTGTCGGCTTGGCGTCCGGCGCCAGCCCCGCCTGGATCTTGGGCACTCCGTAGACCAGCGTGGTGAGTCCGTCCAGCGACCAGTGGTCGTCCAGGCCGTCGAGCAGCAGCCGCAGCGACTCCCGCTCGGTGTCGCCCAGCACGGCCAGCCGCTCGGTGTCCGGCTCGTCCCGGACCCGGGTGCGCTGGTCGGCCGGGACCTGGGTGGTGATCCAGCGCTCGGCCTTGTCGAGCCGGGGCCGGGTCTCCGCCAGGGACGTGACCGGGTTGCCCGGGTCGAGGTCGCTGAGGATGCGCAGCGTCTGCTCGTCATGGCCGGTGGTGATGTCCACCACCGAGGCCAGCGTGCGGTACGGCAGCGGGCGCGGGGTGCTCGGCAGCTCGCCCGTGGAGGTGCGGGTCGCGCGGCCGTACGCGGCCACGTCGGCGGGCTGGGCCGTGCCCTCGCCGATCTTGCGCTCCAGCGCGTCCCACTCGTCGTAGGTCCGCTGGATCTCCTGGTCGAAGGCGATCTTGAAGGACTGGTTGGGCCGGCGGCGGGCGTACAGCCAGCGCAGCAGCGGCGCCTCCATGATCTCCAGGGCGTCGGCCGGGGTGGGCACACCGCCCTTGGACGAGGACATCTTGGCCATACCGCTGATGCCCACGAAGGCGTACATCGGGCCGATGGGCTGCTCCCCGCCGAAGACCTCACGGACGATCTGGCCGCCGACCACATAGGACGAGCCCGGCGAGGAGTGGTCGACGCCCGAGGGCTCGAAGACCACGCCCTCGTACGCCCAGCGCATCGGCCAGTCGACCTTCCAGACCAGCTTGCCCTGGTTGTGCTCGGTGAGCAGGACGGTCTCGCCATGGCCGCACGCGCAGGTGTAGGCCAGCTCGGTGGTCTCCTCGTCGTACGAGGTCACCGTGGTCAGATCGCGGTCGCAGACCGAGCAGTAGGGCTTGTACGGGAAGTAGCCCGCGCCGCCCGCGCTGCCGTCGTCCTCGGCGGCCGCGCCCGACCCCTCGGCGGCGGCCAGCTCGGCCTCGTCGACCGGCTTCTGCTGCTGCTTGCCCGGCTTCTTGGCGCCGGCCTTCTCCTTGGTGCGGTACCGGTCCAGAACGGCGTCGATCTCCCGGCGATGGCGCATCGCGTGCAGGATCTGCTCGCGGTACGCCCCCGAGGTGTACATCTCGGTCTGGCTGATGGGCTGGAAGTCGATGCCCATCTCGCGCAGCGCCTCGGTCATCGGCGCCTTGAAGTGCTCCGCCCAGTTCGCATACGGCGATCCGGGCGGGGCCGGGACCGAGGTGAGCGGCTTGCCGATGTGCTCGGACCAGGACGGGTCGATCCCGGCCGGGACCTTGCGGTACCGGTCGTAGTCGTCCCAGGACAGGATGTGAACGCATTCATAGCCCCGGCGCCGGATCTCGTCGGCGACCAGGTGCGGGGTCATGACCTCGCGCAGATTGCCGAGGTGGATCGGGCCGGACGGGCTGAGACCCGAGGCGCAGACGACAGGTTTGCCCGGGGCGCGGCGCTCCGCCTCGGCAATGACCTCGTCGGCGAATCGGGAGACCCAGTCGGTCTCGGTGCTCTGAGCCACGGTCGGCACTTCCTTCCTAGCGGTCATGGCACCGCCCATTGTCCCAGACGGAACGGACCCCTTCGGCGTTGCCCACAGGGCCGGGCGGGCGGGTCCGGGTTATCCACAGGCCGGGGAAATCGTTGGACCCGCCGTGAAATACTGGGGTGTCCATACCACCACTATCGGAATGGCACCTCAGCTATGGCATCGGTCCTCTCCCTCGCCGCCACCGTCCATCAGCGCGTCGCGGACGCCCTCTCGGCTGCCCTGCCGGAGGCCGCCTCCGCGGACCCGCTGCTGCGACGAAGCGACCGGGCCGATTTCCAGGCCAACGGGATGCTGGCGCTGGCCAAGAAGCTCCAGGGAAACCCCCGTGAGCTGGCCGCCAAGGTGGTGGCGCACCTTCCGGTCGCCGCCACCTCGGCCGACCCCGATCCGGTGATCGCCGACATCGAGGTCTCCGGCCCCGGCTTCCTCAACATCACCATCGCCGACTCCGCGATCACCGCGACCCTCGCCGCCCGCGCCGCCGACGACCGCCTCGGCGTGCCGTTCGCGCAGGCGCCCGGCACCACCGTGATCGACTACGCCCAGCCCAATGTGGCCAAGGAGATGCACGTCGGCCATCTGCGCTCGGCGGTGATCGGCGACGCGGTGGTGCGGATCCTGGAGTTCGCGGGCGAGCAGGTGGTCCGCCGCCATCACATCGGCGACTGGGGCACCCAGTTCGGCATGCTCATCCAGTATCTGATCGAGCACCCGCATGAGCTGGACCACAAGGACGCCGCCTCCGGCCAGGAGGCCATGTCCAATCTGAACCGGCTGTACAAGGCCGCGCGGGCGCTCTTCGACTCCGACCCGGAGTTCAAGGAGCGGTCCCGGCGGCGGGTGGTGGATCTCCAGGCGGGCGACGAGGAGACCGTCGCCCTGTGGCGGAAGTTCGTGGACGAGTCGAAGATCTACTTCTACTCGGTCTTCGACAAGCTGGACATCGAGATCCACGACCCCGATGTGGTCGGCGAGTCGGGTTACAACGACATGCTGGCCGAGACCTGCCGGCTGCTGGAGGAGTCCGGCGTCGCCGTCCGCTCCGAGGGTGCGCTGTGCGTCTTCTTCGACGACATCAAGGGCCCCGAGGGCAATCCGGTGCCGCTGATCGTCCAGAAGTCCGACGGCGGCTTCGGCTATGCGGCCACCGACCTCTCCGCGATCCGTGACCGGGTGCAGCATCTCAAGGCCGACACCCTGCTGTATGTGGTGGACGCCCGGCAGTCGCTGCACTTCAAGATGGTCTTCGAGACCGCCCGCCGGATCGGCTGGCTCAATGACCAGGTGCACGCCGTCCAGCTCGCCTTCGGCACCGTCCTGGGCAAGGACGGCAAGCCGTTCAAGACCCGCGCGGGCGAGACGGTGCGGCTGGAGGATCTGCTCGACGAGGCCACCGAGCGGGCCGCGGCCGTGGTCCGGGAGAAGAGCGAGAAGCTCGGCCTCACCGAGGAGGAGATCCTCGAGCGCGGCGCCCAGGTCGGCGTCGGCGCGGTGAAGTACGCGGATCTGTCCACCTCCGCCTCGCGTGACTACAAGTTCGACCTCGACCAGATGGTCTCGCTCAACGGCGACACCTCGGTCTATCTCCAGTACGCGTACGCCCGGATCCAGTCGATCCTGCGCCGCGCCGAGGAGGGGCAGCGGACGGTGGCCCACCCCGAGCTGCCGCTGACCGCGGCCGAGCGGGCGCTGGGCCTGCACCTCGACCAGTTCGGGGAGACGCTGGCCGAGGTGGCCGCCGGATTCGAGCCGCACAAGCTGGCCGGGTATCTCTACCAACTGGCCTCGCTCTACACGACCTTCTACGACCAGTGCCCGGTCCTGAAGGCCGAGGGCGGCCCGTCCCAGGTGGAGAACCGCCTCTTCCTGTGCGACATCACGGCGCGGACGCTGCGGCAGGGCATGACCCTGCTGGGCATCCGCACCCCCGAGCGCCTCTGAGCCGGCTGATTGTGAAGCGCCCCGCCCCTGCGACAGGGAGCGGGGCGCCGCGCATTTATCAGGGGCTCCCGGCGTTCCTCACCGGCAGAGCACATCGTGCTCCGGCCGCTCCCCCTTCAGCAGGAAGTCCGTGACCCTCCGGTCCGCGCAGGCGCTGCCGTTGTTCACCACATAGGCCGCGCCATGCCCCATCGCGTCCACGCTGACCATCCGGGCCCGGTCGCCAAAGGCGCGCCGCAGATTCAGCGCCCCGCTGTACGGGGTGGCCACATCGCGCTTGTTCTGCACCAGCAGGACGTTCGACGGCCCCTGGTCGGTGATCCGCACCGGCTTGTCCCGCGGCGCGTCATGCCAGAACGTGCAGGGCGTGACGTTCATCGGCATGCCCGCGGTGAGCGGGTGGCTCTTACGGCTGGCGGCCACATCCCGGGCGTAGTCCGGCAGGGACGTGGGCCACTCCACGTCGTTGCAGATGGTCGCGAGGGATACGGCCGCGGCGTCCTGCGGCGGGTCGGCCGGTGCCTCGGCGGGCACCTTGCCCGCGTCCGCGTCGGCGATCAGCCGGGCCAGGCTCTCGAAGTCGTCCCGGGAGTACAGGGCGTCCAGCATGCTCTGGCGCAGTGCGTTGCCGTTCAGCTCGGGCGGGTTGGCGCCGGGCCACGGCAGCGGCTTCGCGTCCAGCCGGGCGGCGAGGTCCAGGACCCGTCGCCGCACCCCGTCGGGGGTCTCGGCGAGCCGGACGGGGCTGCCAAGGGCGGAGGCCCAGCGGGCGAAGTCGGGGAAGGTGTCCTCGACGCCCACGGCGTAGTTGGCCAGCCAGCCGCGCTCCACCCGCTCCGGGTTCGGATCGTCATTGCTGTCCAGCACCCAGCGGTCGGTGTGCTCGGGGAACATCTGCGCGTAGACGGAGCCCACATACGTCCCGTAGGAGACCCCCCATGCGGACAGCTTTCGCTCGCCGAGCGCCCGGCGGATGCTGTCGATGTCGCGGGCCTCGT
This sequence comes from Streptomyces niphimycinicus, assembly GCF_018883605.1. Lineage (GTDB taxonomy): Bacteria > Actinomycetota > Actinomycetes > Streptomycetales > Streptomycetaceae > Streptomyces > Streptomyces niphimycinicus. Next base: position 21,671 of record NZ_JAHLEM010000312.1, on the reverse strand, counting down.
TGACGGTGCTGATGGTGCGCAGCAGCTCACCGCCGTTGCGGGCGCAGGTGTCGGCGATGCGGCGGCCGGTGGTGACGTTCCGCGTGATGTCCCCGTCGGGGTCGGGCCAGGGGCGGGAGGCGAGCAGCGACAGATCGGCGGGGTTCAGACCGCAGCCGGCGTGGGTGGACTGCCCCATGCCGCGCGGGTCGAAGCTGACGATGTCATAGGCGTCCCGCACCGACTTCGGCAGCCGCTTGCCGAGCGTGCTGGGCCGCTCCAGCCCCGTCGAGCCGGGGCCGCCCGGGATCAGCACCAGGGTGCCCCGGCGGGCCTGCGGCCGCTCGCCGGGGATCCGGGATACGGCGAGGGAGATCCGCTTGCCGCCGGGATCGCGGTAGTCCAGCGGCACCTTGAGCGTGGCGCATTCCTGACGGGGGTCGAGCCCGGTGCCCTCGCAGGCGCCCCAGTCGGGCGCGGCGGCGGTCGGGTCTGCCCGCGGGCCCGGGGTCGCGTCCGCGGACGCGCTGCCGAGGAGGGATGCGGTGGCGGCGGTGGCGAGGGCCAGTGCGGCGGTTCTGCCGGTCGTCGGTCTCATACGCACAAGCCTTGTCGAACCGGCGTCCGCCTCCCATCCCGGCACCCGGCCGACCCGTCCGGGGGATAACCCCCGACGGAGCGTCAGGCGTACCGTCGCGCACGTGGCATTCGCGACACCTTTCCCGGACCGGACAACCTCTCGCCGCCCCGGCCCGTCCAACCCCGTGAATCACTCGTCATCAACGGAACATTGGGGGCTTGACCATGCGACGGTGGGTGACCGCACTCGCGGCGATGGTGCTCGCGGGCGGCGCGCTGGCGGCGACGGCGGGGGCGGCGGGGGCCGTCACTCCGGCCGCGGCCAAGGCGGCGGCCAAGGCGGCGGCCTGTGAGACCGGCTGGGGCAGCGGCGAGAAGACGGCCCAGCCGGCGGGCCACACACCGCTGGGGAGCATCCGGACCGGCCGGCACGCCTGCTACGACCGCATGGTGTTCGACGTGAAGGGCGCCACGGCCGCCGATCGCGTCGGCTACCGCGTGGCGTACGTGGACACCCTGTACCAGGACGGTTCGGGCGAGGAGATCCCGGTCGGCGGCGGGGCGATCCTGGACATCCATGTGGCCGCGCCGAGCTACGACCCGGGGACCGGCGGGGAGTCGTATCCGGGGCGGGCGCGCAAGCCGCTGCCGGGGGTCGACATCGCCGGGTACCAGACCTTCCGGGACACCCGCTTCGGCGCCAGCTTCGAGGGCGAGACCCAGGTCGGCCTCGGCGTGCGGGCACGGCTGCCGTTCCGCGTCTTCCAGACGGACGGGCGGGTCGTGGTGGATGTGGCGCACTCCTGGAACGCGGTGCGCTGACCACGGCGCGGGAGCTACGGCAAGGGCCTGCCCCGCGACCCGATGGGTTCGCGGGGCAGGCCCCTCGCTGTGCTACGGGTGACGGCTACCTGCTGAAGCCGTAGTCCATCAGCTTCTTCGCGTCCTTCGTGCGGTTGTCCACCGAGGTGGAGGCGAGGACGGTGCCGATCATCGTCTTCCCGTTCCGGGTGGCGGCGAAGACCAGGCAGTACTTGGCCTCCGGACCCGAGCCGGTCTTGACGCCGATGGTGCCCGAGTAGCTGCCCAGCAGGTTGTTGGTGTTGGTCCACGACATGTAGCGGTAGCCGCCGCTCTTCGTGGTCACCTTCTGCTTGGTCGACTTCGTCTTCACGACCGAGCGGAACGTGGAGTACTTCATCGCGCTGCTGGCCAGCTTGGTCAGATCGCGCGGCGTCGAGTAGTTGGCGCCACGCCCGATGCCGTCGAACGAGTCGAAGTGGGTGTTCGTCAGCCCGAGGGACTTGGCCGTGGTGTTCATCTTGCCGATGAACGACTTCACCCGCGCGGCCCGGGTGGAACCGGAGCCGAACTTGTCCGCCAGCGCGTACGCCGCGTCACAGCCGGACGGGAGCATCAGCCCGTACAGCAACTGGCGGACGGTGACCTTGTCGCCGACGATCAGCTTGGCCGAGGAGGCCCAGTTGTTGTCGACGATGTAGTCGCTGTACGCCTTCTGGACCGTGACCTTGGCGTCCAGGTTGAGGTTCGGCTGCGCGAGCACCACCCGGGCCGTCATGATCTTGGTGGTGGAGCCGGTGGAAAGACGGCCGTCGGCGGCCTTGGTGAACAGGCTCTTCCCCGTGGCGTTGTTCATCACGAACCCGCCCTTGGCGGCGATCGTGGGACTTGCGGTCGTCGCGGCCTGCGCGGAGGCGGTGAACGCACCCGCCGTCAGCACGGCTCCAGCGGTGATCGCGACCGCGGATACGCGACGTAGACCCTTCATGCCGGTTTTCAACGTGAATATCTCCAAATGCCCCATGCGTGCGGCCACATCGCAGGGCCGCTCTCTCATGTGACGCGCGAAAGGGGTCCAGGGATGTGCCCCTCTGCCGAGATTTCTGGAAATTCGCCCGGCTGCCCGCCTGCCCTCCCCTCACCGCCGGACCGCCTGCCCTTCTCCTCACCGCCGGACCGCCTGCTCTCCCCCTCACCGCCGACCGCACGGGCGGGCCGCAGGCCGGATAGTGGACCGTGCCCCTTCCCGAAAGCCATCGAAAGCGCCCGCCATGACTTCCCAGCAACTCCTCGACCGCGCCCAGCGCCTGGCCGACGCGGGCGGTCGCCGCCTGCTCGGCATCGCCGGACCGCCCGGGGCCGGTAAGACCACCCTCGCCGAGTACCTGGTCGACGCCCTCGGCGCCGACCGGGCCGCCCTGGTGCCGATGGACGGCTTCCACCTCGCCGACGCCGAGCTGCGCCGGCTCGGCCTGACCGGCCGCAAGGGCGCGCCGGAGACCTTCGACCCGTACGGCTACACCGCGCTGCTGCGGCGGTTGCGGGCGCCGCGCGCCGAGGAGGTCGTCTACGCGCCGGGGTTCGACCGCGAGCTGGAACAGCCCGTCGCGGGCACCATCCCGGTGCCGCCCGAGATCCCGCTGGTGATCACCGAGGGGAACTATCTGCTGCTGGACGAGGCGCCCTGGCTCCCGGTCCGCGAGCTGCTGGACGAGACCTGGTGGGTCGACCTGGACACCGAGGAGCGGGTGCGCCGGCTGATCGACCGCCATGAGCGGTTCGGCAAGCCGCGCGAGATGGCCGAGCGCTTCGTCCTCACCTCCGACGAGGCCAACGCCCGGCTGGTCGCCCCCGGGCGGGCGGCCGCCGACTTCGTGGTCAGCGGCCGGTGACCGCCGTAAGAGCGACAGGAGAGAAGAGCGGGCCGGTGACGCGAAGGCCGGGGGCTCCGCGCCCCCGGCCTCGTGGTCATTCCCCGTCATTCGCCGCGGTGGAGGCTCATTCCCCGCGGTTCAGGCTCACTCCCCGCGGTTCAGCCGCTGGGCGACCTCGGTCGCCCAGTACGTGAGGATCATCCCCGCGCCCGCGCGCCGTACCGAGGTCAGTGTCTCCATGATCGCGCGGTCGCGGTCGATCCAGCCGTTGGCCGCCGCCGCCTCGACCATCGCGTACTCACCGGAGATCTGGTACGCGGCCACCGGCACATCCACCGCGTCGGCGATCTGCCGCAGGATGTCCAGGTAGGGCAGGGCCGGCTTCACCATGACCATGTCCGCGCCCTCGGCCAGGTCCAGCTCCAGCTCGCGCATCGCCTCCCGGGCGTTGGCCGGGTCCTGCTGATACGTCTTGCGGTCGCCCTTCAGCGAGGAGCCCACCGCCTCGCGGAACGGACCGTAGAAGGCGGAGGCGTACTTCACGGTGTAGGCGAGGATCGAGATGTCCTGGTGCCCGGCGCCGTCCAGCGCCTCGCGGATCACCCCGACCTGCCCGTCCATCATGCCGCTGGGGCCCACGGTGTGGACGCCCGCGTCGGCCTGGGCGCGGGCCATCTCCGCGTACCGCTCCAGCGTGGCGTCGTTGTCGATCCGGCCCTCGGCGTCCAGGACCCCGCAGTGGCCGTGGTCGGTGTGCTCGTCCAGGCAGAGATCGGACATGATCACCAGGTCGTCGCCGACCTCGGCGCGCACATCGCGGATGGCCACCTGGAGGATCCCGTCCGGATCGGTGCCGGGCGTGCCGACGGCGTCCTTCTTGGACTCCTCCGGCACCCCGAAGAGCATGATCCCGCCGACGCCCGCGGCGACCGCGTCGGCCGCCGCCTTCCGCAGGGAGTCCCGGGTGTGCTGGAGGACGCCCGGCATCGCCTGAAGCGGCAGCGGCTCGGTCAGGTCCTCGCGCACGAACGCGGGCAGGATCAGCTCGGCCGGATGCAGCCGGGTCTCCGCGACCATGCGGCGCATGGTCGGATTCACCCGCAGCCGGCGCGGCCGCGCACCGGGGAAGCTGCCGTACGTGGTGCTCAAGAGCGTGCCCTCCTCCGTGATCCCGGCCGTCGCTCGCTCGGGCGGGTGACCGGCTCGCCGGCCTCGACCGCGGCCTGCCGCCGCGCCGCCCCGAAGTCCGCGAGCGCCTCGGCGAGCTTGAGCACCGAGGGCTCGGGCGACAGCACGTCCACCCGCAGCCCGTGCTCCTCCGCGGTCTTCGCGGTGGCCGGGCCGATACAGGCGATGACAGTGACATTGTGCGGCTTGCCCGCGATGCCGACGAGGTTCCGCACGGTGGACGACGAGGTGAAGAGCACCGCGTCGAACCCGCCGCCCTTGATCGCCTCACGGGTCTCGGCCGGCGGCGGCGAGGCGCGCACGGTGCGGTACGCGGTCACGTCGTCGACCTCCCAGCCCAGCTCGATCAGCCCGGCGACCAGGGTCTCGGTGGCGATGTCGGCCCGCGGCAGGAAGACGCGGTCGATCGGGTCGAAGACCGGGTCGTAGGGCGGCCAGTCCTCCAGCAGTCCGGCCGCGGACTGCTCACCGCTGGGCACCAGATCCGGCTTCACCCCGAAGTCGATCAGCGACTTGGCGGTCTGCTCGCCCACCGCCGCGACCTTGATCCCGGCGAACGCGCGGGCGTCGAGCCCGTACTCCTCGAACTTCTCCCGCACCGCCTTGACCGCGTTGACCGAGGTGAAGGCGATCCACTCATAGCGCCCGGTGACCAGGCCCTTGACCGCGCGCTCCATCTGCTGCGGGGTGCGCGGCGGCTCCACGGCGATCGTCGGCACCTCGCTGGGCACCGCGCCATAGGAGCGCAACTGGTCCGAGAGCGAGGCGGCCTGCTCCTTGGTGCGCGGCACCAGGACCTTCCAGCCGAACAGCGGCTTGGACTCGAACCAGGAGAGCTGTTCGCGCCGGCCGGCCGCGCTCTGCTCGCCGACCACGGCTATCACGGGCTGTGCGCCCTGCGGCGACGGCAGCACCTTGGCGGCCTTCAGCACCTGGGCGATGGTGCCCAGCGTCGCGGTCCAGGTCCGCTGGCGGGTGGTGGTACCGCCGACGGTGACGGTGAGCGGGGTGTCCGGCTTGCGGCCCGCGGCCACCAGCTCACCCGCGGCCGCGGCCACCGTCTCCAGGGTCGCGGAGACCACGGCGGTCGCGTCGGACGAGCCGACCTCGCTCCAGCAGCGCTCATCGGCCGCCAGGGCGTCCACGAAGCGCACATCCGCGCTGTGGGCGTCCCGCAGCGGCACCCCCGCGTAGGCGGGCACGCCCACCGCGGCGGCCACACCCGGCACCACCTCGAAGAGGATGCCCTCGGCGGCGCAGGCGAGCATCTCGTCGGCGGCGTATCCGTCGAGGCCGGGGTCGCCCGCGACCGCGCGGACGACCCGCTTGCCGCCGCGCGCGGCCGTCATGACAAGATTGGCGGTGTCCCGGAGTACCGGGATGGCGGTGGCTGACGGCCCATCAGTGTCCGCCTGCCGCGGCACGCCCTGAGCGTCCGCGGCCACGCCCGGCCTGACGTGCCCCCGCACCACGTCGAGCACTTGCGGGTCGGCGATCAGTACGTCCGCGGTGGCCAGAGCCTCCACGGCGCGCAAGGTCAGCAGGCCCGGATCTCCGGGGCCCGCACCGAGGAAGGTGACGTGTCCGCAGCCGGGGTGATTCGGGACGGTGGGGTTCAAAGTGCTCGCTCCCCCATAAGACCGGCCGCACCCTTGGCGAGCATCTCGGCGGCGAGTTCGCGACCGAGGTCCCCGGCCTCACTGGGCGACGCGGGTACGGGACCGGTGGTGGATAGCTGCACCAGCGTCGTGCCGTCGAGGGAGCCGACGACGCCGCGCAGGCGCATTTCGGTGACAACCTGACCGTCGGCCAACAGGTCGGCCAGCGCCCCCACAGGTGCGCTGCAACCGGCCTCCAGGGCGGCGAGCAGGGATCGCTCGGCGGTCACGGCGACCCGTGTGTACGGGTCGTCGATCTCGGCGAGCCGGGCAGTGAGCGCCACGTTGGACGCGGCACACTCCACTGCCAGGGCCCCCTGGCCGGGGGCGGGCAAAACATGGCCGACATCGAGCAGCTCGGTCGCCTCGCCGATCCGCCCCAGACGGATCAGGCCGGCGGCGGCGAGCACCACGGCGTCCAGCCGCCCCGACCGGACGTAGCCGATCCGGGTGTCGACATTGCCGCGTATCGGCACGGTCTCGATGTCGAGGCCGAAGGCGCGGGCCCACGCGTTGAGCTGGGCCGCGCGGCGCGGGGATCCGGTGCCTATCCGGGCCCCCGGGGGAAGCCGGTCGAAGGTGAGCCCGTCGCGGGCGATCAGCGCGTCGCGCGGGTCCTCGCGGCGCGGTATCGCGGCGAGCGTCAGGCCGTCCGGCTCCGCGGTGGGAAGGTCCTTCAGCGAGTGCACGGCCAGGTCGATCTCACCGCTCAGCAGCGCATCGCGCAGCGCCGAGACGAAGACGCCGGTGCCGCCGATCCGCGCGAGGTGCTCCCGCGAGGTGTCGCCGTACGTGGTGATCTCGACCAGTTCGACGGGGCGCCCGGTGATCTCGCGCACCAGGTCCGCGATCAGGCCGGACTGGGCCATGGCGAGCGCGCTGCGGCGGGTGCCCAGACGCAGTGGCGCAAGGCCGCCGGAGGCGGCGGGTGAGGGGGTGGCGTTCATGGCCGGCCTCCCTTCGAGTCGTTCGGTTCGGCCGCCCGGGCCGAGCCGTCGGCGCGGCTGACGGCGGCGACCGCCTGCGGATCGAGGTCGAAGAGCTCGCGCAGGGCGTCGGCGTAACCGGCGCCGCCCGGAGTGCTCGCGAGCTGCTTGACCCGCACGGTGGGCGCGTGCAGCAGCTTGTCGACGACCCTGCGCACGGTCTGCGTGATCTCGGACCGCTGCTTGTCGTCCAGATCCGGTAGGCGCCCGTCGAGCCGGGCGATCTCACTGGCGACGACGTCCGCCGCCATGGTACGCAGTGCGACGACCGTCGGCGTGATGTGCGCGGCGCGCTGGGCCGCCCCGAAGGCGGCCACCTCGGCGGAGACGATGGTCCGCACCTTGTCCACGTCGGCGGCCATCGCCCCGGCGGACGAGCCCGGCGCCCCGGACGGCTCGGCGGCGGCCTCGGCGAGGGACTCGATGTCGACCAGGTGCAGCCCCTCGATCCGGTGCGCCGCCGCGTCTATGTCGCGCGGCATCGCCAGATCGAGCAGCGAGACGTCCGTCCCGGCGCGGTGGGCCCCGGGCGGGCAGGCCGCGCGCTGGGCGAGCGCGGTGCGCAGCTCCGGGGCGGTCAGGACCAGGCCGGTCGCGCCCGTACAGGAGACGACGATGTCGGCGTGCGGCAGCTCGGCGGAGACCCGGTCCCGCGGCACGGCGCGGGCCACCAGCGGCTCGCGCAACGTTTCAGCACCCTCGGCGGGGATCGCGGCCGGAGTGGCCGCGTGCTGCTGGACCAGGGACTCCGCCAGGCGCAGCGCCCGCTCCAACGTCCTGTTGGCGATCACCAGTTCTGCCACACCGGCGCGGGCGAGCGTCGCCGCGGCCAGCGAGGACATCGAACCCGCGCCGATCACCAGGGCCCGCTTGCCCCGGGCCCACTCCGCCACCGGCGCGCCCTGGGCCATCTGCTCCAGGCCGAAGGTGACCAGCGACTGGCCGGCCCGGTCGATTCCGGTCTCGCTGTGGGCCCGCTTGCCGACCCGCAGCGCCTGCTGGAAGAGATCGTTCAGCAGCCGCCCGGCGGTGTGCAGCTCCTGCCCCAGCGCGAGCGCGTCCTTGATCTGGCCGAGGATCTGGCCCTCGCCGACGACCATCGAGTCCAGCCCGCAGGCCACCGAGAAGAGGTGGTGGACGGCCCGGTCCTCGTAGTGGACGTAGAGATACGGGGTGAGCTCGTCCAGGCCGACGCCGGTGTGCTGGGCGAGCAGCGTGGACAGCTCGGCCACCCCGGCGTGGAACTTGTCCACGTCGGCGTAGAGCTCGATGCGGTTGCAGGTGGCCAGCACCGCGGCCTCGGTGGCGGGCTCGGCGGCGAGGGTGTCCTGCACCAGCTTCGCCTGCTCGTCCCCCACCAGGGCGGCGCGCTCCAGCACGCTCACGGGCGCGCTGCGGTGGCTCAGTCCGACGACGAGGAGACTCATGCCGGCATCACGGCGGGCACGTCCCCGTCAGGTCCTTGCCGGCCGCTGTCGGCACCGGGGCCGGCGGAGGGCGCGCGATGCGCCACGGGCGGTGGTGGCACGGCTCCCGCGGCCTCCTCGGGCGCGGCGACCTCCTCGCCCGCCTTGCGCTGCTCGTGGAAGGCGAGGATCTGGAGCTCGATGGAGAGATCGACCTTGCGCACGTCCACCCCGTCCGGAACGGTCAGCACGGTGGGCGCGAAGTTGAGGATCGAGGTGATCCCGGCGGCGACGAGCCGGTCGCAGACCTGCTGGGCCGCGCCCGCCGGGGTGGCGATGACGCCGATCGAGACGCCGTTCTCCGTGATGATCTTCTCGAGCTCGTCGGTGTGCTGCACCGGAATGCCCGCGACCGGCTTCCCGGCCATGCCGGGGTCGGCGTCGATCAGCGCGGCGACCCGGAAACCACGGGAGGCGAAGCCGCCGTAGTTGGCGAGCGCGGCGCCGAGATTACCGATACCGACGATCACAACCGGCCAGTCCTGGGTGAGCCCGAGCTCCCGCGAGATCTGGTAGACGAGGTACTCCACGTCGTAGCCGACACCGCGGGTGCCGTACGAACCGAGATAGGAGAAGTCTTTGCGCAGCTTGGCCGAATTGACGCCGGCCGCGGTGGCCAGCTCCTCCGAGGACACTGTGGGCACCGAGCGCTCGGAGAGAGCGGTCAGGGCACGCAGATACAGCGGTAGCCGGGCGACGGTGGCCTCGGGGATCCCTCGGCTGCGGGTCGCCGGTCGGTGAGTTCGGCCAGTTGCCACGGTGCTCCTGCGGGTAGAGCGAGGCTGTGGGCGGCCGGGTGTTTCATGACCGCCCCATCGACAGCAGGCTATGTCTTTGTGAACGCGTGCACAAAGATGGTGTCCGCTTTGTCCGAGCAAAGTGACCGGTGTCACGCGCCTTTTCGCGCCAGCCGCGGAACCACCACCTGCGTCACGCCGTTCCCGGCAGGCACGCTCGTACCACTGGGCCGCCGACCGGAGCACAGGCCCTCACTCCTCACCTTTTTACCCCCGGACAGCAACAAAACGCCCACGATCGTAATCGACCGAGAGCCCACTTCCGAACTCGTGGGAGGGGCGCCGTCGCGGGTCAGGGCGCTGAGGTCTTCCGGCCGGGGGCACCTCCCAGCGGTAGCTGGGGGCGAGCCGAAGGGGCGCGTCGCTGTCGACAGGGAGAGCGCGCGCAGGGAGCGCGGGCTGCGATCGATATGCGGCTCCGCCGCGTGGGCGACCGAGCACGGTCGACCGTCGACAGGGGGCACCTCCCAGCGGTAGCTGGGGGAGGCTGAAGCGCCCCGGAGGCGAACCGAGCCTCGAAAAGGGCAGGCAGAATGAGGGGCATGAGTCCGTTGCTGCGCCGCACCCCGCGGAAGAAGCCCGCCGAGCGCACGGTCACGCTGATCGGCAAGCCCGACTGCCACCTGTGCGAGGACGCCGAGGCCGTGATCAAAGAGGTCTGCGGCGAGCTGGGCACCCCCTGGGAGAAGAAGGACATCACCCAGGACGAGGAGCTGTACCGCGCCTACTGGGAGCAGATCCCGGTGGTGCTCATCGACGGCGAACAGCACGACTTCTGGCGAGTGAACCCGGGGCGGCTGCGCAAAGCGCTCGGCGGCTGATTCCGAACCCCGCGAGACGGCCGGTCCCGCGCCCGCGAGGCGGCTGATTTCGCGCCCGCGAGGCGGCTGATTCCGCCCCCTGTACGGCCTCCCTTTCGCGTAACCTGAATCGGCCCGACACCCGGGCGTAACGGGATGCGCCGGAGCGCTGGCTATGCTCGCTCCATGGCCGCACTGGGATGGTTCACCCGACGTCGACGCCCCGCCACCGAGCGGAGTGTCCTCGCCGGAGAGGCATCGGCCGAGGCAGCGCGCAAGTCGTCGGCCGAGACCCCCGCACCGCAGCCCCCCGCCGAACCGGAATTCCCGGTCGTCGGCGACGAGCGGGCCGCCGCCTTCTTCGACCTGGACAACACGGTCATGCAGGGCGCCGCGATCTTCCACTTCGGCCGCGGCCTCTACAAGCGGCACTTCTTCCGCAAGCGCGAACTCGCCCGCTTCGCGTGGCAGCAGACCTGGTTCCGGGTGGCCGGTGTCGAGGACCCGGCGCATATGGAGGACGTGCGCAGCAGCGCCCTGTCCATCGTCAAGGGCCACCGGGTCGCCGAGCTGATGTCGATCGGCGAGGAGATCTACGACGAGTACATGGCCGACCGCATCTGGCCCGGCACCCGGGCCCTCGCCCAGGCCCATCTGGACGCCGGGCAGCGGGTCTGGCTGGTGACCGCCGCGCCGGTCGAGACCGCGACGATCATCGCCCGGCGGCTCGGCCTGACCGGGGCACTGGGCACGGTGGCCGAGTCGGTCGGCGGCGTCTACACCGGCCGGCTGGTCGGCGAGCCGCTGCACGGCCCGGCCAAGGCCGAGGCGGTACGGGCGCTGGCGACGGCCGAGGGGCTGGACCTCGCCCGCTGCGCGGCCTACAGCGACTCCGCGAACGACATCCCGATGCTGTCGATCGTGGGCCATCCGTACGCGGTGAACCCGGACGCCCGGCTGCGCAAGCACGCCCGTGAGAACAGTTGGCGGCTGCGCGACTACCGCACCGGCCGTAAGGCGGCCAAGATCGGCATTCCGGCGGCGGCCGGGGTGGGCGCGGTGGCGGGCGGCACGGCGGCCGCCGTGGCCCTGCACCGCCGACGCCGCTGACCGCGGGCGGCCGAGGACCCACTCCACCCCGCTGACCTCCCGTTGGACCCTTTCCGGCACCCTCCCCCGGGCCGCGCTGACCGCTCGCGCACGACCGTGACCGAGGACGGTCAAGACTGACCGCCGATCGCACTCCGTGACCATGCGCCCATCGATACGCAGCGTCACCAACCGAACGCGCCCGTCCTGTTTCGGTCATTCCATGCGTCTTACCCCACAGCGCTCCCGCCAGTCCCCTTACCGCCGCTTTGTCACAACACGCCACGCAATCGCACAACTCACGAACGATTCCGATCAATTAGCGGCACACGTTCGATACTTGATGAGTCATCAATCCATAACAGAGCGAACGGAAACGATGATTTGAACAACTGGGTGTAGTGCTGCCTGTACGAAGCGTTATTCTCCTTAGACGCAAACCGGTACCCACACGTCCCTACGGCGGGTGACGGTCCCGTACTGATCGTGATGGAAGCTCTGCCTCTGGGAGTCTCGTGTACCCACACGTCGGGGTTGACGCCTCGGGCCTGGCTACGCTGCGCGCAACGGTCCTTGACTGTCTGCGCGGCTTCGTCCCCACCGCGTATGCCGTCCCCGGCCTCGCCGCCCCCCTGCCCGCCGGCCCAGCCGTCGGCACGGTCAATCGCCCCGGCCAGGCCGGTCCGTGCTACGCACTGGCGGACGGCGGCGCCGCGGTCGGCAGACGCTCCCGCGGCTCCACCCCCACCGCCCGGCGCCCCGGCGCCGACAGCGACAGCCGTCGCATGATGGACCTCGTCGAGCGCGCCCAGTCCGGAGAGGCGGAGGCGTTCGGCAGGCTCTACGACCAGTACGCCGACACCGTCTACCGCTATATCTATTACCGCGTGGGCGGCAAGGCCACGGCCGAGGACCTGACCAGCGAGACGTTCCTGCGCGCCCTGCGCCGCATCGGCACCTTCACCTGGCAGGGCCGCGACTTCGGCGCCTGGCTGGTGACCATCGCGCGCAACCTCGTCGCCGACCACTTCAAGTCCAGCCGCTTCCGGCTGGAGGTCACCACCGGCGAGATGCTGGACGCCAACGAGGTCGAGCGCAGCCCAGAGGACTCCGTCCTCGAATCGCTGTCCAACGCGGCCCTGCTCCAAGCGGTGCGAAAACTCAACCCGCAGCAGCAGGAGTGCGTGACGCTCCGCTTCCTCCAGGGCCTCTCGGTCGCCGAGACCGCCCGGGTCATGGGGAAGAACGAGGGCGCGATCAAAACCCTTCAGTACCGGGCCGTGCGCACCCTGGCCCGGCTTCTTCCGGACGACGCCCGCTGACCACCCGTAGCCGTCCGGCCACGGACCGTCCGCCTTTGGGCAGGGCGTAACCCGGGTGCTGCGCCGCTCGTTGTGGGAGATGCAGGCGCCTCGCGGTCGTACCCTGCCCGTAGTCCACTCACTCGATCGGGTGGACGCGCGCATGGCACGGAACCCTCGGGTGTCCTGGGGAGTCGACCGTCACGACGAGAGGAGGTGCCGCCTGTGATCGCGAACGTATCGGCACACCGGCGGGCGAACGCCTTCGCCAAGGCCCTGGAGGCCCTGGAGGCCCTGGAGAGCAACCACCAGGCCGCCCAGGACAATGCGCCGCAGCAACAGCCAGGTTCCCCATCGGCGGAGAGCGCCGAGCGGAGACGGCTGCTGGCCCTGGCGAGCGGGCTGGGCGAGCTGCCGAAACCGACATTGGACCCGGAGGTCCGCGTCACCCAGCGGGCGCAGTTGCTCGCCGCCATGGAGGCGGCCTTCGCCGAGGGCGCACCACGCGTGCCCGAGCAGCGCCGCCGCACCGGCGGCGCCCACCGCGCCAAACCCCCGGTCGCAAGACTGCGCCCCCGTTCCCGCTGGTCCAAGGGGCTTGCGGCCGGGGGGCTCACCGTCGGCGTCGCGGCGGGTGCCTTCGGCGGCGTCGCCGCGGCCAGCTCGGACGCGCTGCCGGGCGACACCCTCTACGGCTTCAAGCGCGGCATGGAGGACCTCAAGCTGGAGATGGCCGACGGCGACGCCGACCGCGGCCGGATCTATCTGGACCAGGCGTCGACGCGGATGAGCGAGGCGCGCCGCCTGATGGAGCGCACCCGCACCGGCGATCTGGACCATGACTCGCTGGGGGAGATCCGCCGGGCCCTGGCCGGTATGCGCCATGACGCCTCCGAGGGCCACCGGCTGCTGCACCAGGTCTACGAGCGCGATGGCTCACTCGGCCCGATCCAGCAGCTTTCCACCTTCTCCCAGGCCCATCGCGGCGGCTGGAGCCGACTGCGCGATCAGCTTCCGGTCCAGCTCATGGATGTCGGCGACGAGGTGAGCTCGGTCTTCGACGCCATAGACCAAGAGGTCGGTCCGTTGCGCGCGTTGCTGCCCACGAAGAAGGAGCAGCAGGGCCAGTCCGGCCAGACCGGGCACGCGCCCCAGCGCGCCGACGGGGTGGCCCCGGGCGACCGTCCGGCGTCCGCCTCGGCCACCCCGAGCGGCAGCCGCACCGGCGAGACCGACACCCACCCGCACCCGTCGTCCTCGGCAAGCACCCACGACCAGAGCGGCGGGCTGGTGGGCGGGGCCGGGGACCTGCTGGACCCGCCGCTCGGCGGCGCGAGCCCCAGCCCGTCCACGGGCAAGGGCGACCCGGGCGGCAAGGCGTCGTCCCAGCCGGACATCACCATTCCCCCCCTGCTGCCGGACCTGCTGCCGGGCCTGAGCATCGACGGCGACGACACGAGGTGACGACGTCCTGAGGGCGGGTGGTGTGCGCTGCCGCCCACCACCCGCCCTCAGACCACGCCACCCCTCAGAAAACGCCGAGACTGCCCGCCGGGCAAGCCTCAGAAGAACACCGACCGCCGCTGCACCAGCAGCTTGGCCCCTCCTCCGGCCGCCCTCGCATGGCTCGGCCCTGGAGGGCCTCCCCAGCTTCGGCCGGGCTGCGCCGGACTCCGTCCGTCGGGCCGGGTGGCCGCGCCTCATCACGCCGCCCGCCGGGCAAGCCTCAGAAGAACACCGACCGCCGCTGCACCAGCAGCTTGGCCCCTCCTCCGGCCGCCCTCGCATGGCTCGGCCCTGGAGGGCCTCCCCAGCTTCGGCCGGGCTGCGCCGGACTCCGTCCGTCGGGCCGGGTGGCCGCGCCTCATCACGCCGCCCGCCGGGCAAGCCTCAGAAGAACACCGACCGCCGCTGCACCAGCAGCTTGGCCCCTCCTCCGGCCGCCCTCGCATGGCTCGGCCCTGGAGGGCCTCCCCAGCTTCGGCCGGGCTGCGCCGGACTCCGTCCGTCGGGCCGGGTGGCCGCGCCTCATCACGCCGCCCGCCGGGCAAGCCTCAGAAGAACACCGACCGCCGCTGCACCAGCAGCTTGTAGAGCGTGTGCTGGATCGTTTCCCGTACCTGGTCCGTCAGGTTGAACATCAGCATCGGGTCGTCCGCCGCCTCCGGCGGATGCCCGTCGGTGGGGATGGGCTCGCCGAACTGGATCGTCCACTTCGTCGGCAGCGGCACCGCGCCCAGCGGCCCCAGCAGCGGGAAGGTCGGCGTGACCGGGAAGTACGGCAGGCCCAGCAGCCGGGCCAGGGTCTTCGCGTTCCCCACCATCGGGTAGATCTCCTCCGCGCCCACGATCGAGCACGGCACGATCGGCGCCCCCGCGCGCAGCGCCGTCGAGACGAAGCCGCCCCGCCCGAAGCGCTGGAGCTTGTACCGCTCCGAGAACGGCTTGCCGATCCCCTTGAAGCCCTCCGGCATCACCCCGACCACCTCGCCGCGCTCCAGCAGCAACTGGGCGTCCTCGGCGCAGGCAAGGGTGTGACCCGCCTTGCGCGCCAGCTCGTTGACGACCGGCAGTACGAAGACGAGGTCGGCCGCGAGCAGCCGCAGATGGCGCTGGGCCGGGTGGTTGTCGTGCACCGCGACCTGGAGCATCAGCCCGTCCAGCGGCAGCACCCCGGAGTGGTTGGCGACGACGAGCGCACCGCCGCTGTCGGGGATGTTCTCGATCCCCTTCACCTCGACCCGGAAGTACTTGTCGTACAGCGGGCGGAGCAGGGACATCAGCACCTGCTCGGTCAGATCGTGGTCGTAGCCGAAGTCGTCGACCTCGTAGTCCCCGGTGATCCGGCGGCGCAGAAAGCTCAGTCCGTGGGCCAGCTTGCGCTCCCAGTCGCCGCTGCCCGGGGCCTGCTTGGGCGGGTCGGGCGGCAGGGGCGGCACGGCCGCGGCCGCCGTCTGGGGGCGCTGTTCGAGCGCCTCGTCGCGCTGCTGCGGTACGGGCTTGAGCGAGCCCTGGGAGCGGCCGCCGCGCCCCAGCCGAGGGACCTTCCTCCGGGAAGACCTGGGCTCCTCACCAAACGGAATGACCTTGGCGTCCGCCATGGTGGTTGCGCTCCTCACGTCTGGGCGCCCGCGGGCAGCAGCGCGGCGAGCCGATCAATGGTACGGGCGAGGGTCTCGGGCGGGAGCAGCCCGGGACCACGGCTGTGCGCATAGTCCGCGAGGGCACCGGCGGTGGTGTGCTCGGGTTCGAATCCCAGGGTCTCGCGCATCTGGTTGGTGGCCACGACCCGGCCGTGGGTGAGCAGCCGGACCTGCTCGGGCGAGAAGTCGGTGATGCCGAGGGACCGCAGCGCGGTGCGAGCCCAGCGCAGGGTGGGCAGCAGCAGCGGCAGGGTCGGGCGGCCGAGCCGCCGGGCGGCCTGGGAGAGCAGCAGCACCCCGTCCCCGGCGATATTGAACGTGCCGCTGTTGAGCGTGGACCGGCGCGGCTCGGAGGCCCCGATCCGCAGCACCTCGATGGCGTCCTTCTCATGGACGAACTGGAGCCGCGGGTCGTAGCCGATGACGGTGGGCAGCACGGGCAGCGCGAAGTACTCGGCGAGCGGCGAGTCGGCGCAGGGCCCCAGGATGTTGGCGAAGCGCAGCACGCACACCGCGACATCGGGGCGGCGTCGGGCGAAACCGCGGACATATCCCTCGACCTCGACGGTGTCCTTGGCGAAGCCGCCGCTGGGCAGGGATTTGGGCGGGGTGGTCTCGCTGAAGACGGCGGGGTCGCGGGGCGCGGAGCCGTACACATTGGTGCTGGACTTCACCACCAGCCGCTGCACCGACGGGGCCTTCTGGCAGGCGCCGAGCAACTGCATGGTGCCGATGACATTGGTCTCCTTGATCGAGGCGCGATTGCCGCGCGCCCCCAGCGGAGTCCCGTTGATATCCATGTGGACGACGGTGTGGACGCCGTATTCGGCGAGCAGTTTCCCGATCGTGGGATGCCGGATATCGGCCCGGACGAAGTCGGCCCCGCCGAGGTGGTGTTCGGGCGGCACGGCATCCACGCCGATCACCCGCTCCACATCGGGTTCGCGCTGTATGCGCCGGACGAAACGGCCTCCCAGCCGGCGAGCGACCCCGGTGACGAGCACGACCTTTCCCAAGATCAGCGCCTTCCTTCCCACCCTCGTCCGAGCTGGGCTGTGCGGAACACCGTAACCGCTCGATGTTGCGCTGTGATGACCACTCGCCGCGCGCTGCGCGTTTTAAGCCGGGGCCACCGGGGCCGCCATGGCTCAGACCCGTGCCCCACACGCACCGCAGCCCTTCCACCGGTGGTGGAAGGGCTGCGGGACGAACACAGCGTCGCTTGCTTACTTCTTGTTGCGACGCTGGACGCGCGTGCGCTTGAGCAGCTTGCGGTGCTTCTTCTTCGCCATCCGCTTGCGCCGCTTCTTGATAACAGAGCCCACGACTACCCTCGCTCACTTCGATTCACTCGGTGCGGGGCGTCCGAGCCCACACGACCTACATCGGGCCAGCCTACCCGGCGCCGAGCGAACCACGTAATCCGAGGGTCCTCCCCGGGCCCGGAAAGCGCCTAGGCGGACTCCACCCCCACATACGATTCGCGGAGGTATTCATGAACCGCTTGCTCTGGGACCCGGAAAGACCTGCCCACCCGGATCGCCGGCAGATGACCGCTGTGCACCAAGCGGTACACGGTCATCTTGGACACTCGCATCACCGAGGCGACTTCCGCCACGGTCAGAAACTGAACCTCGTTCAGAGGCCGTTCGCCAGCAGCCATGACACAACACCTGAACCTTCCGCACATGTCGGGCACCGGCTTCCCCTCCGGTGACTCCTGGTCGCATGCGCGCTCCACCCCAGGTTAGGGGCGGGTGATGCAAGTGGGGAAGAGGAGTAGCGATCGGACGCCTACTGTGACAGACACGCTCGATTGAGTACATAGCGAGTAAGCGGCCGGTAGTAACCAGACCGCACAGCGTCATCAAGCGGAACGGCGACGGACACCCGTCCCTCGGCCTCCCCGACGAACAGCGCGGGGTCGTCCGTATCCGCAAGACCGATGGCCTCAAAACCGAGCTGACCTGCACCGCAGACCCATCCGTGGTCCCCGATGACCAGTCCCGGCAGCGGGCCGCCGGACTCCGCGGCGGAGCCGAGCGCGACCCGAACCGGGAGCGGCGAATGGCTGTGGGCGCCCGGCTCACTCGCGGACGGGCGAGCGCCGGGCGCCTGCACCATCGCAATACCTCGTACGTAGGCGAGCCGGTGGGTACGTACGCCGAACCGCGTCGTTATGTCGATACATCTACCGTGCGCGGGAGTGAGGACACGGCAGCCCGCCGCCGAGAGCGCCGACGCCAACGCGGCGTAGAACCCGAGGAGACGGTGGGGATGGCCGGTGCCGAGGAGCACCGGGAGCCGGTCCTGGGCGGCGGCGCGCAGCCGGTCCGCGAAGGCATGCAGAGCGGCGATCGTCAGCTCTGGATCGATCACATCCGGCCCCGAAACGTTGGCCGGGTCGATCGAAACCCCGCATTTGGCGCCCATCAAGCTGAGCAATTCCGTAAAGGACCAGTCGTATTCGGGCTCCAGACCGAGCAGCACCCGGGGGTCCCGGGCGGCGAAGAGCCGATAGCGGCGCAGGCTCTCCTCCCGGCTCGTCGCCACGGGTCCGGCGAGCCGCGCCGCCAGCAGATGCGCGCGCAGCGCGGCAGTACTCAGCACGTCACCGATGCTGACGGACGCGGCCCGCCGGCCGCCCGGTTATCCCGGCAGACCCCACGGTTGGCGTAACGCCCGTTTGGTCAGACCCTCGTCCGGGCGTTTCCGATCGGCGTGGAGAGGCTTTTCGCGGGGCGATTCACGGAAGCAGCCCGTGGTGCGGGAAGACCGCCCGGCGCGTCGCCAGGATCGCCTGGTCCAGCCGGTCCGCCGGGTCGTACCCGGACTCGCCGAACTCCCGCCAGCCCGGCTCCCGCCCGTCCGTCATCCGCCGCGGCGCGTCCATCCGGGTCCGCCGGTACACCTCCTGCCGCCACTCCTCCGGCACCGCCGCGGCGGGCTCGACCGGCCGCCCCGCCGCGATCGCGACCAGATGCGTCCAGGACCGCGGCACCACGTCCACCACCGCATAGCCGCCGCCCCCGAGCGCGACCCAGCGCCCGTCCGCGTGCTCATGCGCCAGCCGGTGACAGCTCTCGGCGACCGCCCGCTGCGCGTCGACCGTCACCGCCAAGTGAGCGAGGGGGTCCTCGACATGGGTGTCCGCGCCATGCTGGGTCACCAGCACCTGCGGACGGAACGCCGCCAGCAGCTCCGGCACCACCGCGTGAAAGGCCCGCAGCCATCCCTCGTCCGAGGTCCCGGCCGGCAGGGCCACATTGACCGCCGAGCCCTCGGCGCCCTCCCCGCCCGCCTCCTCCGGCCAGCCGGTCTGCGGGAACAGGGTCCGGGGGTGCTCATGCAGCGAGATCGTCAGCACCCGCGGATCGTCCCAGAACGCCGCCTGGACCCCGTCCCCGTGATGGACATCCACATCCACATACGCCACCCGCTCCGCACCCAGCTCCAGGAGTCGCGCGACCGCCAGCGCCGCGTCGTTGTAGATGCAGAACCCGGACGCGCCCCGGGGCATCGCATGGTGCAGCCCGCCCGCGAAGTTCACCGCGTGCAGCGCCTCACCGCGCCATACGTCCTCGGCGGCGCCGACCGACTGCCCGGCGATCAGCGCGGACGCCTCGTGCATCCCCGCGAAGGCCGGATCGTCGATCGTCCCCAGCCCGTACGAACCGTCCGCCGATTCCGGGGCGGCCGAGGCCCGCCGTACCGCCTCGATGTACTCCTGCCCGTGCACCAGGCGCAGCGTCGACTCCCCGGCCGGCTTGGCGGCCACCACTTGGACCGCCCGGTCCAGTCCGTACGCCCGCACCAACCGCATGGTCAGCGCGAGCCGCACCGGGTCCATCGGGTGCCCGGCGCCGAAGTCGTATCCGGTTACTTCCTCATCCCACATCAACTGTGCGCGGCCGCTCATGCCCGTCACCGTATCCGGCAGGTACAGGGGTGAACGACCTCGCGTACCGGATCGTCACCAGCACGAGCACCATCGGCACCAGCATCGCCGCCCGATAGCTCCACGCGCCGCCCAGCGCGCCGACGAGCGGTGAGCCGATGAGGAAGCCCACGTAGTTGAAGATATTGAGGCGGGCGACGGCGGCGTCGGACGCCCCGGGGAAGAGCCGCCCCGCCGCCGCGAACGTCTGCGGCACCAGCACGCACAGCCCCAGCCCCAGCAGCGTGAACCCGCCCATCCCCAGCCATGGGCTGGGCGCCGCCGCGACCACCGCGAAACCGGCGCCCGCGAGCAGCGCCCCGGCCCGGACCACGGCGACCGCGCCGAAGCGCCGCACCCCGAAGTCGCCGAAGGAGCGGCCGAGGAGCGTGGTGACCATATAGACGTTGTACGGGACCGTGGCCAACTGCTCGGAGCTGTGGAGCACGTCCTCCAGGTACTTGGCGCTCCAGTTGGAGACGGTGGAGTCCCCGATATAGCCGAAGGCCATGACGAGACAGAGCGGCAGCAGCGCCCGCATGCTCACGGCGGCGCCGTGGTCTTGGGTTTGGTGGCCCTGGGTTTGGTCGTCATGGGTTTGGTGGTCGACCTGGCGGTCGGCTTGGCGGTCCACGTACCAGCGGCTGGCGACCAGCGCGACGGGCACCAGGGTGGCCACCAGCGGCGCGTAGAGCGTGGGCAGCGGCAGGTCCCAGTGCGCGCCCACCCAGGCGAGCGAGGCCCCGGCGATCCCGCCCAGGCTGTACGCGCCGTGGAAGCCGAGCATGATGCTGCGGCCGTACGCGCGCTGAAGGCTCACCCCGAGCATGTTCATCGACGCGTCCAGCGCCCCGACGGTCAGCCCGAACACCGCGAGGGCCACCGCGAGCTGCCACACCGTCGTCCCCGATCCGGCGGTCAGCAGGGCGACGGAGACGATGGGCTGCACCACGCGGAGGACGAGCCCCGGACGCATCCGCTTGACCAGATGCTCGGTGCCTACGCTGCCCACGCCGGCCAGGATCGGCACGGCGGCCAGGAAGAGGGGCAGCAGCCCATCGGATATCCCGTACCGATCCTGGAGCGCGGGTATGCGCGTCACCAGCAGAGCGAAGATCGCGCCCTGGACGAAGAAACTGATGGCCAATGAGGCCCGGCCCTGCCGAAGTCGGCGGCTCGGACGCGAATCCGTCATGCACGTGGAGCGTACGGCCCCTGGCTACTTGTGGGTAGAGGTGAGCAACGCTCGCAGTTCGGCCATGTGGCCGAAGCGGTCGCCGGCCGCGGCGAGCTTGGCGGCGGGTGTCATGGCCGTGTAGCCGTACACATCCATCCCGGCGGCCACGGCGGCCTGGACTCCGAGCGGGCTGTCCTCTACGACGGCACAGCGCTCGGGCGCCACCCCCATCCGCTCGGCCGCGTGCAGAAACAGATCCGGGGCGGGCTTGCCCCGGCCCACGTCCTCGGAACTGAAGATGTGCTCCTCACCGAAGAGTTCGTACAGCCCGGTCGTACGGAGGGCGACGCGGATGCGCTCATGGCTTCCGGAGGAGGCGACGCAGTACGGAATCCCGTCGGCCCGCAGCTTCTCCAGCACCTCGGACACCCCGGCCACCGGCCGCAGCTCCTGGCGGAAGGCGTCGAAGACCCGGCCGTGGAAGGTGGTGTCGAAGTCCGACGGCAGCCGCCGGCCCGAGCGCTCGAGGACCAGTTCGTGGATGCGATGCATGGCGGAGCCCATGTAGTCGCGTATGGAGTCCTCGTAGCTGGTGGGGTGCCCCAACTCCGTGAGGTAGGCGGCGAGAATCCGATTGGAGATGGACTCGCTGTCGACGAGCACTCCATCGTTGTCGAAGATGACCAGGTCATAGCGCATGAGGCCAGCCTACAAACTGAAATGAGAAAAGCCTGGTTGAGAATCGGAGTTCCCAACCAGGCTTTTCTTAAAAATTGTTCGGCGGTGTCCTACTCTCCCACAGGGTCCCCCCTGCAGTACCATCGGCGCTGAAAGGCTTAGCTTCCGGGTTCGAAATGTAACCGGGCGTTTCCCTAACGCTATGACCACCGAAACAC
>NZ_JAHLEM010000311.1 GCF_018883605.1 Streptomyces niphimycinicus | reverse complement strand
GGGGCTGGCGTTGCTGAGCCTGCCGCCGGGGCTTGCGCCGGGCCCGTCCGGTCCGCAGTGCCTTGGCGAGTTCGCGGCGTAGTTCGCCCCGGCCCTGGACGTAGAGGGCCTGGTAGACGGTCTCGTGGACCACGTGCATCTCCGGGCGGCCGGGGAACTGTGCTCGCAGAGCCTGGCAGATCTGCTCCGGGCTCCACCGCAGGTCCAGGCGGTCCTGGATGAAGTCCCTCAGTTCGGGGTTCTGGCCGATCCTGCCTGGTTTCGGGCGCGGCCGCCGGGCGTCGGCGCGGGACTGGGCGGCGTAGGGCCGGTAGGCCCACTGGGCAGAGCCCACGCGCACAGGCATGCCGTTGCGGCGGATCTCCCGGCTGACCGTGGAAGGGCTGCGGCCGAGTTCGGCGGCGATGGCCCGTATGGGCGCCTTCTCCCGCAGCCGGTCGGCGATGTGGATGCGCTCGTCCTCGTTCAGGTACCGGGAGCGGCCGGAGCGGTCAGGGAGAGCCCGTACCGGCCGCGCGGCGTTCCTGGGCCGCTTCTTGCGGCCCTCGGGCCGGCCGTTACGCCACTCAGCCGGTCCGAGGGTTGACGCCTACACGTTCACACGCATCCGCGTTACTGAAGCCCAGTCGCATGAGCCGGAAGTATTCCTCCCGCTCCCGACGCAGCTTCTTTCGCCCCTGGATCTTCTGCTTGCGGATCTCGAAGTCCATCGCACCCCCTGAACTGGGGTGTTGCGACGACCACTAGAACCTAAGGTTTCTCGACAGGTCGGGGGCTTACTGGTGAGCCGGGGCCGTCTCTGGGCCGCTGGGTTAGATGACGCGGACGGTCACGCGGACGGACACTACGAACGCCAGCGGGAGTACGACGGCGGGGTGGGTCCCGGACCACAGGCTCAGCCCTGCCCCGCCACCGCCGATGAGGCCGAACGGAAGTTCCCGGGGGGTGAGGTCGATCCGAAGGCAACGCCGTGGCACCATTGACTTCTCCACGCGGTTCATGAGTTCTCCAATGCAGCGAGTAATGATTGTGCCGATGGAAAGGAGAGGTCGCCCCTGGCCGGGCGGCCTCTCCGTTATATCGGTGGCAGGACCTTACTTGCTGTTCGCTGGAATTAACAAATCTCCAGATGAAATAGGGATCGCGTCTTGTTTCTCCGGAAGCTAGGGGCAGGGTGTTGGGTGTGCGGTGCCGTCTCTGCCCGTCACCGGGACGCCCAGTGCTCTGAGTAGCTCCCTGAGGAGGCGTTCCCTGGTCACGGCGAGTGGTCGTGATGCCAGAGGCGCTGACATGCCCAGCATCGAGGACGCCGTCCAGCGAGCACCGAATGAAGCCCTATCGAGCGCTAATAATGCCGTATCCAATGCTGCATCCAATGCCCTATCCAATGCCCTATCCAATGCTGTATCTAATGCTGCGGTGAGCGCTAATAATTCTGCATCTAATGCTGCGGTGGACGCATGTTGACTGGTGGGGCGTTCAGCGATCCTGGAAGATGGCAGCGACGGCCTTGCGAGTGCGCTCCTGGCTGGACGGCATGAGGTGCGCTTACACGCGCAGCGTCAGGCCGGGGTCCGAGTGGCCCAGGTACTCGGCGAGTGCCTTGATGTTCTCCCCAGCGTCCAGGAGGACGGAGGCGTAGAAGTGGCACAGGGCGTGCATGCCGTTCTCGCGGGACTCCGCGTACGGCTGGCCCCGCCCAGGCACCAGGATGACCCCAGCCGCAGCGAGCGCCGGTTTCCACGCCTCCTCGTTGAGTGACGTACGCCAGACGTGCCCACCACGCGGACCGGTAACACGGCCTTGCTGCGGCTCAGCTTCAGTTGCTGGACCACGTGGAGCGTGTCCGACTCGAAGTCGATCGCGTCGACGGCCACGCCCAGGATCTCGCCCTGACGGAGCCCTCAGCCGCCGCCCAGGTCGACCATGGCCTGATAGCGCTCCGGCAGCGGCCCGGACGGCGAAGAGACGTTCCGACGCCCACGGGATCACACGCTTCGCGTCAACCGTCGGCGGCCGAACCGAGCGGGCGGCGCAGGGATTCCGGGGAAGGTGCCCATCGTCCACGGCCGCTCTCAGGGCGGCACGTACGTTGGAGTAGATCGTCCGTGCGTACGACCCCCGGACGCCGTTCTCCTGGAGCTGACGCACCCAGTCCCGGATGTGGGCAGGCTGGAAGGAACCGAGTGGACGTGTGCCCAGGTGCGGGAAGGCGTGCAACCGAAGCTGCGACTCCATCGAGGCTTGCGTGTTCGGATCGGCTCCCTGGGTGGCCACCCAGCGTTCGGCGTACTGCTGGAACGTGATCCGGGCGGCGCGAGGGTCGATGTACTGTCCTCGCGCCATATCTGCCTCGACATGAGCGAGCCACTGATCGGCAAGCCGCTTCTGCCGGTCGGGGAAGCTCTTGGACTTCTCTGTACCGTCCGGACCGACGTAGCGAGCGCGGTAACTGTTCCCCGCTCAGTCGGGTAGCAGTTCTCAGCGAGGTGACGAGCTTGATGGACTTCCATCTGCTTCGATTTCTCGCAGACCTCGCACCATCTTTTGCGGAGCCTGCCGAGCAGTAGGTGGGTCGTGGGTGGGACCCACTTCACTCAAGCCCGTGATGAGGTGCTGGCGGCAATAGATGGAGATCGATGGGCCGGTAGGGTAGGTAGGGGCTATTAGAGCCTCAGCAAGTTAGATGCATGTCCCGTGATCCACCCTGAAACTCTGTCTCGGAGGCTTGGATTAGCAGCAATTATTTTTGCATGCTCTGGCCAATGAGAAATAACGCTCCCTGCGGTCTCAGCAGCAATGGCCTCCAAGTTGACGCCGGTGTGACCCAGGCGATACTCCAGCCGATTCTGTAGCTGTTTAAATGTTGCCAGACCGACGTCTTCGAATCGTTTACTACCGCCGAATTTTAGGCCGAGGTCCTCGGGTTCGTCCGATGGCGCGTAAGGAGCAGTAGAGACCAGGTCATAAGCCGGGGATAGCGTTGGAATCCGCCGGTCCCTGTAAATCAGCGACCAGTTCTTGAGGTGGGCATCGCCGTTGCCGATGATCACGCAAAAGGCGATCCGGCGGACAGCCTCCGACAAGGCTGCCAAGTCCCGGCCGCGGTACGCGAGGGCAACTACCGTCTCAAACGACCCCTCGTACTTGGCCTGCGGATACTTGTCGCGGACCTGGGCGAAGTCCTCGATGTGGACTGAGGTGCGATGGTCATCCGACAGCCGGTCGAATCGACGAACCGCGTAAGCCCATTCCTCTGCATTGGGCCACATCCGTGATGGTACCCCGTCTAGCTCGTCACGGTGCACAAGCCGCACATCAGGGACTTCGAGACCGACCTTACGCGCCAGTGACATCATGGCGAACTCGTTAAGCGGTACATCAGAGTGACGGTAGTCCGGAAATTTCACTAGCCAGTCACCATGTACACCTCCAGTGGGGACTGTGAGACGGTCGCCCTGCGCCAGCATGGAGAACTTCAGCGCGACTCCAGCCAGAGAGAACCGCCATGGAGAGTCGGCCGTCGGCGATCCGAACCCACCGGCGACGTCGGAATTATCTCCGTCCGGCCACTCCCACTGCTCATCGGGGCCCTCGGCTGGCATGACCTGTACAGCTCCTGGAAGGTCATGCCCCACCTGGGCGAGCAGTTCCATTTCCCTGTCGAGAGACACTCCCCGATCCTGGGCAATCCATTCCCTCAGTGGCCCTTCAGGAAGCAGATTTGAGAACCATCTGGGAAGGCGTAGTGCAGAAGCGTACGGCAAGCGCAGATTCTCTTCAAATCGCAAGCCGAGTACGGGGCGGTGTGCGTCGCCTAGATATGATTCATTTAAAATGAAACGGGTGTAATCACCCTTCTGGCAGAGGGTTCCGATGCGGCGTCCGTGGAGAAGGACTGCGTAGTAATTCTCGTCGATCCTGGTCATTCGCGCAGGTCATCCAGTTCGTCAAGATCAAGATAGTCTAGTGTTGGCGTATCTTCGTAGCTCCACTCGGCCATCCGGTCAAGGAAGGAACGCAATTGGTTTGCGATAGCATCCTGCCGTAGCGACAGGAACTGGCCCCGGTCGCCATGAGCGAGGAGATCGGTCATGGTGCGATCGAGGCAATGTGAGGTCAGCACCGCATCCCAAGTCTCGTCGTCAAGGTCCACGGGCTGTTGACTCAGTAGCAGAGGAATCTCATCGACGGGTTCGCTGCCAGTGGGGAGGAACAGCCGGTTTGCAGCGAGCAATTGCTGCTGAGGTGATAGGCCGCGGGGGAAGATCCTGTAGGCGACCGTGGCCGCCGTTGTCTGATCTCCGAGAAGCGTGCTGAGGTCCTGAGCATCGAAGGGTTTGCCGCTAATTAGTGAGCGAGGAGCAAGAGACCACCAGGCGCCCAGAACAACCTTCGCCGTGGCCTCGTTAGTCTTGAATCGTTCAGGGTTTGGCACGGTGGGTTGCGCCTCAGCCATCGCCTCCATCAACCCCATGATCGAACCACGTTCGTCACCCTTTTTAATTCGGGCCGACAGTACGCGGCCGACCTGCGTGAAACTGCCCTTGAAGACCGCCGGACCGGAGACGGCTACCCGCCAGTAGAGTCTGCGCAGCAGACGCAGAGTGTTTGCCTCGGGCTCCGGGAAGTGCGCGAAGAAACGGGTGAGTACGACGAGGAGAGCACGGTACACAAGAAGAGAGAGATGCGGGACTCCAGCGTGGTTCTGAAGGAACTCGACGGCGCGGACCAACGCCTCCTCACCCTGAGCATAGGCAGTGTCCCGGTCCTCCGACGGAAATTCCGGGGCCCTTCGGCGTCCCGCTAGATCGAACTCGTTCCGGATATCCCGAGCTGGATCCGGTCCGCGTCGAGCCAGAATTGACGCCAGGATGGTGTCTGTGTCGATGGTGCCGAAACCGGTACGGTCCGCCACTCGGTCGGCGATCCGTGACAGCGACAGTCGATTCTGGGATCCTTCTTCTGGACCCGCGAACAGCGCGGAGAAGATCTCGGCACGGCTGAGTCGCTTCCCGTAATTATTCATCCGGTCGAAGATATCGGTAAGGACTCTTTCGTCATCCTGTCGTACAAGGTAGGCAGGTACCTTGAACTGTCGGAGCACTTTTGCTACCCGCTGGGCTTCTTTGAAGTGCTCGGACGCAGCGCGACCCTCATCCGCGAACCAGCCGATCAATTTCTCCAAGTCAAAGAGAATGGGTAGCGGGATATGCTGCGGCTCCCGAGTTGTAGGCTGGGAGATGAATTGCCGTTCCGCAAGATCATAGTACACGCTGAATGGCGCATGCATGTTGCCCTGCGGGTGAAGGGCATTGGCAAGACTCGTGATGCGCTGCTGGCCGTCGACGACCCACAGGGTGTCCTCGTAGGCGGGGGCCTCGATCGTGAGACGACCGAGCGTGAGAGACTGAGCCGGTGACTTGCGCACCCAGAGAAGCAAGCTGCCGATCGGGTAGCCCTTGACAATGCTATCGAAGAGACGCAGGACGTCTTGTGTTGCCCAGCGGAAGTCCCGCTGAAAGTGAGGAACGCGAACCTTGCCAGCCCAGGCGTTTGCGATGAGATCTTCAAGATCGTAAGTTGTCGCGCTCGGCTGGGTCTCCAGGCCTACGGTTCCCATGGTGGTTACCTCTTCCCTGCGGTGTAAGCCACCAGTGTGGCCAATATTTCGTTAATTGGCGAACGGGTTGCCGTCCCGATTGGGATTCCCTGTGTTGGTGGTGGCGCGCCTTCGTGATCGACACATGCTCAGTGTGCAGCACGCCTGCCCAATGTCCACCAGCGCTGCCTTTGTCCTCATGCAGTAGCTACTGAGCTGGCCTCACACCCTCTCGTCCGCCGCTGGCACTGAAGGAACTTCGCCGCCTGCCGCCAGCGTTGCCGAGGCTCGCTGTCCGGGGTCGTCGCTGGACCCTCGGCAGCGAAACACCGAGGTCCTCTGCCGTCCGAGCATTGTCCGAAGACATTCAGGAGGGAGTGAACTCGTACTGGAGCTCGTAGAGGTGACCGGCCTTGGCCATCACCGTGGCTTCGATGGGGCGCTGGTCGTCGCTGTAGACGACGCGCAGCGTCCGCAGGACCGGAAGGTTTCCCGGTAGGTCGAGCATCGCGTACTGCTCCTGGGTCGGTACGCGTGCGGAGACCTTGTCGACGCTGAGGCGGGGCGGGTAGCCCAGTTCCGCGAGGAGGGCCGGGGTGCCGCCCTTGATCTTGCGGCGGTCCATCATCGCCGTTCCGCGCGCCAGCTCCAGCGGGTAGTACGACTTCACCAGTTCAACCGGCTCATCGTCCATGAGCAGGACCTGCGCCCGCAGCAGTGCCGTGCCGTCCTCCGGGAGGCGCAGGGCCTCGGCGACGACGGCGGGTGGGCGGATCTCGGTGACGTCGAGGAGTCGGCTGCTTCCGCGAGCGTGGTGGCCCGCGGCCTCGCTGATCCATCGGTACGGTTCGCCGGGTGCGGCCGGAGCCATGTACGAGGCGGGTCGCATGGTGCGCTGCCGGTGTTCGCGTACGGTGACGGCCGCTCCGGCGCGGCCGACCGCCAGCCCTTCGTCCTTCAGCAGTTGCAGGGCTTTCTGCACGGTCGCGTTCGAGGCGGTGAAACGCTCCTTGAGCTGGGCGGTCGAGGGAAGCTTGGCGCCCGGAGGAAGGTCGCCGGACATGATCTCGTCGCGTAGGTCGGCGGCGATCCGTTCATGCAGCGAACGCTGGTCGACTGCGTCCTGTTCGGCCTTCGGCACGGTCATCCCATCCTGAGTTCGTAGCGCAGGCGCTGGCGCCTGGCGGGCATGGTGATCAGGTCGGCCTGAATGGCCCGGTCGGATCCGTCGAGCACGACCCGCTCCAGGCACAGCACCGGCTCCTCGGCCCCGATCCGCAGCAACTCCCGTTGCTCCGCGTCCGGTATCCGCGCCGTCACGTCCTCACGCACCCGTCGACCCGCATGCCCCAGCTCGGCGAGCAGCGCCACCGCGCCCCCGCGGATCTTCGTGGTGCCCGCGAGGCCGGTGCCTGCCGCGATGTGTGCCGGGTAGTAGGAGTCGGTCAGCTCGCACGGCTCCTCGTCGAGGTACATGATCCGGCGCCGTACGACGACCGTATCCCCGTCCTCGAGCCCCAGCAGGCGGGCCACGACAGCCGGAGCGGAAACCTCCCCGGCATGCAGGATGCGCTGCGTGCCACGCCTGCCGCGCGCTGCCGCTTCCGCACCCCATGCGTCGCCCTGACCACCCTCAACGGGCCGCAGATAGGGCATCGAGGAACTGATCCACGCATCGCTGGCCACTGAGCCCCTCCTCAAGCGTGATCGGCACTCGCCGACCTTGCCGCTTTACACAGTAAGCGACCCCTTGGCCACCACCCCTGGAGCCTCGCCATTTTTCGCGAATAGCCACAAGATAGCCTCGCTTGTGCGTATCGGAGATCGCCACCAATGCCCTCCTGCATGGCGTCCCACCGGGCCGGCTGTTCCGGGTACGGATCGAAGCGGCCGAGGAAGAGGTACGCATCGAAGTACGCGACTCCGGCCCCGGCCGACCGGCCGCCCAACCTCCGCGTACGGACAGCGAGAACGGCCGTGGCCTGCTACTCGTCGGCGAACTCGCCGACGCCTGGGGCGACATCGAGCACACGGTCGGCAAGACGGTCTGGTTCACGGTCAAGGCAAGGCGAGTTCAGGGGCGCGCCCAGTGACGGCCCGGCGCGACCACCATCACGGCTGCTGCAACCTCGACCAGCTCCACCGCGACGTAGGCAGAGGGTGTGGGCGAGGCATCAGCCCCGAGGGGAGATGCCCGGCGTGTCAGCGCAACGCCGCCTCGCCCGTGTGCACCGCGCGCAGCGCGCGCTCGACCGTCTCCTTGTTTTCGCCGACCGGGGCCACGTAGTCGAGGACGCCCCGCGCCGGCGCCTCGCCGACCGTTCGGGTCATGACCCATGTGGCGAGGTACTGGGAGGACAGGCAGCCGCCTGCCGTCGCGATGTTTCCCTCGGCGTGGAAGGGGACGTCGAGGACGGTGACGCCGCTGGCCTCGACGAAGGGGCGGCTCTTCATGTCCGTGCAGGCGGGCATTCCGTCCAGCAGCCCGAGGCGGGAGAGGACCAGGGCGCCGGAGCACTGGGCGCCGATGAGCTGGCGCGCGGGGTCGAGGGTGAGGCGGGAGATCAGGTGGTCGTCGGCGACGACCTCGCGGGCCTTTACTCCGCTGCCGATCAGGACGACGTCGGCTTCGGTCACGAACTCCATCGGGCGCTGGCCGGTGACCTCGACGCCGTTCATGGAGGTGACCACCGGCGTCGGTGTGGTGATGAACGCCTCCAGGCCGTCCTTGCGGCATCGGTTGATCAGTGCGGAGGCGATGAAGCTGTCCAGCTCGTTGAATCCGTCAAAGGTGACCACGGCTACCTGCGGCATGGCATCTCCTCACGAAGTACGGCGGGTCAGTGTCTCCCGGGCGCCGTGCCCGGGTCGCGGGCCAATTCGGGGGCGGTGGCTCATCGGGGCATGAGACCTCTTGAGGACTTACGCTGAAATCGTCCGCGGCGGCCGCACAACCGGGGGACGGGACGGTGAGCTACGCATGGCCGAGTACGAGCAGCTCGCCGATGCCCTGGATGCCCTGGATGCCTTGCGGCAGAGCATCCGTGCAGGTCAGCTCCTGCCCGGGGAGCGGCTTCCGGCCGAGGACGAGCTCGCGGCGCGGTATCGGACCAGTGTGCCGACGCTTCGGCGGGTGCTGTCGGAGCTGGTGGCCGAGGGGCTGATCGACAGGCGGCACGGGGTCGGGACCTTCGTACGCACCCCGCGGCGTCGGGTCACGCGGAGCAACGATCGGCATCAGTGGGAGAAGGACCGGGCGCGCCGGTCCACGGCGGAGCGTCTGCGGACCGGGTCCACCGAGCATGACACCGGGCTGGAGGTGACCGACCTCGCCTTCCACGCCGAGTACCGCGATGCGAAGGCCGACGACGATCTGGCGTCCGTCTTCCACATCCCCGTGGGCACGCGGCTGCTGGAGCGGATCTATCGCACCAACTGCCGCGCGGAGGAGGCGCCGTTCGCCCTGGTGCACTCGTACCTCGTCCACGACGTGGTGGCCGAAAATCCGGATCTGCTCGACGCCGCCAACGAGCCCTGGCCCGGCGGCACCCAGAATCAGCTCTACACGATCGGCGTCGAGCTGGACCGCATAGAGGAACGGATCACGGCCCGGCCGCCCACGGTGGAAGAGGCCGAGGCGCTCGGGCTGAGGAAGGGTGTGGCGGTGATCGTCCTGCGCAAGATCTGTAGGGATATCGGCGACCGGGTCGTGGAGGTCTCCGATGTGACGCTGTGCGGAGACCGTACGGAGCTGGTCTTCACCACGCCCCTGACGAGTTGGTGATCATGCCCGACATCATCACCGTCATCACCGCCGTCCACGCCCTCGGCGCCGAGTATCTGCCGGACGCCTACAAGTCGTTGCGCGAGCAGGAGCTGCCGGACGGCTGGGACTGGCAGTGGGTCGTCCAGGAGGACGGCGAGACCGACGCCGTACGCCCCTACGTCCCCGATGACGCCCGCGTCAGCTTCGGCCAGGGCCGGGCCGGCCGGGCCGCGATGGCCCGCACGATGGGGCTCGCCCGCGCCGAGGGCGCGTACGTCAAGGTGCTGGACGCCGACGACATGCTCACCCCCGGCGCCCTCGCCCGCGACCTGCGCGCGCTCATGGACCATCCCGATCTCGGCTGGGCCACCTGCCGCGCCCTGGATCTGCTGCCCGACGGCTCCACCGTCGGCTTCGAGGGCGATCCGCCGCAGGGGCCCATCGCGCGCGGCGCCGTCCTCGAATTCTGGCGGTCGAACGACCACCGTGCCCAGGTCCACCCCGCCACCCTCTTCGTACGCCGGGATCTGCTCCTCGCCCTCGGCGGCTGGATGGCCCTCCCCGCCTCCGAGGACACCGGCCTTCTCATGGCCCTCAACGCGGTCAGCCGCGGCTGGTTCACCGCCGAGACCGGCCTGCTCTACCGCAAGTGGCCCGGCCAGGTCACCAGCCAGTCCGCCCACACCGACGAGGCCGAGCGCGCGGCCCGCTTCGCGGTGGTCGAGGCGCGGGCCCGGGTCCTGGCCGCCATGGACGGCTGGCGCTACGACACCCGCTGAAAACCCGCTCGCCCCCACCGATGAGTTTGTGCGGCCTCCCTGGTCTGAGGGGAGGAAGAGCTCACCGACCGCATCCCATGGAGGGGCGTCATGAGGAAGATCACCGCCAGCCTGTTCATCTCGCTCGACGGGGTCGTGGAGGCGCCCGACCAGTGGCACTTCCCCTACTTCAACGACGAGATGGGCGCCGCCGTCGACGCGGTCCTCGGCACGTCCGACACCCTCCTCATCGGCCGCAAGACCTACGACAGCTTCGCCGGAGCCTGGCCGGGCCGCGAGGCGGCGGGCGGTGAGGACGCCCACTTCGCCAAGAAGCTCGGCGACGCCCGCAAGATCGTCCTGTCCCGCCAGGACCTCAGCTTCACCTGGCGGAACTCCGAGCTGCTCAAGGGCGACTTCGCGGACGCCGTCACCGCGCTGAAGCGCGAACCGGGCGGGGACATCGCCCTGAGCGGCTCGGTCTCCGTCGTCCGGCAACTGCTGGCGCACGGCCTGCTGGACGAGTTGCACCTGCTGGTGCACCCGATCGCCGTCCGCAAGGGCATGCGGCTGTTCGACGAGGGCGACACCACGATCCCGTTGAGACTGATCTCCTCCGCGACCTTCAGCACCGGTGTGCTGAACCTGGTCTACGCCCTGGCCGAGCCGACCGGCGACGCGAGCTACGACGACGCCAAGGTCCACCTGCCCCGGGACGACCAGTAGCACCGTCCGCCAGGCACCGTGACACCGGGCACCGTGACGCCAGGCACCGTCCGCCTTGTGTCAGGGCAAGGTCTCCGCGTCGACCCGCGAGAAGACCAGGTCGCTTTCCTCGGCGACCGGGCCCCGCCAGCGCATCGGCACCTGCGGCGCGCGCCGGATCGCGTCCGGGTAGGTGCCCGCCGCGTAGTCGTTGGTCAGGCGGTAGACATGGAAGCCGTGGCTCTTCAGGGCTGTCAGCAGCTCGTCCACGGAGTCGCCGAGGTCGGCCATCCGCTGCGGGGTGACCTCGACGGTCAGCTCGGCGTCGGGGCGCAGCCTGTCCAGCAGGGGGAGGAGACCGCGGACGACGCCGCCTTCCGCGCCCTCCACATCGATCTTGATCACCCTGGCCCGGGTGATCTCGTCCTCGGTGAGGAGGCGGGGCAGGGGCTGGGCCGCGATGTCGAAGGTGGACTCGGCCGGGCCGTCGTAGGGGACGACGCTGTTCGCGCCCATGTTGCGGGAACTGGCGAGGATGAACGTCAGCAGCTCGTCGCGGTCGGAGACGGCCGCGTTGATCGCCCGGATGTTGGCGCATGCGTTGCGCCGCGCGTGCCGCAGCAGGATGCGGTGGAACGTCGGCGAGGCTTCGATCGCCACCACCTTGCCGCCCGCCCCGACGAGGCGTGAGGCCAGGATGCTGTAGTAGCCGATGTTGGCCCCGACGTCCACGAAGACGTCGCCGGGCTTGAGACGGCGCTGGAGCCACCGCGTCATATGCGGCTCCCAGACGCCGAAGAGGTACAGATAGCGCTGGATGAGGTCCTGTGTGTCGACGGCGAACGTGGCGCCGAAGCGCGTCCGGGCCAGGCGGTGCAGGGGGCGGTCCCGCAGTGCGGCGTTGAGGTGGTTCTCGACCAGGGCCCGCTTTCCGGCGCTCCAGGGCGCATGGCGGACATACTCGCGGCCGAGGTCCAGAGCGGCCTGGTCGAGCCTGC
>NZ_JAHLEM010000310.1 GCF_018883605.1 Streptomyces niphimycinicus | reverse complement strand
CCCGCAGTGCGGCGTTGAGGTGGTTCTCGACCAGGGCCCGCTTTCCGGCGCTCCAGGGCGCATGGCGGACATACTCGCGGCCGAGGTCCAGAGCGGCCTGGTCGAGCCTGCGGCTCACGGGGCTCACGGGGCTCACGGGGCTCACGGGGCTCACGGGGCCTCCAGGGGGTGAAGGTTCGTTCCGGTGCGGCGTCTCCCCCTGGCCTGCTTCCCCCCGACATGTTCCCGCTGGCATGGAAGCGCCCGACCGCTGGCGACGGGGGATGCACCAGCGGTCGGGCTGTACCTAAGCGTAACGCGGCTCCTGGCGTGTGGGAGCCGACTCCTCCTTCGGATGAGGAGTTGTGACCGCGATCACGCAACGTTCTCGCAACGTCGTCACCGACCGCAGGGAGGCTCGTACGACAGCCGCGGCAGATACTCGTGCCATTTCGACGGTGTCAGCACGCCCCGGGTCATCGAGCAGATACGGCGATCCGCCACGTCCACGTCCAGGCTCCACAGCCGGACCGTGTCGGCGCCGCTGGAGACCCCGAGCATCCGGTTCCCGCGGCTGAACGACAGGAAATTGCCGGTCTTGGCGTTGGGGCTCAGCGACTGCCCGATGGACGTGGCCTTGGCCGGGACGGTGACGTCCCACAGGCGGGCCGTGTTGTCGTTGCCGCCGCTCGCCAGGGTGCTGCCGTCCCGGCTGAACGACAGCGACACGATCGCGTCGGTGTGGCCGGTGAGCGGGGAGCGCAGCCGGGTCACCCTGCTGGGGTCGGTGACGTTCCAGAGCCGGACGGTGTTGTCGTCGCTGCCGCTGGCCAGCGTGCGGCCGTCCGGGCTGAAGGCGAGCCGGTTGACGGGGCCGAGGTGTCCCGTGAGCGGCGCCCCGCGTGGGGTGGCGTGGCGTGGGTCGGTCACCTTCCACAGCCGGATGGTGTTGTCCGCGCTGCCGCTGACGAGCGTACGGCCGTCCGGGCTGAAGACGAGGTCGTTGACGTAGCCCTTGTGGCCGGTGAGCGGCGTGCCGAGCCGACGGACCCGGGACAGGTCGCCGACGTCCCACAACTGGATGGTGCGGTCCTCGTACGCGGTCGCCATGACGCGCCCGTCCGGGCTGAAGGCCAGAGCGCTCGCGAACCGGGTCCGCAGGGGGAGGGGCGACTTGTAGGCGGCGGGGTGGGCCGGGTCGGTGACGTTCCACAGCCGCACCTCGCGGTTGCCGGTCATCATCGCGAGGGTGTGGCCGTCGGGCGAGAAGGTCAGTTCACGTACCGAGCCCTTCCCGGGGACGAACGGCTTGCCCAGTGGCGCCGGCCGGCTCGGCTTCTCCACGTCCCACAGCCGGACCTTCTCGTCGCGCCCGGCCGTGGCGAGCACCCGCCCGTCCGGGCGGAACACCCCCACCCGGCCGACCATGTCCGAGGTCGGCAGCGACCACAGGCGGACGGTGTTGTCGCCGGTCCCGGTGGCGAGGGTGCGGCCGTCGGGGCTGAAGCCCAGGGCGTACATCTCGCCGCTGCTGCCCGCGAGCGGCTCGCCGACCTGTGACGGGTACTCCGGATCGCTGACGTTCCACAGGCTCGCGGTGCTGTCCTGGCTGGCGGCGGCGAGCATGGAGCCGTCCGGGCTGAAGGACACGGACCAGATGGGACCGGTGTGGCCGGTGAGCGGCGAGCCCAGCGGCTCCGCGCGCCGCGGATCGCGGACGTTCCACAGCCGGACGGTGTTGTCCGCGCTGCCGCTGGCCAGCGTGCGGCCGTCCGGGCTGAACGCCACGGAGTGCACCAGGTCCTCATGGCCGGTCAGCACCGTCTCGATCCGCCTCGGATGGTGCGGATCGGCCATGTTCCACAGCCTGATCGCGCCGTTGTCGCCACCGGCCGCCAGGGTCCGGCCGTCGGGGCTGAACGCCACCGAGCGCACGGCGGCGGTGTGACCGGTCAGCGCGCCGAGCGGCCTCGGCCGGCCCGGGCGGCTCATGTCCCACAGGCGAACGACGCGGTCTTCCGTGGCCGTGGCCAGCGTGCGGCCGTCCGGGCTGAAGGCGAGCAGATAGATCGTGCCGTCGTGGTGGGTCAGGGGCGCGCCGATCGGGCGCGGATGGCCGGGGTTCCGAACGTCCCACAGCCGGACCGTGCCGTCGTCGCCGGCGCTGGCGAGGGTGCGGCCGTCCGGGCTGAAGACCGCGCTGCTCACCCAGCTCGTATGGCCGGTGAGGGGTTTGCCGAGCGGTTTGGGGCGGGTCCGGTCGCTCACGTCCCACAGCCGTACGGTCCGGTCGTAGCTGGCGGTGGCCAGGAGCCGCCCGTTCGGGCTGAAGGTGGTGAGGTAGACGGCGCCGGTGTGGCCATGGAGCGGGGTGGCCAGCGGCGCGTTCACCACCGAGAGCAGCCGGTTCTTCGTGGCCTCGTCGTCCGGCCGCAACCGGTGTGCCACCAGGGCGAGCTGGGCGGACAGCGACGGATCCGTGTGCTGGAAGCGATCGGCTTCGGTCACCACCTGCTCGAACACCGCGTCGTCCCGCTGCTGCCAGGCGACCACCGCCGTACCGGCGGCCAGCACCGCCAGGACGACCAGAGCCGACACCGCACCACGGCTGAGCCACACCGTGCGCCTGCGCAGCCGGACGGACGCGGCCAGGAACTCCACCGCGCTGCGGGTCAGATAGGTGCCCCCGGCGGTCTTCGCCCAGGTGTGGGCCTGCTCCAGGCGGGAGCCCCGGTAGAGGAGTGAGGCGTCGCGGCTCGAGTCCTCCCAGGCCCGGCCGTCCTCCTCCAGCCGCTGGCGCACCAGATGGTCGTTCCGGTCCTCGTCGATCCAGTCGCGCAGCCGTGGCCAGGCGTGCAGCAGCGCCTCGTGGGTGATCTCCACGGTCTCCGCGTCGAGCGTCACCAGGCGGGCGCGGACGAGTGCTTCGAGCGATTCCTCCGTCTTGCCCGGGTCTGTCGACTCCTTCGCCAACTGGTGCCGCGTCCCCCGCCTGCGGGTGGCCTGGGTGTCCTCGCCCAGCCGGACCAGCCGCAGCAGAAGCAGCCGCGCGGCCGTGCGCGCCTCGGTGTCGAGATCGGACCAGGCCCGTTCGGCGGTGGCCGCCACCGCGCCCTGGATGCCGCCCGCCGCGCGGTAGCCGGCCAGCGTCAGCCGTCCCGCCTTGCGCCGCTGCCAGGTGGCGAGCAGGGCATGGGAGAGCAGCGGCAGTACGCCCGCGTCATGTGTGCCACGGGGGCTGCCGGCGCTCACTTCACGCACGATCAGCTCCGCGAGCCCCGGTTCGAGTTCCAGCCCCACGGCCTTGGCCGGGCCGGTGACCGCTTCGCGCAGCTCCGCGGTGGTCAGCGGCCCGAGCACCATATGCCGGTGCTGGAGCGCGTCGGCCAGTTCGGGATAGGCCAGGCACAGCTCGTAGAAGTCGGCGCGGATGCCGAGGACGACGAGCACGGGGGGCGGTTCGCCCGGGCCGTCGGGCGTGCAGATGGCGTGCAGGAGCTGGATGAACGCGCGCCGGCCCGCCTCGTCGGAGCCGAGGGTGAACGCTTCCTCGAACTGATCCACGATCACCACCGGACGGGCGGCGGCGGACGTGTCGCGCTCCGCCCATGCCGTGACGGCCTCGCGCACCGCGCGCGCGAACCCGGGAGTGCCGGGCTCCGGGGCCTGGGTGCCGGGCTCCCGCGCCTCCGGTTCCGTCGACGCGGGGACGGCGTCCGCGAGTTCGGGGATCCGGCGGGCCAGCTCGGCGAGCGGATCGGCGCCCGGCACGAGATGCAGCACCCGCCGCTCGCGCAACGCGGGCACCAGACCGGCGTTGAGCAGGGAGGACTTCCCCGCCCCCGAGGCGCCCACCAGCACCACCAGGCCGCCCGTCTCCTCCGCCGCGCACAGTTGGGCGACGAGGGCGTCCGTGCTGCGCTCGCGGCCGAAAAACCACCGGGCGTCCTGCTGACGGTACGAGGCCAGCCCGCGATACGGACATACGCCACCGGAGACGGCCGGGGTTTCGGCGGGGGGCCGTTCCTCTTCTTCCGTGGACGCGTCGGGGCGCTCGCCGACCGGGTCGGCCACCGCCCGCTCCCACAGCCGCTGCCAGTGGGCCATGTCGTACAGGCCCTTGGACACCGGTACGGGCCGCGCGCGGCGGGCGTCGGGTATCAGCACGAGCAGGACGGCCGCGAGGGCGATGAACTGGGCGGGTACGTTCTTGGCCCGTCGCCAGTCGCTGATCCGCTGGGCGGAGACCCGTACGGGACGCCCTCGCTCATCGGCCCGCTGGAGTCGGACGACCGCCTCGGACACGCTCTTCAGGGGAGGGTTGCCGGCCTCCCGGTACAGCAGCGCGAGGCGTTCCGCGAAGGCTGTGCGTGCCCCCGAGTCGGAACTCAAGGTCTCCACTCCTTACTTCCCCCGCGCTCTGAACATCCGGTCCGGAAAACTCACTTTATACGGCTGACCAGCGGTGAAGCCGGTATCGCGATGCCGGAACCTCCTCGGCGGGAGCCACAACTGGCAGGATCATGGCGCAGTAGCGCACCCCACCACGAGCCGCCCAGCAAGGCCATCAGCTCAGCGCACGGAGAGACAACCCATGACACCGCATGT
This sequence comes from Streptomyces niphimycinicus, assembly GCF_018883605.1. Classification (GTDB taxonomy): domain Bacteria; phylum Actinomycetota; class Actinomycetes; order Streptomycetales; family Streptomycetaceae; genus Streptomyces; species Streptomyces niphimycinicus. Next base: position 10,775 of record NZ_JAHLEM010000310.1, on the reverse strand, counting down.
TCTCGGTCAGCTTTCGGCGAAGTCAGGTGTCGCGCCGGAGCCAGGGGACGGTGGTCGCGGGGCCCGTCGCAAGAGTTCGAGAGATCCGTGGAGCCGGTCCCGTCCGGACGGCTGTCGCATCGACCACGGGTCCGGCCTTCACATCTGATCCGCACCGGCACGGTGCGGATCGTCACCGCCCCACGGTTCGGCACCGGTCCCCACGAGGGGAGGGACCGGCGCCGGACGTGGGAGCGGGTCAGGTCATCCGGGCGCGGCGGGCCAGTCGCCGGGGCCGCCGCCGTGCCAATCGATCAGCTCGGGGTTGTCGAGGGTCGCGTTCTCTTCCAGCACACCCGCGCGTTGCAGAAGCCGCCGGAGCTCGTCCGCGCTCACCACCACGCCGACGTCCTGGCCGTCGAGCAGCACACGGCGGCGGCCGTCCAGCGGTTCGTCCACCACCACGCGAGCGGGGGCCGGGGTCTTGTCCTCCATAGCACCAGGCTCGCCGCATCCGGCGCCGCCCGCACCTCGGGCGGGACGCGCCCGGACGGCGGAGGGACGTGCCCGGACGGCGGAGGGACGTGCCCGGACGGCGGAGGGACGCGCCGACGGGGCCGAACGGCAGAGGGCCTGGGACCGGTCATCCGGTCCCAGGCCCTCTGTCATGCCGGTCGTGCGGTCCTGCGGTCGCGCCGATCCTGCCGGTGGTCCGCGGTCGGGCCCGTCAGCCGCAGCAGCCGCCGCACTGGCACGGACCGCCGGACTGGCAGCCGCAGCCGCAGCCCGATCCGCAGCCGCATGCGCCGACAGGGTGGCCGACGGGTTGGGTCGGAGGGGTTTCGGGCTTGGAGAGGTCTGCCATGCGTCGCCTCCTCGGGAGGGGTCACGTCATCTGCCCCTCATGGTGCCGACGACCCGGCGGCCGCGCGCAGGGGCGCGTCGACGGCGCTTCGATGCACGCCGTCGCGGACGCTCACGCCCCTTCGACGTCTCCCTGCGGGGAGATCTCGTCGGCGTGCTCACCGGTGACCAGGTAGACCACGCGCTTGGCGACGGAGACCGCGTGGTCGGCGAACCGCTCGTAGTAACGGCCCAGCAGCGTGACGTCTACGGCGGTCTCTATGCCGTGCTTCCAGCGGTCGTCCATCAGGTGCTGGAAGAGGGCGCGGTGCAGCAGGTCCATCGCGTCGTCGTCCTGCTCGAGCTGGAGCGCGAGGTCGACGTCCTTGGTGATGATGACCTCGGCGGCCTTCGCCATCAGCCGCTGCGCGAGCTGGCCCATCTCCAGGATCGTGGCGTGCAGATCGTGCGGAACGGCCGATCCCGGGAAGCGGAGCCGGGCCAGCTTGGCGACATGCTGCGCGAGGTCGCCGGAGCGCTCCAGATCGGCGCTCATCCGCAGGCTGGTCACCACGATCCGCAGGTCGGTGGCGACCGGCTGCTGCCGGGCCAGCAGGGTTATCGCCCGTCCCTCCAGATCCCGCTGAAGATCATCGACCTTCTCATCGGCGGCGATGACGCTCTCGGCGAGCTTGAGGTCCGCGTCGAGAATGGCAGTGGTGGCACGGCCGATGGCCGAACCGACGAGCCGGGCCATGTCGACCAGGCCGTCCCCGATCGAATCAAGCTCCTCGTGGTACGCGTCCCGCATCACTGACCTCTTTCACTGACTCTCGGTGACGATCTCTGTCAGGTTTCTGGCAGATCTCCGTGGCTATTGCCCTCGAGGGCCCCACACTTCCACGCTCCGGCCGGAACGCGTCCGCTTCCGGCATCGGGCGTTAATCACACCCAACTCCCAGGTGAACTCTCGGCAACGTGGCCCCGGCCGCCCCGTGTGACAGCCGCCCGGCGAAACGTCCGGAGTGAACCGATACCGACGCCGCGGTGAACTCTCGGCAACGTCTGGCCAAGGGGATCGTCGCGGGGCTGTGGAGTGGTCTCGCCGCCCGCATAACCTGGACGCATGAACGTGAACGCGGCGATCGCCGCAGTGGCGGCGCTCGCCGGGTTGTGCACCGGCGTCATCGCCATGCTGGCGTTCCGCTGGAGCGAGCGTGAACAGGCGAAGCCTACGCGCTCCTCACTGCACACCGACGCCGTGCTGCCGCCCGGCGTCGACACCGTCCTTTCGGTGCTGCGCTCCTCGGCCGTCGTCCTCGACGAAGCGGACGCCGTCGTCAAGGCAAGCTCGGCCGCGTACGCGCTGGGCCTGGTGCGCGGCGGCAAGCTGGCCGTGGAGCCGATGCTGGCGATGGCCCGCGACACCCGGCGGGACGGCGAGATCCGCCAGATCGAGCTGGATCTGCCGCGCCGCGGCACCGGCCGGGGCGGGGACGCGCTCGCGGTGTCCGCCAGAGTGGCCCCGCTGGGCTCCCGGCTGGTCCTGCTGCTCGTGGAGGACCTCACCGAGGCCCGCCGGATCGAGGCCGTGCGACGTGACTTCGTCGCCAACGTCAGCCATGAGCTCAAGACCCCGGTCGGCGCCCTGTCCCTGCTGTCCGAGGCCGTGATGGACGCGTCCGACGACCCGGAGGCGGTCAACCGCTTCGCCGGGCGGATGCAGGTCGAGGCCACCCGGCTGACCAGCCTCGTCCAGGAGCTCATCGACCTCTCCCGGGTGCAGAACGACGACCCGCTGGAGGACGCCGAGCCGGTCCGGGTGGACGAGCTGGTCGCCGAGGCCATCGACCGGTGCCGTCACCAGGCGGGCACCAAGCAGATCACGATGGCCACGGGCGGCACCGCCGACCTGCACGTATGGGGCAACCGCGGCCAGCTTGCCGCCGCGCTCGGCAATCTCGTCGAGAACGCGGTCAACTACAGCCCGGCCCGTACCCGCGTCGGCATCGCCGCCCGCCGCATCCCCGCCACCGGCGGGGACCTGATCGAGGTCGCCGTGACCGACCAGGGCATAGGCATCTCCGAGAAGGACCGCGAGCGGATCTTCGAGCGCTTCTACCGGGTCGATCCGGCCCGCTCGCGGCAGACCGGCGGGACCGGGCTCGGTCTCGCCATCGTCAAACATGTGGCCGCCTCGCACGGCGGGGAGGTCACCGTGTGGAGCGCCGAAGGACAGGGCTCCACCTTCACCCTGAGACTCCCGGAAGCCGGTGCGGCACGGGACCGGGACCGCTCGAGGAGCCGGCCGAGCGAGTCGAGCGAGTCGTACGACACCGGAGCAGACCTCGATGGCGAGGACCACGGCCGGCCGTACGAGACCTTCACCAATGAACCACTCTCTGCCCCGGAGGTCCTTCCGTGACCCGAGTTCTGGTCGTCGAGGACGAGGAATCGTTCAGCGACGCGCTGTCGTACATGCTTCGCAAGGAGGGGTTCGAGGTCGCGATCGCGACGACGGGGCCCGAGGGCCTCGACGAGTTCGAGCGCAACGGCGCCGATCTGGTGCTGCTCGACCTGATGCTGCCGGGCCTGCCCGGTACGGAGGTCTGCCGCCAGTTGCGCGGCCGGTCCAATGTCCCGGTGATCATGGTGACCGCCAAGGACAGCGAGATCGACAAGGTCGTCGGGCTGGAAATAGGCGCCGACGACTATGTGACCAAGCCCTTCTCCTCACGTGAGCTGGTCGCCCGGATCAGAGCCGTACTGCGCCGCCGCGGCGAGCCGGAGGAGATCACCCCCGCCGCGCTGGAGGCCGGGCCGGTCCGGATGGACGTGGACCGGCATGTGGTCACGGTCGGCGGCGGCAAGGTGGACCTCCCGCTGAAGGAGTTCGACCTGCTGGAGATGTTGCTGCGCAACGCGGGCCGGGTGCTGACCCGGATGCAGCTCATCGACCGCGTCTGGGGCGCGGACTATGTGGGCGACACCAAGACGCTCGACGTCCACGTCAAGCGACTCCGGGCCAAGATCGAGCCCGACCCGGGCGCGCCTCGGTATCTGGTGACGGTGCGGGGTCTGGGCTACAAGTTCGAGCCGTAAACCGGCCCCGGGCCCCCGAGCGGCCGGACGGAGTCCGGCACAGCGTCCCGAAGCCCGTGAGGCCCGCCAGGGCCGAGCGGTGCGAGGGGCGCACGCGGGAGGGGGGCTCGAGCCCGACCCGGGTGCGCCTCGGTATCTGGTGACGGTGCGGGGTCTGGGCTACAAGTTCGAGCCGTAAACCGGCCCCGGGCCCCCGAGCGGCCGGACGGAGTCCGGCACAGCGTCCCGAAGCCCGTGAGGCCCGCCAGGGCCGAGCGGTGCGAGGGGCGCACGCGGGAGGGGGGCTCGAGCCCGACCCGGGTGCGCCTCGGTATCTGGTGACGGTGCGGGGTCTGGGCTACAAGTTCGAGCCGTAAACCGGCCCCGGGCCCCCGAGCGGCCGGACGGAGTCCGGCACAGCGTCCCGAAGCCCGTGAGGCCCGCCAGGGCCGAGCGGTGCGAGGGGCGCACGCGGGAGGGGGGCTCGAGCCCGACCCGGGTGCGCCTCGGTATCTGGTGACGGTGCGGGGTCTGGGCTACAAGTTCGAGCCGTAAGCCATATGCCGTAGCGCCTGACCCATGTGCGAGGGCGGCCCTGGAAGGCTCCAGGGCCGCCCTCGCGCATGCCCGGGGCCGGTCTTCGCGATCGGCCCCGGTGACCGGTCTCAGTGACCGCCGCCGTTCGGGGTCGGCTCGCCCGTCGCGATGCCGTTCGGGGCGCCGCTGCTCTGGTCGGAGCCCGGCTGGCCGCTCGCCGTGCCGGACGGGGTGCCGGTGCCGCTGGGCTTGCCACCGGGCGTACCGCTCGGCTTGCCACTGGGCGTCGCGGAGCCCGACGGCTTCGAGGTCGGCAGCTCGGACGGGCCCCAGCCCTTGAAGTAGCTCGTCGCCGGGACCACGAACGCGGTGATCGGGATGTTGCCGGTCGAGCTGAGGTCGAAGACGACCCGCTCCGCGTTGCCGTCCTGGGCGGCCTCGCGCCCGTCGCTGATGACGGCGGAGGCGTTGCCCTCGCCGCCGAAGGCCACCGAGCCGCCGGCCGGGACGACGACCGGTCCGCTCTTGCCCTTGGCCGGGCTGAGCTTCACCCGCGCACTGGTGCCGGGGAGGGTGATGGCCTTGACGGTCTGGTCCCCCTTGCCGTTGTTGAAGAGCCGGCCGGTGACGACGGCGGGGCCCTTCGCCTCACGGTCCGGCTGGGTCACCAACGTGGCGTTCTGGATCTTGATATCGCCGACAGCGGTCGCGGCGTTGTCGGGCTTGACCTCCAGCGTCTGTGCGTCGTTCCCGGCTCCGCAGGCGGAGAGCGGGGCGACCGAGACCACGATGGCGGCTGCGGCGAGGGCGCCGCGTCGAAGGCTGCTGCTCACGGCGGCGGCATCTCCTAGGACGAGGTGGACGAGGTAAAGATTGGATCAGCGCGCTTAGATTACCGATCCGCCCTCTTCGGCCCGCACCCGACCCGCCCCAAGGCGCTCGGCCCCGGGCGGGCCCGCCCGTGCGCTGCCGGTTCCGGCGTGCGTTACGAGGTTCGTACGGGGTTCGTACGAGGTCCGTACGGCGCCGTCCTGAAGTCCCGAATATCGGCTCGGCCGTTCGCGCCGGAGATTATCGGTAAGGAATCCATGCATGTCCGAGAATTGATCACAGACTTGATGCGCTCTGTGTGATCAAGCCCGTGATCAATTCGCGAATCGGGGCCGGATCGCTCGCTCCTGATCCGAACGGAGTAGCGGAAGTCCATCGAGTGGACTCCGGCAAAACGGGACGTACGGCCACTCGTCCGGGCTTCTTCCGGTGCGTAACGGGCGGGTTTCCGCGTACCCGGACAGCGGCTCCCACCTGCGAATACCCGGTTCCGCGCGCCTCGTGCAGCACGTTCCGGCCGCACTTGTCAAGCCCCGAGATATGCCCTGACCTGCGAAAACGCCATTCAGAAGAAGGCGTTCCCGTGTTACCCTGGATAGCCACGGAAGGGGTACCTGTCACATGACGTTCAAGGTTGGCGACACCGTGGTCTATCCCCATCACGGGGCCGCGCTGATCGAGGCCATCGAAACTCGCCAGATCAAAGGCGTGGACAAGACCTACTTGGTGCTGAAGGTCGCTCAGGGTGACCTGACGGTTCGTGTGCCGGCGGACAATGCGGAGTTCGTCGGTGTGCGTGATGTGGTCGGCCAGGACGGGCTGGATCGGGTCTTCGAGGTGCTGCGTGCACCGTATGCGGAAGAACCGACGAACTGGTCCCGTCGTTACAAGGCAAATCTTGAGAAGCTCGCCTCCGGCGATGTGATCAAGGTGGCCGAGGTTGTGCGTGATCTGTGGCGCCGAGAGCGTGAGCGCGGACTCTCCGCCGGTGAGAAGCGCATGCTCGCCAAGGCCCGCCAGATCCTGGTGAGCGAGCTGGCTCTCGCCGAGAGCACCAATGAGGACAAGGCCGAGGCTCTGCTCGATGAGGTTCTCGCGTCCTGAATATCAATGCCGTGGTGCCCGAGTGACTCAGACCTCTGATTCCCGCTAAGTCGTCTGTCGCCGGGCGCTGCGGCATGCGTACGCACCGGACGCTGTGATCTCCGCGCGCTTCACCTCTTGCGAGGTGAACTCCACGCGGTGATCTCTTGCGAGCCCCCGGTCGTCGCACCTCTGTGCCGGTGCGCTCAGCCGCGCCACGGTGCGCGGCGGAAGGTGTGCCGGGCCCGGGCAGCTAACTCGACCGGTCGTCACGGAAGGGGCCGGTCGGGCCATCGCGCCCGGCACGCTGTGGCCATACCCATTTCGGCTGAGGAAGCAAACCTGAACGCCAACTCAATGTCCGCAACCCCGGATCACGGCGGCTCCGGCGCGTCCGGCCGACCTGCCCGCACCGCCGCCGTGATCCCCGCCGCGGGCCGCGGAGTGCGGCTGGGCCCGGGCGCCCCCAAGGCGCTGCGCCCGCTGAGCGGCACACCCATGCTCGTCCACGCCGTACGGGCGATGGCCGGATCCCGCTCCGTCTCCCTCGTCGTCGTGGTCGCCCCGCCGGACGGCGCCGACGAGGTACGGCGGCTGCTGGACGCGTATCCGCTGAGCGGCAGCCTCACCGACACCACCGAGGTGGTGGTGGTGCCCGGCGGCGAGACCCGCCAGGAGTCGGTGCGCAAGGGGCTGGCCGCCGTCCCCGAGACCGTCACCACCGTGCTGGTGCACGACGCGGCGCGGCCGCTGGTGCCCGTGGACACGGTGGACGCGGTCGCCGCCGCCGTACGGGACGGATCGCCCGCCGTCGTCCCGGCGCTGCCGCTGGCCGACACCGTCAAGCAGGTCGAGCCGCGCACCGGGGAGCGGGCCGGTGAGCCCGAGCCGGTCGTCGGCACCCCCGAGCGCGCCCTGCTGCGCGCCGTCCAGACCCCGCAGGGCTTCGACCGCGCCACGCTGGTGGCCGCGCACGAGAAGATCGCCCTGGAGGGCGAGGGCGCGACGGACGACGCGGGCATGGTGGAGCGGCTCGGCGTCGAGGTCGTGGTCGTCCCCGGCCATGAGGAGGCGTTCAAGGTGACCCGGCCGCTGGATCTGGTGCTGGCCGAGGCGGTTCTGGCCCGCAGGAGGGCGAACGATGGCTTCTGACGCGATGGCGTTCCCGCTGGTGGGCATCGGTACGGATGTGCACGCCTTCGAGAAGGGCCGTGAGCTGTGGTGCGCGGGGCTGCTGTGGGAAGGCGAGCAGTACGGGCTGGCCGGGCACTCCGACGGCGATGTAGCCGCCCATGCCGCCTGTGACGCGCTGTTCTCCGCCGCCGGGCTCGGCGATCTCGGCGCCCACTTCGGCACCGACCGCCCCGAGTGGTCCGGCGCCGCCGGGACCACGCTGCTCGCCGAGGCGGCCCGGATCGTACGGGACGCGGGCTTCGGGGTCGGCAATGTGGCGATCCAGGTGATCGGCGTGCGCCCCAAGATCGGCAAGCGGCGCGAAGAGGCGACGAAGGCGCTGACGGCGGCCGTGGGCGCCCCCGTCTCGGTGTCCGGTACGACCACGGACGGCCTGGGCCTGACCGGCCGCGCCGAGGGCCTGGCGGCGATCGCCACGGCACTGGTGTTCCGGCGGTGAGGCTGGTGTTCCGGCGGTAGGAGGGCGGGGACGTCGTCGGCCGCGGCCCGCGCGTCCCACGCCCCGGATTCGTCCCGAGTGTCACGCTTCTGTGTCCCCGCCGGGGAAGGCGCAGGGCACGGTTCACTTCCCACTACCCTTGATGCGTGACTATTCGCCTGTACGACACCAGCGCCCGGCAGATCCGTGACTTCACCCCGCTCAGGCCGGGCTGTGTCTCGATCTACCTGTGCGGCGCGACCGTGCAGGCGGCCCCGCACATCGGGCACATCAGGTCGGGGCTGAACTTCGACATCATGCGCCGCTGGTTCGCCCACCGCGGCTATGACGTGACGTTCATCCGCAATGTCACCGACATCGACGACAAGATCATCGCGAAGTCGGCGGAGCAGAAGCGGCCGTGGTGGGCGATCGGCTACGAGAACGAGCGCGCCTTCAACCAGGCGTACGACATCCTCGGCTGCCTGCCCGTGACCTATGAGCCGCGGGCGACCGGTCATGTCCCCGAGATGATCGAGATGATGCGGGAGCTGATCGACCGGGGTCATGCCTATGCCGCCGAGGGCAATGTCTACTTCGATGTGCGCTCGTTCCCCGAGTATCTGAAGCTCTCCAACCAGGATCTGGACGGACTGCGCCAGCCCTCCGGCGAGGGCGAGATCGGCAAGCGGGACCCGCGTGATTTCGCCATGTGGAAGGCGGCGAAGCCGGGGGAGCCGAGCTGGGAGACCCCGTGGGGGCGCGGCCGTCCCGGCTGGCATCTGGAGTGCTCGGCGATGGCGCACAAGTACCTCGGGCGCGCCTTCGACATCCACGGCGGCGGCGTCGACCTGATCTTCCCGCACCATGAGAACGAGATCGCGCAGGCCAAGGCGTTCGGCGACGACTTCGCCGCCTACTGGGCGCATAACGCCTGGGTGACCATGAGCGGCGAGAAGATGAGCAAGTCGCTCGGCAACTCGGTGCTGGTCTCCGAGATGGTCAAGCGCTGGCGTCCGATCGTGCTCCGCTACTACCTGGGCACCCCGCACTACCGGTCGATGATCGAGTACAGCGAGGAGGCCCTGCGCGAGGCGGAGTCGGCGTTCGCGCGGATCGAGGGCTTCGTCCAGCGAGTGACCGAAAAGGCAGGGAAGGCCGTCCCTGCCGCGGCCGAGGTGCCGCCCGCCTTCGCCGAGGCGATGGACGACGACCTCGGGGTGCCGCAGGCGCTCGCGGTCGTCCACACCACCGTCCGCCAGGGGAACTCCGCGCTGACCGCCGACGACAAGGAGGCGGCGGTCGCCCGGCTCGCCGAGGTGCGGGCCATGCTGGGCGTGCTGGGCCTCGACCCGCTCGATGAGCAGTGGGCGGGCGGTTCGGACCGCGGTGAGGATCTGCACGGCGTGGTCGACTCGCTCGTCCGGCTGGTCCTGGAGCAGCGGCAGGCCGCGCGCACCCGTAAGGACTACGCGACGGCGGACGCGATCCGTGATCAGCTCCAGCAGTCGGGTCTGGTGATCGAGGACACCCCGTCCGGACCGCGCTGGGAGCTGGGTCAGCGCTGAGGCTCTGTCCTTCTGTGAGGCCCTGACCTCCTGTGTTGTGCCGCCCGGCGCCCCGGGCGGCACACTTGTGACCGTACAAATGACCGCACAGACGCCTTTGACCTCACAGACGGGTGACGTTCGGCGTCCGAGCCGCTTGCTGAGCAGCGCTGAGCAGTGAAGAGACAGGTGACCATTCATGGCCGGCAACAGCCAGCGCAGGAACCGCCGTACCAGCAACAAGAAGGGTGCGACGGTCGGCAGCGGAGGCAAGCGGCGCCGTTCCCTCGAGGGCAAGGGGCCGACCCCGCCCGCCGAGATGCGTAAGGGACACGCCAAGCAGCGGATCGCCAACGCCCGCACCCGCCAGGCGGCCAAGCGCCCCGTCGCGCGCCGCGGCGGCAAGGGGACGAGCGAGCTGGTGGTGGGCCGTAACCCGGTGGTCGAGGCGCTGCGCGAGGGCGTTCCGGCGAACACGCTGTACGTGCAGCAGTTCATCGACAGCGACGACCGGGTGCGCGAGGCGCTGAAGCTGGCCGCCGACCGCGGCGGCATCCACCTCATGGAGGCGCCCAAGCCCGAGCTCGACCGGATGACGAACGGCCTGAACCACCAGGGTGTGGTGCTCCAGGTCCCGCCGTACGAGTACGCCCACCCCGAGGACCTGAGCGCGGCCGCCTTCGACGAGGGCGAGGACCCGCTGATCGTCGCCCTCGACGGCGTCACGGACCCGCGCAACCTGGGCGCGGTGGTCCGCTCGGTGTCCGCCTTCGGCGGCCATGGCGTGGTCGTACCGGAGCGGCGCGCGGCCGGGATGACCGCGGGCGCCTGGAAGACCTCCGCGGGCACCGCCGCCCGCACCCCGGTCGCCCGCGCGACCAACCTCACCCGGACGCTGGAGGCTTACCAGAAGGCGGGCCTGACGGTGGTCGGGCTGGCCGCGGACGGCGAGGTCGAACTGCACGAGGTCGAGGCGCTGGACGGCCCGCTCGTGATCGTCGTCGGCAGCGAGGGGAAGGGGCTGTCGCGGCTGGTGGGCGAGACCTGCGATCTGCGGGTACGGATTCCGATGCCGGGCGGGGCGGAGTCGCTCAACGCGGGGGTGGCGGCGGGGGTCGTCCTGTACGAGGCGGCTCGGCGCCGGGCGTAGGCAGGCGCTTGGCGCGGGGGTCCTGGCGGGGGTCCTGGCGTGGGTGCGTGCCGTCGGCTTGCTCCAGCCGTGGAGCGGGCTCGGTGCGGTCGCCCGGCCCCACGGCCCCCCG
>NZ_JAHLEM010000031.1 GCF_018883605.1 Streptomyces niphimycinicus | reverse complement strand
GCCGCCGAGCAGCGCCCCGGCGCCCCGATGCCCCCCGCCGCCGACGGCAGACACCCCGACGGGGCCACGTCCGGCGGGCCGACGCCTGGCGGGTCCATGTCCGGCGGGCCCACGCCCGGCGCGCCCACATCCGGTGGGTCCACGCCCGGTGGTGGCCGCCCGCCCCGCCGCTGGCTCAAGGCCGTGATCGTCTTCCTGCTGATCACGATCCCGGCGGGCTATCTGGTGATCTCCGCCATCCAGAGCCGCAACGGCGGTGAGGACAAGGCGGAGGCGGCCTCGGCCAAGGGCCTTGCGCCGGGCTATCCGACCCGGGTGCAGCGGCGCATATACGACGTGCCGGTGCCGCCCTACTCCAAGAAGGTCGCGTTCTACGAGACCAACTCCTGGAAAGTCAGCTCGCTGTACGTGCAGTTCGTCACGTCCAGCGATGGACTCGACTCCTTCCTGCACCAGATCGGCACCGGCCGCTCCGCCCTGGACAAGGGCAAGGTGACCATCACCGGCGCCCAGGCGAAGAAGGTCGGCTGGCAGGTCGGGGAGGCTGGTCACGACTGGGCCGGGATGGAGTTCGAGCAGAAGGATCCGCAACCCAAGTTGAGGATCACGGTCAAGTTCGACAATCCGGCGCACCCCAAGGTTTACGTGGTCTCCACGGTCACCCCGTAGCTCCTTCACATCCTGGGTGCATCACGCCCGAAAGCCCCGCCACTTCCGTCGGATACCGTTTTCGGGTGAGCGAGACGAAGACACTTCAGTACCGGACCGACGGCCCCGAGGACGGGCCCCTGCTCGTCCTCGGACCGTCGCTGGGCACCACCTGGCATAGGTGGTAATCGGCGTCCACGAGGGTCTAGTCGGTCTGGGACAGTCGCGTACGTCCAGGTCGGAGCCTCACAGTCCGGGGCAGTCCGTACAGTCTGTGAGATCTGTGTGAGATGTGTGGGGACTGTTCGTGGCGGCCGGTGTCGCCCAGGATGCCGCAGGGCCTCGGCGGACCGCTCGCGCGGCTACAGCGTCCTGCACGGGGTGGCACGCAAGCGATGCGTCACTCTCCGTGCCAGATCCGGTGCAGATCCACGAGTTCCACCTCGTGGCGCTCCGCCGCGGCCTGGGCCAGGTTGATGTCGAAGCCGGAGCGTCCGAAGAGCAGCAGCTTCGCGCTCGCCGTGCGTACCCCGCGCGCGATCAGCAGACCGCGGATGCGGTCGAGCCGGTCGAGGTCGGCGAGGGTCCGGGCGCGGTCGGAGGCCTTTGCTTCGCCGATGGCGCGGATGACCGGGCTGTGGGCCTGCCTGCGCTCGCCCTCGTCCAGTGCCACGACATCGATCTCGTGCTGCTGTCTGCCGGCGGGGTCGTTCACGACGGTGCTGCCGACTTCGCCGATGGCGCCGCCGAGAGTGCGTGTCGAGGCGTGGCGGGATGTCCATTCGCGGGCGAGCTGCTCGAAGGCGGGACCGAGGATCTGGGCGCTGACGGTGTGCTCGGCGGCGCGCCAGGCAGGTTGTGCCTTGCGTTCCTCGAAGGCGGCGAGCCGGGGTGCGGTGACGAGCTGGTGGAGGCGTACGACGGGGTCGGCGAGCCGTAGGACGGGGCGGCGTTGCAGCAGCAGGTCCTCGTCCTTGATGAGGAATCCGGAGGTGGTGAGAACGTCGAGCGGATGGTGGAGGCTGCGCTGGTCGCGTCCGATAGCCGCCGCGACCTTGGCGGGCGAGGTCGCGCCTGAAGCGACTGCGCCCAGTACGGACAGGTAGAGGGCCCGGTCCTGGATACGGGGGTCCTCCCGCAGAAGGTATCCGGCTTCGCCGAAGAGGGCGTGGCTGGGGTTGAAGGCGGTCGTGAGTAGCAGTTCTTCCAGCTCGGACGCGCTCTGTGGCGAGGCCCCGCCCACCAGGTCCCGGTATCCGGGGGTGCCGCCGAAGAAGGCGTACATCCCGAAGGCCGTCTTCAGGTCGCGGATCCCGTAGTACGCGGACGTCGTGCGGTAATCGAAGGGCCGCAGCAGCAGGTCCAGCTCGGCCCGGCCCCGGAGCGCCTTCGCACCGGACAGCAGATCCGACATCACGGCCAGTGCCGAGCCGCAGAGGATCACACGTCCGCGTGGGCCCTCTCCGCCGATGTCCCGACTCTCGTCGACCAGCGCCTGCAGGGCGGACGGGAGCTGCGCCCCGAGCGGGTGGGCCAGCAAGTAGGGGAGTTCGTCCAGCACCACAAGGGCAGGCCGGCCGCCAGCCGACGGCACCGGCCGCAGGGCCGTGCGCAGTGCCTCGTCCCAGTCCTGGAAGCGCAACTGCCCAGGGCCGAGCCCACGGCCTGCGGCGATCGCGTCGGCGAAGCGCTGCAACGCAGGGAGCGGCTCCTCCTCCTGCGCCATGTGGTAAAGGCCGCCGTACTCCCGGCAGAGGCGGCGCAGCAGGAAGCTCTTTCCAGTACGCCGTCGGCCGTAGAGGATTCCGATGCGCAGGCCGGGGGCGTCCGAGGAGACGAAACGTTCGAGGTCGCCCCACTCCGTCTCGCGATCGAAGAGATCTGGTGGTCGTGCCATCACCCAATGACATCAGCCAATCTAGTCTAAGTCAAGTTAGGCTAACTCGACTGAGTCAATGCTGCCCGCAGGCTCGGGGGTGGTGCGGTGCGGTGGTCTCGGCATCTCGGCCGGGGCCGCGTGGGACCGTGACCTCGCGGACGTTGCGGGTCTTGCGGTAGGCGAGTGTTTGGCCGCCGGGAGCGCCAGTCCTCTGTCGGATGACTACAGGAGCGATCACCAGGGGCAGATCGCGGATCGCGAGGCCGACCCCAATCCTCGAAACCGCCCGGATGTGTCGGGGGGAGGGTGCGCCCGCCGATCGCGGGCACACTTCCACTCGCTGCCGACGGAGGTTCCTTTGCCGAGGTCGGACAAGCACCCTCATCTGCCTGTCTGGCCTCGTCAGGAGCTACGTTTGCAGCCACGAAGTTCCCTCGCTGACCACTTCCGGCTGCCCCGCCGGTGGACAGTCGGTGGACGGACGCCTTTGGACAGTGCATCACGGGGTGGCACAGGTCAATCCGTCGCATGTGCTCTGATCGCGACCCTTCACGTACCGGCGCGTCTGACTGATCTGGGTGTGCCGAAGGATCTCCATGATGGTCGGCATGTCCACACCCAGCTCGTTCAGGATCGTGCCCGCGGTGTGGCGGCTCCCGTCGTACAGGCGCCGGTCACTGATGCCCGCTTCCTCCAGCAACTCCTTGAACTCCTCCCAGTCGGCCCGGGGATCGAGCGGCCGTCCGTCCGGCCGAATGAACACGGCGTCGTGCTCCTCCCACTCGTCGCCCGCGGCGGCCCGCAGCACGTCTTGCTGGGCCTTGTGCTCGCGCAGGTACGGGATGAACGGCGGCGGGATGGGCACGGGGTTCTGGCTCTTCTTGGTCAATCCGCCGCCCTTCCGCTCAGGGCAAGCACTCGCGTGCGCGTTGCACGTCTCTGAACAAGGCTCGGGGCATCCGCGCTTGTAGGTCCTGTGCGTCGCGCAGTCCGGCGGGCACGGCTCGAAGCGGTGCAGCCGGGCGCCGCAGGCGTGCGGGCCCTTGCAGCCGTGGCGCCAGGTGAGGCGTTGGAGCTGCCATTGGGGTGGAACAGCTCGTTCTCCAGGTCGACGTACCGCCACCGGAGGCCCAGCGTCTCCCCTTGCCGGAACCCCATTCCGACACCGACCGCCCACCGCATGAAGTTCGGCCGCTTGGCCGCGGCCTCCAGGAACCCCTTGGCCTCCTCGGTAGTGAACGGGTTCGCCTCGGTCTCATCGACGCTCGGCGGGTCCACGAGCGTCGTGACGTTCTCCACGATGATCCGGCGCCGGTGAGCGATCTTCAGCGCCCGCGACAGGATGCGGTGCACCTTGAGCACGTGAGAGGGCGCGTGGCCCTCTTCGAGCATGGCCGCGTACAACGTCTCCAGGTGCTCCGGCGCCAGCTTGTCCAGACGGTGCTGACCGAGCCCCGGGATGATGTCGTTCCGGGTCTTCGACCAGTAGTCATCCAGCGAGCGGGGCTTGAGCTTCAAGCTCGCGATCGTGGTCAGGTACGTAGTCATCCACTCGGCCACGGTCGGCTTCCGCCCGGCGACGGGCGCGCGCCCCTCGTCCCGCAGCTTCTCCAGCTCCTTGACCTTCCGGCGTACGGCCGCCTCGGTCCTCGCGCGACGGTGACGACGGTCCGGACTTCCGTCACTCTTGACGCCCATGGTGACGCGGCCGTGCCACCACCCGTCATTTCCCAGGTAGATGGACGATTCCATGTTCAGCTTGCGGGGGCTCACGTAGTCCTCCAATGCGAGAGGCGGGCCGGATTCACCGGCCCACCTCGGTTGAGCAGTGTTCAGTTGCATTCGGTGGCGAAGTTCGCCACGAAGATTTCGAGGTCGGTCACGCGTATGCGGCGCGACTGACCGCGCTTGATGAACTTCAACGTCCCGTCGGCCATCAGCTCGTAGACCGTTGAACGCCCCACGCGGAGTGTCTTTGCGGCTTCCTCGAGCGTGTAGAGAAGGGGTGCGACGGGCGCGGTAGCGGTGCTCACCGGCGTTCTCTCCTCTGCGACATCGGGGGCGGACTCATCGCCCCTTCCTGGGGGTCCGCTACATCCGCTACAGCGCAGGTCAGGGGCCTGTTTCGTGTAGTGGATGCGCGGG
The DNA here is from genome assembly GCF_018883605.1 of Streptomyces niphimycinicus. Classification (GTDB taxonomy): domain Bacteria; phylum Actinomycetota; class Actinomycetes; order Streptomycetales; family Streptomycetaceae; genus Streptomyces; species Streptomyces niphimycinicus. The sequence continues at coordinate 4,916 of NZ_JAHLEM010000031.1, read as the reverse complement.
ATGTAGCGGATAGATGCCGCTACGCGCTGCGGGCGGTGATGGGCGTCGTAGCGGTTTCGGCGGGGATGGCGAGGTCGTCGGCGTAGTAGCCGCGGGGGACCCCGGCGGTGGTGCGGATGGGCCTCGGCTTGATGGGCTTGTTGGCGCCGGTGACGTACTCGCCGAGCATCCGGGACAGGCCGCGGGAGGTGAGCGGCTTGCCGCCCGTGCCGCCCCAGGGCGCGTCCTCGATGCCGTTGAGGCATTCGAGGATCACGGCGGTGGGCATCCGGTCGGCGCCGCAGAACACCGCGTCCCGCAGGTCGGTCAGCAGCCGGATACCCAGGGATGCCTTGTCGTCCTCCTTGGCGGCGGTGACCAGCTCCACGCACGCGGCGCGGGCGCGCTCGGGCCAGGTGCCCTCTACGGCCGTGCGCACGCTGTCAGCCCACCGCGCAGCTGGTCCCGCAGCGCGTGCCCCTGCTTCTCGTGGGTGCGCTGCCGGAAGGGCTCCACCTGCTCGTTGGGGGCGCGCGGCGCATGCGGATGATGACGGAGCGGGTCAGGATCGTGTCCGGCAGGGAGCCGAGTCCGGCCATGGCCACCGCGCAGTACGAGGGGAACGCCTGCACGCTCTGGTTGGCGCCGTCGCTGACACAGCGGTAGGTGACGCCGGAGCGTCGGTGACCGGCGTTGAGGAATCCACGCAGGTCCTCGTTGTCCCCGGCTTTGGGCCCGAAGACGGTATCGATCTCGTCGAAGAGGATGGTGGGCCGTCCGTCAATGCCGGATACGGCGCGGCAGAGGGCGGCGGCGGAAGCGTTGACCGCGACCATGGGGTGCGGGACGAGGGTTTCCACGATCTCGAGCGCCCGGGACTTCCCCGACCCGGGCTCCGGGGAGAGGAACGCCAGACGCGGGGTAGAGTCGAACGCGTCGAGCAGGTGGGCATGGGCGTCCCACAGCACGACGGTGACGTAGGCCGGCTTCGGAGGGGAAGGCGTTGAACCTGCGGTGAAACGCCTCGACCTGGTCCAGCAGCGCGGCACCGTCGATGGTGGGCACGTTGTCCGGCGTGATGGTCATGCGGCGGTCCTCGTTTCAGTCTCAGCGGCGGCCGGGGCACGGTGCGGGCAGGTACCGAGGCGGGCGCGGGTGGTCAGTTCGATGACGGCTTCGTGGCCGCGGGCGCGTTCGTGGTGGCCGCAGCGGCACAACCAGTCCGCGACGGGCACGCGGTCTAGCAGGCCACGGATCTGGAGGCCCGGCATGATGCCGCTCACCGTGACCTGCTGCGGCTCAGAACGAACAGCAGAAAGGACGGCCTGACGGCCGACGACTTCCGGTGCGCTACGGCCACCCGGGGCCAAGTTCGGTTTGGCGGCGCGCGGCTGGTCGGTGGTGCTGGGCAGGCCCTTCAGGGAGGGGCGGCCTCCTCCACCACCGACCGGGGAAGGTCGCCCCACGCGACGAACCGCCCCAGAGCCCGCGCAGCGCGCAGCAGGGTGGCGTTGCGCTCACCCTCGCCAGCGTGCTGCACCGCCGCCGTCTCCGCCGTCAGAGCCGTAGCGGCGTACCGGGTGGGACGACGAGCGGGCTATCGAGAAGCTTCCCGAAAGTGCCTGGGAGACCTCCGTGCACCAGGACGGCAGCCTCCAGGAGGGCTACTTCGTGGCCGAGCTGACCGGGCTGAACACCCGTGAGGGCTGGCCGCAGGGCATGCGGCTGATCGTGCGCCGCGTCAAGCCCACCCGGCGGCACCTGAAGAAACTGACCGCCTTCGAGAAGAAGACCGGCTGGCGGTACTGCATCACCGCCACCAATATCCGCCACATGTGGGGCATCGCCGGCTCGGGCCACAGCCAGTTCCTGGACGTGCTGCACCGCTCGCATGCCGGCGTGAAGGACCGGGTGCGCACGAACATGGCGATGGGACTGTACAACTTGCCCTCCGCTTCCTGGGAAGTGAACTGCGGCTGGATACTCGCCGCGAACCTCGCCGCCGATCTCGACGCGTGGGTGCGGCTGCTGGCCCTGCACGACATCGAGGGCCTGGCCGACGCCGAGCCGGACACCATGCGCTTCCGCCTCTACCACCTGCCCGCCCGCCTCGCCGACCACGCCCGACGCCGATGGCTGCGGGTCGAGCGGACCTGGCCCTGGGCGACGGCGTTCACCACCTGCTGGCAGCGGCTGACCGTACTCCCGGCCATCACCTGACGACCGGCCGCCAGACCCGACGAAGACCAGGAAGGAGCAGGACCAGCGCACTCCGGGTGCCGTGGAACCCCGGCGCAGCCGCAGCGACACGCGAAGGCCCCGCCCGCGATCACGCGGAACAAACAGGGCGAACCGACAGCCCGATCGGGCACTCGCGACCACTGACGAATCGAGGCTAAATGTGTCGGTTCAAGCCGTCCGAAGTCGGGAGTTGTCTCTTCGGCCCTCTGTGAGTTGTTGAAATTTCTGCAGGTCAAGTGATTGAGTTGGGGTTCACGGCTCCCCGTGCCGTTGTCGAGTTGATGCATGTTTCAGCCATTCTTCGCGCCGGGCTCAACCGTGCAGGCAATCGGTGTCCGGCTTCCTGTGAATTGTGCGTGAGGCGGTTGACAGGGTGAACGGTGCGGATTACAGTCTTTTGGGTGGCCAAATACTGGGGGTAATGTGGTGGTGTCTGGGCAGGAGTTAATGGGACTCCCGGCTTTTCGCATTATTAACCGCACATTTGTGTGCAAGATTATTGATGCTCATCTGCCGGAAATAAGAGGGGTGGTGCGGGATGCCTACCTTCGTTATGCGGATGGCCTTTCCGTCAATCCCCCGAGTGGCTTCCTGAGGTTTCCGGACCGACCTCGTGACCGAATCATCGCGCTCCCCGCGAGAGACTCGAGAGAAGGCGGTGACCACGCTGGAATAAAATGGATATCCAGCTTTCCCGGGAATATCGAAAAAGGTTTACCGCGAGCGTCGGCCGTAGTCATCCTGAATGAAATGGCGACTGGGCTGCCAGTTGCCTGCCTCGAGGGTTCCGCGATTTCGGCGGCACGTACCGCGGCATCGGCGACACTGGCCGCCGGGGCCCTGCATCCGAGGAAAGAGAGACAGGTCCTCGGAATCATAGGGTGTGGCCCCATCGCAAAAACAGTTCACCAGCATCTGCGCGCAGATGGCTGGTTTTTTCGTTATGTAACGGCTTTCGACCTGGACGAGAAGCGGGCCCAGGAGTTCGGCGCGAGCCTAGACGGCGAGGACGACGTGCGGATCGCCGGTAGTATCGCCGAGGTGGCGGACACCGCCGACCTGATCGTCTTCGCGACGACCGCCGGTGAACCGCATTTCTTTGCCGCTCGCCACATCACCGCGCGGCACACCGTTCTTCACCTGTCACTGCGAGACCTCGGTGCGGAGATCCTGCTGGGCGCGCAGAACATCGTCGACGACCCGGAGCATGCGGTCCGGGAGGGAACGTCGGTGGGGCTCGCGGTCGCCGAGCACGGCGACACGATCGTCGCCGGCACTCTGGCGCAGATTCTGACCGCCGATGTCGCGGTGGATTACGAGCGCCCGCGCATCTTCTCGCCCTTCGGGCTCGGCGTGCTCGACATTGCCGTCGCCAGCTATGTGTACGACAGCTCTGCGGCGAGTGGTCAGGGAACCGAAGTACTCGATTTCTTCGCGGACCCCGCGTGAGTTGATCTGCCCGCCTCGGGTGACCCGTCCATGGGACCCGGGGTGAAGTGATGATCGGGTTTCGGTGTTCCTCCGCCCCGCGGGCAAGCACTTTCTCGCATCACGGGTCCAAGCTGCGGAAAGCGACTGCAGAGCCGTTGTGGCGCGTTGCCCTGCCCCTCCCTTCGCCCGCAGGCAACGAGCCCGGTATGCGCGATGTAGGGGCAGACGTTCTGGATGTAGGCAAATTTCCGGAGACCTTATGCGTGTCTTCATCGCAGAGTCGGATCCAGTGAGCCGCCGCAGAATACGCCGTATTCTCAGGGAGAACGAAAGTTGCGAACTGGTAGGAGAAGTTGCAGAGGGGAATGAGCTGGCGGGGCTGGTGGGGCGGTCCGACCCGGATGCCGTCGTGCTCTGTCAGGATATCGTGTCGAACAATAGCTCCGTGGTTCCGTGGCTGGCCGGCGAGATCGGCGCCGCAGTGATCCTGACGGCGGCAACCAGCGGTGGCCCGACCGTATGGCGTGGCATGACCAGCGGTGCAGTGGGATACCTTTTGAAGGATCGGCTGGCGGGTGAGCTGGAAATGGCGCTGATTGCTGCCGAAATGGGCGGGATATTTGTATCTCCGCCGCTGCTCCGACAGCTGTTCGGCTACATAGAAGATCGCTTCGGCGAGGCCGGCATCGAGCAGCCGAGCGCGCAGGAGATCGTCCGTTCGCTGCTGCCCAGGGAGCAGGAGACTCTGTACCGCCTCGCTGCTGGCCAGTCTACCGAGGAAATCGCCCAAGAGATGTCGGTTGCTATTTCTACCGTACGGGCGTATGTGTCCAGAATCCTTACAAAGCTGGGGCTGCGCAGCCGTGGGGAGGCTGTTTCGTTGGCGTTCCGTTCTGGATTCTACAAGGTCGACAGAAGTCTGGAGATCGGTTGAACATTGATCTGCGGTGCGGCATGCATATGCGCTGCGCGCGTGTTCATGTGTGAACTGTCGATTGATCCTTTCGCTGACGTGTTGTGCATGTGGCGACAATTGATGCGTGTGTTCGACGGGGGTTAGCTTTCGACCATGGAATTTCGTATTCTCGGTCCCGTAGGGATGTGGTCTGCCGGAGTTGAGGTTCCACTGGGTGGTTCGAAGCAAAGAACCATTCTTGCCTCCCTCCTCCTCGCCGACGGTTGGGTCGTCTCTGACTCTGACCTGGGGGAGGTCCTGTGGGGGAGGCGGCCTCCTGTCACGTACCAGGCGCAGATCTACACCTATG
>NZ_JAHLEM010000309.1 GCF_018883605.1 Streptomyces niphimycinicus | reverse complement strand
CGCCGCCTGGCAGGAGGCCCTGGCCGCGGCGCGGGCGGCCCACGCCGATACGCGGCTGGGGCCGGTCGCGGAGTGGTCCGCCATCGGCCCGTACCGTCTGCTGGCCGCGCTGCCCGCGGTGCGGCCCGACGCCGCCGTACGCCCGCTGCTGGAGCCCGCCCACGCCGAACTCGCCCGCACCGCCGAGACCTTCCTCGACTGCGCGGGCCAGGCCGGGCGCACCGCCGCGCGGCTGGGCATCCACCGGCAGACGCTCTACTACCGGCTGTCCCGGGTGCGGCAGCTCACCGGTCTCGACCTGGACGCGGGCGAGGACCGGCTGCTGCTGCACATGACCCTCAAGGCCGCCCGTCTCGGGGCGCCTCGGCGCTGAGTCCCTCCAGGACTCCAGGATCTCCCCCTGTCAGGAGAGATCACCGGTGAGCAGGCGGAGGTCGACGGTGTCGGCCATGGCCTTCAGACCGGCGTCCGTGGGGTGCACTCCGTCACCGGCGTCGTAGGCGGGCAGCAGGTGGTGCGGGTCGGCGGGGTCGCGCAACGCGCGGTCGAAGTCGATCACGCCGTCGCATACGGATGTGCCGCGCAGCCAGGTGTTGACCTGTTCGCGGATCTCCTCGCCGACCTCGCCGAGCTTGCCGTTGGGCGTGATGGTGCCGCAGTGGAAGCGCAGACCGGCGGCGTGGGCCCGGGCGGCGAGGGCGGAGATCCCGGCGGTGAGGTGCGCGGCGGTCAGTTGCTCGCCCGGATGGGGGCCGTGCAGGCCGCCGAGGTCGTTGGTGCCCTCGAGGAAGATGACGGCGCGGACGCCGGGCTGTTCCAGGGCGTCGCGGCCGAAGCGCGCCTGGGCGCTGTCGCCGAGGTTGATGCTGCCGGACCCGTTGTAGCCGCCCGGTGTGAGGATCCGGTTGCCGCCGATACCGGCGTTGACGACGGTGGGGCGGTGGCCGCGCGGCAGCTTCGCCAGGCGGCGGGAGAGGTCGTCCGTCCAGCGGCGGTTGGAGTCGTTGGCGGTGAGCCCGCCCTCGGTGATGGAGTCCCCGAAGGCGACGACCGTGCCGCCCGCGTCGCGCGTGGAGACGTCGACGCCCTGGAGGTAGAACCAGGAGGTGGTGGTCGTCGGGTAGGCGGCGGCCGTGTCGTCGGCGGTGTGGTCGCCCGCGGTGGAGACGTAGCTGGTCTGCTTGGCCCAGCCGTGATAGGTGGCGGGGCCGGTCGGGCCGGGCAGGTGCAGACTGACGAGCAGGTCGGTGTCGGGCTCGGTGGTCAGGCCGACGGGGTCGCTGACGGTGCGGGCACCGGCCGGGACGGTGGTGGCGGGGAGGCCGCCGAAGGTGACGGTGTGCCGGGTTCCCGGGGCGGCGGCCGCACCGGCGCCGCGGGTGGCGACGGTGGCGGCACCGATGTCGAGCGGGGTGGTGCCGTACTCGTTGGAGAGCCGGATGCGCAGCGCGCTGCCGCCCGCACCCACATGGACGACGAGGCGCAGGGTGCGGTCGGTGAAGCCGGTGGCGGAGGGGCCGGAGGTGCCGGGCGGCCCGGCGGCGGCCGCCCAGCCGCCTACCCAGTGCTGCCTCGGCGGATGGCCCGACGCTCCGGCGGCGGGGCCGCCGGAGACGGCGAACACGGTCAGCAGGGCCGCGCTCAGGAAGGCGGCCCAGGTGCGGGCGCGGAGGGCGGGCATACGACGGATCACGGGTACTCCCATGGAGGTCGGGGACGGGTCGGGCCCGGTCCGGCCCGGCAGCCTCACCAGGACGGAGGCGGACGGCCGGAGGCGGACGGCCGGAGGCGGACGGCCGGTGCCGCTGGGACAGACGGCCGGTGTCGGCTGCGGCGGGCGGCCGGTGCTCGCTGCTGCGGACGGCCGGTCCCGCTGCGGGGGCAGTCGGTGCCGCTGTGCGGCAGACAGCCGGTGTCGGCTGCGGCAGACAGCCGGTACTGCGGGGGCAGCCGGTATTGGCTGCGGCACACAGCCGGTACCGCTGCGGCAGACGGTCAGTGTCGGCTGCGGCACACAGCCGGTACCGCTGCGGCGGCCCTACGCCCCGAGCAGGGCCCGGTAGCGGTCCACGGACGGCTTCATGCCGTGGTTCGGGTCGGCGTCGTAGAGCCCGTCGGCGTTCTTGGCCCCGAAGCCCAGCGGCTGGTAGAGGGTGGCGCAGCCGGGGTCGCGGGCGAGGTCGTGCCAGCGTGCCCAGGCGGCGTCGTAGGCGTACAGATGGCGGGCCATGGCGCGGGTGTCGTAGGCGCCGGTGGTGTCGCCCACGAAGCCGCGGAGCATGACCTGCCAGCCGTGGTGGATGACGTCGTACAGGCACCGGCCGTAGCGGGTGGAGACGCGGAGGTAGGCGCGGTCTTCCCGGTCGCGCAGCGGAATCGTGTCGGCGAGGCGGGTGATCTGGGCCCAGGCGTGGGCGGCACGCGCCTTCTCCTCCAGGACCTTCTCGACGAGCCCGGCGGCATGGATCCGGCCGAAATCGGCCGTGAGGTCCTTGTCGGAGCCGCCGAGGAACTGATCACGGGTCCAGGTGAGCCGGGAGAGGGGGTACACGGTGCTGTAGTGGCCGCGCAGGGTTCCGGCGGCGGAGAGCAGGGCGAGGCGGCGGAAGCGGCCGACGGCGGCGCCGCGCAGGCCGGCGCGGGCGGCGTACTCGGCGAAGACATCGGCCTCGGTGCGGCCGGTGTCGCGGGTCCAGCGGGCCGCGACCCAGGTGTTGAGGTCGCACCACAGCTCGTTGCCGATGTAGGGGCCGCGCCAGCCGCCCCCGCGGGACCAGGTCCAGACTCCCGAGACGATCGGGTTGGCGGCGACGTGGGCGAGGCCGGTGGGGCCGGGGGCGCCGCGGAACTCCTCGAAGCCGTTGATGACACCGTCGAGCACATAGTCGGGGCACGCGCCCTTGCCCTCGTACTCGCGCTGGCACTGAACCTCGACGATCTGGCGGTGGCGGCCGACGCCGATGGTGGGGTTGAAGGGGACCGTGCGCCAGAAGTCACGTGAGGTGTGCTTGATGGAGAACAGCAGATTGTCGTGGACCGGCACCCGGTCGGTGACGCCGCGGTAGTAGTCCGGGTCGGCGGTGAGTTTGTCGTCGCCGGTGGACCAGGTGCGGTAGAACACACGCTTGCCGGCGCGTTCGCAGACCTCGTCGCGCAGGATGCCCAGCAGCGTCAAGTGGCTGTCGGCACCGTGCAGGATGGGGTTGTTGCCGGTGTGGTACGGGACGTTCTGGAGGTAGGTCTCGCCCGTGCGGACGACGAGTCCGTCCAGCCCGGGGAAACGGGCGAAGACCTCACGGAGCATCAGGCGGTGGACCTCCTGGGCGAACGGCCTGGCGAGGTCGATGCGGCCCGAGCCGTCGAGGAGCCGGTCACCGTGCAGCTCCACGAGGCGCTTGGGCAGCATGATGATGTCGGTGAAGTAGTACGCGGCGAGACCGGCGGCGTGGGCGCGGGAGATGCGTTCGTCGATATGGCGGGCGGTGGCCTCGACCCAGGCGCGGCCGTCGGAACCGGGCGGGAAGATCCGTGGGTCGACGGAGTCGAAGGTGACGGCGGTGTGCGGCGGACGGAACTCGTTGACGACCTGCCCGTCGTATCCGTAGTCGGCCAGCAGGCGCGGGTCGTCGAAGCGGCTCTCGGCAGCCGGCTCGCCCGGGTTGCTCTGCACCATGTCGAGCAGGAACGGCAGTCGGCGCCCGCCGGCCGCGGAGGCGCTCACGGAGCTGTCGGCGGCGGCGGGTCGGGCGACCGCGAGTCCGGTCAGGGCAGCCGCCCCGCCGAGCAGGATCATCCGTCGGTCGGCGTGCAGGCGTCCGTCGTCCTCCATGGAGGCTCCCTTGGGTCATCCGATGGCCGGTGGCTAGACATCGGTGTAATGCATAGCTCACGCTTCCAGCAAGAGGTCGGTATCTACCAATCTCTGCTGTTCGTACGGCCGTTGCGCAGTATTGACAGGTCCTCAGCACACCTCAATCATCGGATGTCATGACCGAGCATCCTGAACATTCTGAGCCTTGCGGGCCTTTTGGGACCTCTGTGACCTCTGGGGCCCGGCTCCCCAGACGTCAGGCACTCGGACTCATCGGCGCAACGGCGGGGGCGGCCGTAGGAGCCACGCTCATCCCGGCCTCCGCGGCGGAGGCCGCCCCCGCGTCCGCGCTTCCCGAACGGAGCGAGCCGGAAGGGGAAGGCGGCCACTGGGGCACCGTGCCCGCGCCCGTCCCCGTCCCCCTCGAGCAGTGGTTCGACAACGACGGCATCGACACCGCCGCCGCGCGGGGCGGGAACTTCGACGGGGCCGGGTACACCCTCCCCGGCGAGGAGCTTCCCGCCGGACGGATCACGGTCGACGGCATCCCCTACGACTTCCCGTCATCCGCGGCCGGCGCCAAGAACAACGTCGTCGCCCTCGGCCAGCGCGTGGACCTGCCCAAGGGCCGCTATCTCTCCGCCCTCTTCCTCGCCGCGGGCAGCTACGGTTCCGCCGCGGGCACGGCCACCGCGCACTACGCCGACGGATCCACCACGACCGCGAGCCTCGGCGGACCCGACTGGTACGCGGGCGCCGCCGCCCTCACCGCCGCCTACCGCTACAAGCCGGACGGCACGAAGGACCAGCACCCCGTCGGCATCGGCGTGGCCGAGCTCTGGCTCGACCCGCGCCGCGAGGCCGTCGCGATCACCCTGCCGACCACCAGCAGGCCCGAGCCGAAGAAGCCCGCTCTGCACCTCTTCGCGCTCACCCTGCAACCCGCCGCACAGGGCCGGGCGTTGACTCTGCGCGACGCCCGCTCCACCGTCTCGCTCCTGGAGTCGAACGGCGCCCAGAGCGTCGAGGCGACGGTGGTCAACGCGGGCACGGTCACCCTGCTGGCGGCCGACGCGGTATCCATCGCGGTCGACGTCCCCGGCGCCCGCACCGTGAGTGCCGCCCCGGTCACCCGCCTGGATCCCGGCGAGCAGGCCAGGGTCCGTATCGGCATCCGCAATCGCGTCGGGGTCGCGCCCGGCACGCGGCAGGAGGGCCGGATCGTCGCCAAGGGGGGCGGCCGGACGGTGGCCGACACCGGCCGAAGCCTGACCCTCGGGGTGCCCGACTACCGGCCGACCGCGGACTCGCTGGCCACGCATCAGGCGCCCCACTGGTTCCACGGTGCGAAGTTCGGCATCTTCATCCACTGGGGCGTCTATTCGGTGCCCGCCTGGGCGCCCGTCGGCAAGCAGTACGCCGAGTGGTACTGGCGCCATATGCAGGACAAGGACAACCCCACCCACGCCCACCACCGCGACACCTACGGCGAGGACTTCGCCTACGACGACTTCATCCCGATGTTCACGGCCAAGAAGTTCGACCCGCGCGCATGGGTGGAGCTGTTCCGCGACGCGGGTGCCCGCTACCACGTCCTGACGTCCAAGCATCATGAGGGCTTCGCCCTCTGGGACACCAAGGTCTCCGACCGCAACTCGGTGAAGATGGGCCCGAAGCGGGACCTGATCAAGGAGCTGTTCGACGCGTCGCGCCGCTACACGCCCGAACTGCACCGCGCCCTGTACTTCTCGATGCCCGAGTGGTTCAACCCGGACCTGCCGTGGAAGGGCGACCTGTACCCGCCGCGCAATCCGTACACCCTGGAGCCCGTGCCGTACACCGGATACGCCTCCGGCAAGGACTTCGTGAAGGACTACCAGGCCAAGCAGATGCTCGAGCTGATCCAGGGCGGCTACGACCCCGAGCTGCTGTGGTGCGACATCGGCGGCCCGAACGACAGCCTGAACGTCCTGTCCGAGTACTTCAACCACGGCAAGAACCGGCCGAGGCCGCGCGAGGTCGCCGTCAACAACCGCGCGGGCATCCCGTTCCACGACTTCACGACGCCCGAGTACACGACGTACGACAACACGGTCGTCGCCAAGTGGGAGTCCAGCCGCGGCCTCGACCCCTTCAGCTACGGCTACAACGCGCAGACCCCCGACGACCGGTACATGACCACCGAAGAGATCGTGCACAGCCTCGTCGACATCGTCTCCAAGAACGGCAACTTCCTCCTGGACATCGGCCCGCGGGCGGACGGCACCATCGCGGAGATCATGCAGACCCGGCTGCGCGAGACCGGTCGGTGGCTCGAGGTCAACGGCGAGGCGATATACGAGACGACCTACTGGTCCCGGATGGCGCAGCTCGGCGAGGACCTGCGCTTCACCGTCCGGCAGAACAAGGCGTTCTACATCCACTCCCTGGCCGAGCCCGGCGCCAAGCTCACCGTCGAGGCACCGGTACCGATACGGGCCGGGGACAAGGTGACGATGCTGGGGTACCGGCGCCCGCTGACCTGGCGCACCTCCGGAGACGCGCTGGTGATCGACGTCCCGGAGGCGGCACGCAGGGCGGGCGAGCATGTGTGGGTGTTCAAGGTGGAGTGGGCCCACTGAACGACCGTGGCCGGGAAATCGGTCAGCGAATCTTCGCGGACGCTCCCGTGTCCCCCGCGGCGCTGAGCCCCCTCAGCCCGCGGGGGCCGCGGGAGCGCCGGGGGCGTCGGGCGCCGGGAGTGCGTCGGGCGCCGCGGGGGCGTCGCCGATGATCCGCCGCATCGCCTCGACGAGGTCCTGGGCGCTGGGCATGAGGTCGGGGTCGATGGCCATCTGGACGACCATCCCGCTCACCAGCGTCATATAGAACGAGCCCATGACCCGCGAGGTCTCCTCGTCGACATCGCGCTCGTCGATGCCGTGGATCAGCCCCACCAGCCCCTGGCGCCCCTCCGGTTGGGCCCGGCCGAAGGCCGCCCGCAGCTCGGGGTCGTTTCGGACCTGGAGGATGGCCTCCAACTGGGACTGCCACATCGCCTGGTGCTTGCCGAACAGTTCGAGCACCCGGGTCCAGCGGGTCTCGAACCGCTCCCGCAGCTCGCCGTCCTGATCGCCGCCGGCCGGGTCGTCCGCCTCCAGGGACCGCTGGACGTCATCGGCCCAGTCGCCCATCGCCGCGAAGAGCGCCTCCCGCATCAGGGCGTCCTTGGAGCCGTAGTGATAGCCGATGGAGGCCAGGTTGGCGCCCGAGGCGGCCACGATGTCCCGCGCCGTCGTACGGGACCAGCCCTTCTCCTCGATGCAGCGCTTGGCCCCGGCCAGCAGATCCTCTCGATGTCCCATGGCGCCAGGGTATCCCGATCCCATACGGCCGTCCTAGACATGCGTTTTACACAGACGTACTAGACACTTGTTTAAGACGCTCGTATATTCACCGCCATGACCTCGACCTCGATCTCCGCCGGACCGCGCGCCGGGCGCAGGGAATGGACCGCCTTCGTGGTCCTGATGCTTCCGCTCCTCCTGGTCTCCATGGATGTGTCGGTGCTGTACTTCGCGGTGCCGGCCATCAGCCGGGAGCTGCACCCCAGTTCCACCCAGCAGCTATGGATCTTCGACATCTACGCCTTCGCCCTGGCCGGGCTGCTCATCACCATGGGAGCGCTGGGCGACCGCTTCGGACGGCGGAAGCTGCTGCTGTTCGGGGCCGCGGCCTTCGGCGCCGCCTCGGTCGCCGCGGCGTACGCGCAGAGCGCCGAGATGCTCATCGCCGCACGGGCGGTGCTCGGGATCGGCGGTGCGACGCTGATGCCGTCGACGATGGCGCTGATCCGCAATCTCTTCCTCGACGAGAAGCAGCGGGCCAAGGCGATCGCGATCTGGTCGTCGGCCATGGCCGGCGGTATCGCGCTGGGCTCGGTGCTGAGCGGGGTGATGATCGAGCACTTCTGGTGGGGCTCGGTCTTCCTGATCAACGTCCCGGCGATGGTGCTGCTGCTGGCGCTGGTGCCGCTGCTGGTACCGGAGTTCAAGGACCCGAAGCCCGGGGCGTTCGATCTGCCCAGCGTGCCGCTGTCGTTGGCCGCCGTGCTTCCGGTGATCTACGGACTGAAGAAGATCGCCGCAGACAACGGCGTCAGCCCGATCCCGCTGCTGTGCATCGTGGCCGGTCTCACCATCGGCGCCGTCTTCATACGGCGTCAGCGCACCCGCCGCGACGCCATGATCAGCCCGGAGCTGTTCCACCACCGCGGCTTCGGCCCGTCCATCGCCCTCAACGCGCTGGCCACCTTCGCCGTGATGGGCTCGGCCTACTTCACCACCCAGTATCTCCAGTCGGTGCTCGGCAAGGGCCCGCTGGAGGCGGCGCTGTGGAGCCTGGCCCCGTCCATCTGCGTCGGCGTCGCCGGACCGGCGGCCGCCGCAGCGGTCCAGCGCGGCGCCGACCGGGCCCAGGTGATCGGCGCCGGCTTCGTGACCGGGGCCATCGGCTACGGGATTCTGGCGCTGGCCGGCCCGGACGCGCTGTGGACGGTGCTGATCGGCGCCGCCGTCCTGTCCAGCGGGATCGTCATGGTGATGTCGCTGGTCACCGACCTGGCGATCGGCACCGTCCCGCCGAAGCGGGCCGGTTCGGCGGCCGCGCTGCTGGAGACGGGCCAGGAGTTCGGCGGGGCGATGGGCATGGCGGTGCTCGGCAGCGTCGGCACCGCCGTCTACCGGAGCGACGTCAAGGACTCGCCGGCCGGCGGACTGCCCAGCGGACTGCCCGGCGGCGCGCTCGGCCAGGTGCACGAGACGCTGGGCGCCGCCGTCGCGGTGGCGGGAAGGCTGAAGGGGCGGGCTGGGGAGCACTTGCTGGACGCGGCGCGCGAGGCGTTCACCCACGGGATGCGGATCGCGTGCGGGGCCGGGGCGGTGGTCCTGGTGGCGGCCGCGGTGCTGGCCCTGGTGACGCTGCGTCGGGTGGGGACCACGGGGCCCGCGGCCGGGGGCGGGGATGTGCTCTCGACCGACGCGGACGAGATGGCCGTGCGCGGCGAGACGGCGAGCGAGGGGGCGACGCCGGTTCGCTGAGCCATGGCACGGCCGGAGGGGACCTCACCGACGTGGGGTCCCCGCCGGCGTTCCGCGCGGGGCGAGTTGACCGTTACGCACGGCCCGTCACGGCCGTACGCGTCGAATCCGTATCGAATACGGCGGCAACCATCTCCCGCCCGGCGGCAACCAGGAGACGGCGGCCGGACGCCACGGCCGCCCGAGGGCCGAGCAGCCCCACGCGAGAGGGTGACGCACCGTGCGCATCACCACCAGAGCGTTAGCGGCGGCCGGGCTCGCCGTGGCCTTCCTGATCGGCGCGGCCCACACACCGCGGGCCGTCGCGGGCGAACTGCCGGGCGCCACACGGTTCTTCAACGACCCCGCCATCGACGCCTACCCACCTCGGTCACAGGTGGTCGATCTCGGTGAGGTCGATGTCGAGGGTGAACGGGACCGAAACCTTCAGTCGGTCATGGTGGATGTTGGTGGGCACGTAGGTGCGGGTCACCGGGTCCAGTTCGAAGACATGGACCACCGGACGGCGCCCCTCGCCCTTCTCGACCAGCCAGAAGTGCCGGATCCCCGCCTCGGCGTAGAGCTGCGGCTTGCGCTTGCGGTCACGGTCCTCGGACTCCGGCGCCACGACCTCCACCGCGAGCACGGCATCGGCCGCGTCATAGCCCGTCTCGTCCGCCTCCGCCGATACGGCCTCCGCGCGCAGGATGGAGATGTCGGGCTCAGGCCGGTTGCGCTTGTCGAGGGCGATGGTCATCTCGCGACAGACCCGGAGCGACTCGGGCACCGATGCCCGGAGCCCCTTCTCCAGCAAGTACATGGCCAGCGAATGAAAATGCTTCTGCGGGCTCACGAAGACGAGGCTCCCGTCGATCAGCTCAGTGTGCGGCGGGAGCTCCGGCATGCGGTCAAGATCGTCTGCGGTGAATCCGCCCGGGGGCGGAAAAGCCCAGGCCGGAAGCGGTTCAGCAGTCATGGTTCCTCCCATGGACGGGATTCTGGCCGCGTGACCAAGAGTAGCGGGCAGGAACGCCGGAGACGCCACCCACACAGGTGGGGGTGGCTCTCACCGTTGACCCGAGCGACTACGCCCCCAGCCCGCGCAGAAACACCTCCAGCCCCCCGAAGAACTCCCGCTCCACCCCCACGCTCCGCGCCTGGCGCGCCGTTTCGGCCATATACGGGAACGCGTCGGACGGCAGCTCGGCGATCGCGACCGTGCCCGCGCCGGACAGCGGCCCGAGGTGTTCGAGCTGGATCGCCCCGATCACATAGCCGAGCAGGGCGCGCAGCGCGAGGACCCGCCGTTCGCCGTCCAGGCCCGCCTCGGTGAGGATCGCCAGCGCCGCCTCCGACCAGCGCAGTCCGCTGGGGGAACGGTGCCGGTGGGTGAGGGTCAACGGGAGGGCCGCGGGGTGGGCGATGATCGTCTCGCGCAGCCGCCCGACCATGATCCGGAGCCGTTCGTCCCAGGGGACCCCGCGCTCCGGCGGTGTGGTGTCGACGGCGCCGAGGACACGCTCGACCACCAGCCCTTCGAGCTCCTCGCGATCGTCGACATAGCGATAGAGCGCCATCGTGCTCATCCCGAGTTCCTTGGCGACGGCACGCATCGAGAGCCCGGCGAGCCCCTCGCGGTCGAGGACGGCGAGGGCGGCCGAGGCGAGCTGATCGGGGGTGAGGGAGCGGGGACGTGGCATGGCGGTTGACAGCGTACGGCATACGCTTACGCTGGTAAGCGTATGACGTACGCCTACGAAAGGGGGCTCCCATGGAGCCCGGTTCCGTCGTCGCCGCCCGTACCCTCACCCCCGTGACCGGCCCGGACGTCGCCGTCCCCGACCCCGGCCGGCTGATCCACCTTCAGTTCCGGCGCTTCGCCGGATGCCCCGTCTGCAATCTCCATCTGCGGTCGATCGTGCGGCGCCATCAGGAGATCGAGGCGGCCGGAGTCCGGGAGGTGGTGGTCTTCCACTCTCCCGCCGAGGAGCTGCGGAACCATACGGACGAGCTGCCGTTCGCCGTTGTCGCCGACCCCGGGAAGCGGCTGTACCGGGAGTTCGGGGTGGAGCAGGCGCCCAGGGCCCTGCTCAGCCCGCGCGCCTGGGGGCCGATCGCGCGGGCGCTGCTGACCGGCACGTGGGCGGTCCTCCGCGGCCGGGAGAAACTGCCCGCGCCCAGCCAGCCCGGGGGCAGGCTGGGGCTGCCCGCGGACTTCCTGATCGGCGGGGATGGCCGCGTCATCGCCGCAAAGCACGGCGAACACGCCTATGACCAGTGGTCGGTGGACGAGCTGCTGGCGCTGGCCGCCCGCGCCCCGCGCCCCGACCCGGCCCCCTGATCCACCACCGCCGGAGGCCCTGCGCTCCGGCGGTGGAGCGAAGGGCCTCCGGGCGGCGAGGCGAGGCGCCGTCAGCCCATATGCGCGGGCAGCGGGGTGGCGCCCTCGGCACCCGGCTCCCGTACCGGGCGCGGGGTGTTCATCAGCAGCGCGATGACCACCGCGGCGCCCACGAGAATCGAGGAGGAGACGACGAAGGCGTGCGAGAAGCCCTCCACCAGACCCGCCTTGGCGGTTGCCTCGGCGGTCCGCGGTGCCATCCGCGTGGCATGCGAGGCCAGGTAGTCGGAGGTCGCGCTGGTGGCGATGGTGTTGAGCATCGCCGTGCCGATCGAACCGCCGATCTGCTGGGCGGTGTTGACGGCGGCGGAGGCGACGCCCGCGTCCCCCTCCCCCACCCCATGGGTCGCGTAGTTCATCGAGGGCGCCATCACCAGGCCCATGCCGAAGCCGACCAGCAGCTCGGCGGGCAGCACCCCCGCCGCGTACGAGCTGTCGGCCTCCAGGGGCACCAGCAGCGCGACACCGGTGGCCGCGATCAGCAGACCGGGCGCCACCAGCAGGCGCGGCGGCACCTTGGGGATCAGGCGGGAGGCCACACCGCCCGCGCCGACCAGCACCGCCCCGCTCATCGGCAGGAACGCCACACCGGTGAGCAGCGCCGAGTACCCCTTGACGAGCTGCATGTAGTACGTGAGGAAGAGGAACATCGCGAACATGCCGACCACCGAGAGGCCGACCGCCAGATAGGCACTGCCCCGGGTGCGGTCCGCCACCACACGCGGCGGCAGCAGCGGGCGCGCCACGCTCCGCTCCACCAGGACGAAGGCGACGAGCAGCACCGCGCCCAGGATGAGCAGCCCGGTCACCAGCCGGGAGCCCCAGCCCTCGGACTCGGCCTCGCTGCATCCGTAGACCACGGCCACCAGCCCGCACACCGCCAGCAGCACACCGGGGATGTCGAAGCGGGCCCGGCCCTCGGCGCGGGTGTCGGCGGGCAGTACGGACCAGCTCACGGCGGCGGCGACGGCGATCGGCACATTGACGTACAGGCACCAGCGCCAGTCCAGGTACTCGGTCAGCAGTCCGCCGACGACCAGCCCGATCGCACCGCCGCCCGCCGCGATCGCGCCGAAGATACCGAACGCCTTGGCGCGCTCACGGGGCTCGGTGAAGTTCACCGCGAGCAGCGACAGCGCGGAGGGGGCGAGCAGCGCGGCGAACGCGCCCTGGAGGGCGCGGGCCGAGAGCAGCATCTCGAACCCGGAGGCGGCGCCGCCGAGCGCGGAGGCCCCGGCGAACCCCACCAGGCCGATGAGGAAGGTGCGCTTACGGCCGGTGTAGTCCGCGATCCGGCCACCGAGCAGCAGCAGACTGCCGAACGCCAGAGTGTAGGCGGTGATGACCCACTGCCGGTCGCCATCGGAGATGCCGAGGTCCTTCTGGGCCGATGGCAGGGCGATGTTCACGATGGTGATGTCGAGAACGATCATGAGCTGGGCCAGGCCGATGAAGACGAGTGCGAGCCAGCGCCGGGGATTCGCCTCGGGTGGCCTCTTTGAGGGCTGGGACATGACCATGCCTTTCTGGTCTTGCGGAAGGCGAGCGGAGCGGGAGATCAGTCGGCGGCGGATTCGCCGGAATCGTCGGAGTGGCCGGTGTCGTCGGAGTGGCCGGTGTCGTCGGCGCGGGCTTCGGAGTGGGCTTCGCGGGCGTCGTCGATCACTCGCTGCCGGAGGCGTTTGAAGGCCGCCACGTCGACGGCCGGGCCGCCGAGCGGGGTGGTGGGCCGCGGGGAGCCGGTGGGGCGCAACCCGTCGATATAGATGTCCAGTTGGCGATGGGCGAGGGCGTCATCGGCGGCGAACCGGCCACCGCCGGGCAGCGGCCGCGACAGCCGCATGATCATCATCGTGATGTCACCGAAGACGACATCGGACCGGACCAGCCCCTGGGCCTGGGCGCGCAGCAGCAGCGCGTCGATCGGGTCGACGACATCGCCGGGGACGCCGTCGAGGATCTCGTCGACGGTGAAGCGGCCCAGGAGCGCGGGCATCACTGAGCCGATCTTGAGATCGAGGGCGGCGTGCATAAAGCGGCGCAGCGCGAGCTGGGCGTCGTCCTCCTCGGCGGCGGCCCGGCTCCCGGCCTCGACCAGCGCGGTCAGCACCTCGATGGCGACTCCTCGGTGCAGATCGTCGCGGTGCGGAAACCGGCGGTAGAGGGTCGCGATGCCGACCCCGGCGCGCCGGGCTATCTCATCCAGCGGGGCATCGGGCCCCTGATCGGCGAAGACCTCGCGGGCGGCGCGCAGGATCTGCTCCCGGTTGCGCCGCGCGTCGGCGCGCATGGGCGGGACGTCGGCAAGGGCGTCGGCGTCGGTGTCTGCGGACACGGGGCTCTCCTGACAGCGCATACGAAAGCTATGTGGAGAAATTTTCTCCACATAGCGATGAGCGTAGCGAGCCGACCCGCATTATTCAACACGTGATGAAAAAGATCCGGAACCCCTCCGGCAGGCCCTGCCGCCAGGGGCGCACAACGCATCCGGGCCCGGCCCCCGCCGAAGCGGGGACCGGGCCCGGATGGGTGAACTGCCTACGCGGCTCAGACCAGATTGACCGAGCGGGCCGAGGTGGCGCCGATCTCCTCGGCGATCTCGGTGAGCACGGGCTGCGGAATGGTGTCGTCCACCGTGAGCGCCACCAGTGCGGCACCGCCCACCGCCGCCCGCGAAACCTGCATCCCGGCGATGTTGATACCCGCCTCGCCCAGGATGCGGCCGAGCGTGCCGACCACACCCGGGCGGTCGGTGTAGCGGAGGAAGGCCATGTGGTCGGCGAGCGCCAGATCCACGTCGTACTCCCCGACCGCGACGATCTTCTGCTGGTGCTTATGACCGGCCAGCGTGCCGGAGATCGAGACCTCCTCGCCGTCCGACAGGGTGCCGCGCACGGTCACCACATTGCGGTGCTCGCTCGACTCGGAGCTGGTGGTCAGCCGCACCTCGACACCGCGCTCCTGCGCGAACAGCGGCGCGTTCACATACGACACGGTCTCGTCGACGATGTCCTCGAAGACGCCCTTGAGCGCCGACAGCTCCAGCACCTTGACGTCATGCTGGGTGATCTCGCCGTACACCTCGACATCGAGCCGGACCGCGACCTCGCCCGCGAGCGCGGTGAAGATCCGCCCCAGCTTCTCGGCCAGCGGCAGCCCGGGGCGTACGTCCTCGGCGATGACGCCACCCTGGACGTTCACCGCGTCCGGGACCAGCTCGCCGGCCAGCGCCAGCCGCACCGAGCGGGCGACCGCGATGCCCGCCTTCTCCTGGGCCTCACCGGTGGAGGCGCCCAGATGCGGGGTGACCACCACATTGTCGAACTCGAACAGCGGGGACTCGGTGCACGGCTCCTGGGAGAAGACATCCAGCCCGGCCCCGGCGACCCGGCCCTCCTTGAGGGCGGCGGCCAGTGCCACCTCGTCCACGATCCCGCCGCGCGCGGCGTTGACGATCCGGACCTCCGGCTTGACCTTGTGCAGCGCCTCGTCGCCGATCAGGCCGACCGTCTCGGGGGTCTTGGGGAGGTGGACGGTGATGAAGTCGGAGACCTCGAGCAGCTCGTCCATCGAGAGCAGCTTCACGCCCATCTGCGCGGCCCGCGCGGGCTGCACATACGGGTCGTACGCGACGACCTTCATGCCGAAGGCGGACATCCGCTGGGCCACCAGGACGCCGATGCGGCCGAGGCCGACGACGCCGAGGGTCTTCTCGCTCAGCTCCACACCGGTGTACTTGCTGCGCTTCCACTCGCCGTTCTTCAGCGCGGCACTGGCCTGCGGGATGTTGCGGGCCGTGGCCACCAGCAGACCGCAGGCGAGCTCGGCGGCGGTGACGATGTTGGACGTCGGCGCGTTGACGACCATGACGCCGGCCTTGGTGGCGGCCGAGACGTCCACATTGTCCAGGCCGACGCCCGCGCGAGCGACCACCTTCAGCTTCTTCGCCGCGGCGATGGCCTCGGCGTCGACCTTGGTCGCGCTGCGGACGAGGATCGCGTCCACACCGGCGATGGCGGGAAGGAGCTCGGCTCGGTCGGCCCCGTTGCAGTGCCGGATCTCGAAGTCCGGGCCCAGGGCGTCGACCGTCGCCGGCGAGAGCTCTTCGGCGATGAGTACGACAGGTTTACCAGTGGAAGCAGTGCTCACGTGGTCTTCAGTCCTCACTAGTCCTCAGCGGACGGCCGTCCCGACGGCCGCTGGCGGTGAAGGGGTCAGCCGCGTGGAAGACGCACGACGCTGTGAGCCTGACGCGCTTGCTGTTGTTGAGTGTAGTGGCGGTCGGGCCTACGTCATGTGCCGTTGCGGCAGGATCACCCGCACGTGGTGGTGCGCGGTGGACAAAGCGCGAACCGGGTGCGGCGGGGGTTCAACGAACCCCCGCCGCACCCGGGGCACGGCCGCCGCGCCACCAGGCGCGGTTACGCCTCTTCGTCCACCCAGCTCATGAGCTTGCGCAGCTCCTTGCCGGTGGTCTCCAGCAGGTGGTTCTCGTCGGCCTTCTTCAGCTCGTTGTACTTCGGCAGACCGGCGTTGTACTCCGCCATCCAGTTCTTGGCGAAGGTGCCGTCCTGGATCTCACCGAGGAGCTTCTTCATCTCGGCCTTGGTGGAGTCGTTGATGATCCGCGGACCGGAGACGTAGTCACCCCACTCGGCGGTCTCGGAGATCGACCAGCGCATCTTCTCCAGGCCGCCCTCGTACATGAGGTCCACGATCAGCTTGAGCTCGTGGAGGCACTCGAAGTACGCGATCTCCGGCTGGTACCCGGCCTCGACCAGGGTCTCGAAACCGGCCTTGACCAGCGCCGAGGTGCCGCCGCACAGAACCGCCTGCTCACCGAAGAGGTCGGTCTCGGTCTCCTCGGTGAAGGTGGTCTTGATGACGCCGGCGCGGGTGCCGCCGATGCCCTTGGCGTACGACAGGGCCAGCTCGAAGCCGTTTCCGGTGGCGTCCTGCTCGACGGCCGCGATACACGGCACGCCGCGGCCCTCCTCGTACTGGCGGCGGACCAGGTGGCCCGGGCCCTTGGGGGCGACCATGCAGACGTCCACATTGGCCGGGGGCTTGATGAAGTCGAAGCGGATGTTGAGACCGTGCCCGAAGAACAGCGCGTCGCCGTCCTTCAGGTTGTCCTTCACGGACTCCTCGTAGACCTTCGCCTGGATCGGGTCCGGGACCAGGATCATGATCACGTCGGCCTCGGCGGACGCCTCGGCGGGGGTGACCACGCGCAGGCCCTGCTCCTCGGCCTTCGCCTTGGACTTGGAGCCCTCGTGCAGACCGACCCGGACATCGACGCCCGAGTCGCGCAGCGACAGCGCGTGGGCGTGCCCCTGGCTGCCGTAGCCGAGGATTGCGACCTTACGGCCCTGGATGATGGACAGGTCGGCGTCGTCGTCGTAGAACAGCTCGGCCACTTCGGGAATCTCCTAGCGTGTGGGTTGTGCTTCCCACCGTATGACGGGCGGGCGGGTGAAGGTTTCGGGGTCTCGCCATACGGTCCGGCGCGCGGTACCCGCCGGACCATGATCCCCGCTGGTGGGGCGGGTCAGGCGGACCGGTCGAGCGCGCGCAGGCTCCGGTCGGTGATGGAGCGGGCGCCACGCCCTATGGCGATGGTGCCGGACTGGACCAGCTCCTTGATGCCGTACGGTTCCAGCATCTTGAGCATGGCCTCGAGCTTGTCGCTGCTGCCGGTGGCCTCGATGGTCACGGCCTCCGGGGAGACGTCCACGGTCTTGGCGCGGAACAACTGGACGATCTCGACGATCTGGGAGCGGGTCTCGTTGTCGGCGCGGACCTTCACCAGGACCAGCTCCCGCTGAATCGCCTGGCCGTCCTCCAGCTCGACGATCTTCAGCACATTGACCAGCTTGTTGAGCTGCTTGGTGACCTGCTCCAGCGGCAGCTCCTCGACATTGACCACGATGGTGATCCGGGAGATGTCGGGGTGCTCGGTGACGCCGACGGCCAGCGAGTCGATATTGAAGCCGCGGCGGGAGAACAGGGCGGCGATCCGGGCGAGGATGCCGGGGGTGTTCTCCACCAGGACGGAGAGCGTGTGCTTGGACATGGGCTCGGTCTCTCTTCTTCTCTCGGTCCTGGTCTCAGTCGTCTGCGCCGTCGCCGAAGTCCGGGCGGGTGTCGCGCGCCGCCAGGATCTCGTCGTTGGAGGTGCCGGCCGCGACCATCGGCCAGACCATGGCGTCCTCATGGACGATGAAGTCCACGACCACCGGGCGGTCGTTGATCGCGTTGGCCTTCTCGATCACGGCGTCGAGGTCGGCCGGGTCCTCGCAGCGCAGTCCGACGCAGCCCATGGCCTCGGAGAGCTTCACGAAGTCGGGGACGCGGGTGCCCGTGTTCGCTTGCGCGGGGGCGTCGGGGCCGGAGTGCAGGACCGTGTTGGAGTAGCGCTGGTTGTAGAAGAGGGTCTGCCACTGGCGGACCATGCCCAGCGCGCCGTTGTTGATGATCGCGACCTTGATCGGGATGTTGTTCAGCGCGCAGGTGACCAGCTCCTGGTTGGTCATCTGGAAGCAGCCGTCACCGTCGATCGCCCAGACCGTACGGCCCTCGGCGCCGGCCTTGGCGCCCATGGCGGCCGGGACGGCGTAGCCCATGGTGCCGGCGCCGCCCGAGTTCAGCCAGGTGGCGGGGGTGTCGTAGTCGATGAAGTGGGCCGCCCACATCTGGTGCTGGCCGACGCCCGCGGCGAAGATCGTGCCCTCCGGGGCGAGCTGCCCGATCCGCTGGATGACCTGCTGCGGGGAGAGGCTGCCGTCGGCGGGCTGGTCGTAGCCGAGCGGGTAGGTCTCCCGCCACCGGTTCAGATCCTCCCACCAGCCGGTGTAGTCACCGGCGCGGCCCGCGTCGTGCTCGGCCTGGACGGCGACGACCAGGTCCGCGACGACCTCGCGGGCGTCTCCGACGATGGGCACGTCGGCGACCCGGTTCTTACCGATCTCGGCGGGGTCGATATCCGCGTGGACGATCTTGGCGTAGGGGGCGAAGGAGTCCAGCTTGCCGGTGACGCGGTCGTCGAAGCGGGCTCCGAGCGCCACGATCAGATCGGCCTTCTGGAGGGCGGTCACGGCGGCGACGGTGCCGTGCATGCCCGGCATGCCCAGGTGGAGGTGGTGGCTGTCGGGGAAGGAGCCCAGCGCCATCAGAGTGGTGGTGACCGGCGCGCCGGTCAGCTCGGCCAGGACCTTCAGCTCGGCGGTGGCCCCGGCCTTGATCACGCCGCCGCCGACGTACAGCACCGGGCGCTCGGCCTGGGTGATCAGACGGGCGGCCTCGCGGATCTGCTTGGCGTGCGGCTTGGTGACCGGGCGGTAGCCGGGCAGATCGGTCTGCGCCGGCCAGGAGAAGGTGGTCTGCGCCTGGAGCGCGTCCTTGGCGATGTCGACCAGCACCGGGCCGGGGCGGCCGGTGGAGGCGATGTGGAACGCCTCGGCGATCGTGCGCGGGATGTCCTCGGCCTTGGTGACCAGGAAGTTGTGCTTGGTGATCGGCATGGTGATGCCGCAGATGTCCGCCTCCTGGAAGGCGTCCGTGCCGATGGCCTTGGAGGCCACCTGACCGGTGATCGCGACGATCGGGACCGAGTCCATATGGGCGTCGGCGATGGGGGTGACCAGGTTGGTGGCGCCGGGGCCCGAGGTGGCCATGCAGACGCCGACCTTGCCGGTGGCCTGGGCGTAACCGGTGGCGGCGTGGCCCGCGCCCTGCTCATGGCGGACGAGCACGTGCCGCACCTTCGAGGAGTCCATCATCGGGTCATAGGCGGGGAGGATCGCGCCACCGGGGATGCCGAAGACGGTGTCGGCACCCACTTCCTCGAGGGAACGGATGAGGGACTGCGCGCCCGTGACGTGCTCGACGGGGGCGGACTGCGGTCCGCCGCTACGGGGCCGAGGCTGGGGGTGATGGGACCCGGGGGCCTGCTCGGTCATCGGCATTCTCTTCTCGAAATGAGGTTCGGTGCGGGAGGGTGAGGGCGGGCGGTGCACCGGGTGCCGGTGCAACAAAAAACCCCTCGTGCCGTAAGGCAAGCGAGGGGAGCGCGCCGGTGAGGGTCCGCAGGGCTTCAACCAGCCCTGCTCAGCCGACGCGCTGTCCAAGTACGAGAATTCGGGTGCGCATGGCTCCGACCCTCCCCCCGGCGCACATCGGGTGTCAAGTGGGTGGGACGGGCGTCTCAGTATTTGAGCGGGTCGGCGGGTGGGTGTGCGGCTCCGTACGGCGCGGCCCATGGGAGCCGCCATGCCCGATGTGACCGCCGTGCCGGATCGGCAGGGCGCCGCCGACCAGCAGCGGCGGCTCCGAGCGCGGGACGGGATAGCCGCCGCGCAGCAGGGCCCGGCGCAGCCGGTGCTCGTCCAGCGGTCCGCTGAAGGCCGCCCCTTGGGCGTGGGTGCATCCCATACCGCGCAGGGTGACGATCTGCTCGGGCAACTCCACCCCCTCGGCGATGGACTGCATTCCGAGATCTCCGGCGATCCTCAGCAGCCCAGCGGTGATCTTGTGGAGCCGTGAGGACTCGACCACTCCCTCGACCAGCCCGGGGTCCAGTTTCAGCACATCGATGGGGAGCCTGCGCAGCGCCCTGATCGCTGCATAGCCGCTGCCGAAGCCGTCGAGGGCGATCCGCACCCCCAGGCGGCGCAGCGCGCCGAGACGGTGCTCCAGCTCGTCGAGCGGCACCCGTGGATCGCTGTCGGTCAGCTCCAGGATCAGCGCGCCGGACGGCAGCCCATGGCGGGCCAGCAGGGTCTCCACGGCCTTGGGCGGCAGCGACTTGTCCACCAGCCGGCTCGCGGGGAGCCGTACGCAGACCGGGACCGGATGGCCGTCACGGCGCCGCTTGGCGGCCTGCTCGACGGCCGCCTCCAGCATCCAGCGGGACAGCTCGGCGGTACGGGCCGTGTCCTCACCGCCCCCACGGCCGTTGTCGGCGACCCGGAGGAACTCGGCGGGGGTGAACAGGATGCCCTGGGCCGAGCGCCAGCGGGCCTGCGCCGCGACGGCGGTGATCCGGCCGCTGGTCAGCTCGACGACGGGCTGGTGCAGCAGCACGAACTCCCCGTCGTGCAGGGCGGCGCGGAGTCTGGTGGCGACCTCGGCGCGGCGCGCCACCTCGGCCTGCATCTGCGGTGCGTACAGCTCGACGCGGTTCTTGCCCGCGGCCTTGGCGCGGTACATCGCCAGGTCGGCGTTGCGCATCAGGGCGCCGGGGCTGGTGCCTGGCTCGGCGAAGGCGACGCCGATGCTGGCGGCCACGCGGACCTCGGTGCCGCCCTCGACCCGGTAGGGCTGGGAGAGCCGGACCCGCAGCCGGTCGGCGATCTCCATGATGCGCTGCTCGCGGGCGCCCGCGTCCCCCGCGCCGTCGCCGTCGCCGATGATCAGGGCGGCGAACTCGTCGCCCCCGA
Organism: Streptomyces niphimycinicus; assembly: GCF_018883605.1. Classification (GTDB taxonomy): domain Bacteria; phylum Actinomycetota; class Actinomycetes; order Streptomycetales; family Streptomycetaceae; genus Streptomyces; species Streptomyces niphimycinicus. The sequence goes on along the minus strand of NZ_JAHLEM010000309.1, from coordinate 4,131 downwards.
GCCGGGCCGCGCAGTCGCCGGACCCGGACCGCACGGACTCCTGGAGCCGGCGGGCGGCCTGGACCAGCAACTCGTCACCGGCGTGGTGGCCGACGGTGTCGTTGACCGCCTTGAAGCCGTCGAGGTCGATGTAGAACACGGCGGTGCCGGCGTCCGTACGGCGGCGGCCGCCGACGGCGTGCCGGACCCGGCGGGTGAACAGGGCGCGGTTGGGCAGATCGGTGAGCGGGTCGTGCTCGGCGTTGTGCTGGAGCTGGGCCTGGAGCCGGACCCGCTCGGTGACATCGCGGCTGTTGAAGATCAGCCCGCCGTGGTGGCGGTTGATCGTGGACTCCACGTTGAGCCAGTCGCCGGAGCCGGAGCGGAAGCGGCACTCGATGCGTGTCGTGGGCTCCTCGCCCGGTGCGGCGGCCAGGAACCGGCGGACCTCGTGGACCACCGATCCGAGGTCCTCGGGGTGGATGAGGGAGGCCAGCTCGGAGCCGACCATCTCGTCCGCGTCGCGGCCGTAGACCCCGGTGGCGGCCGGGCTGACGTAGCGCAGGATTCCGGTGGGCGCGGCGATCATGATCACATCGCTGGAGCTCTGCACCAGGGAGCGGAAGTGGTTCTCCTTCTCGGCGAGCTCCTGGGTGAGCCTGATGTTGTCCATCAGCATGATCGCTTGTCGGACGACGAGCGCGAGCACGACCGCGCAGGCGGTGGAGAGCACCACCCCGTCGATCGGGCGGCCGTCCATCACGTTGAACAGGACCCCCAGGGTGCAGACGGCGGCGGCGAGATACGGCGCGAGTGCGGCGAGCGAGCCCGCGATGGGGACGCTCTGCTGCGGGGTGCGGCGCGCCGACGGCGGGTCCTGGGCGGCCTCGCGGCGGGCCACCCACGGGGCGTAGGCCAGCAGCGCGGAACCGGCGAACCACCCGGCGTCGAGTATCTGCCCGGAGCGGTAGTGCTCGCGCAGCAGCGGTGAGGTGAACAGCGCGTCGCACAGCACGGTGAGCGCGAAGGCGGCGATCGCGGTGTTGACCGCGGAGCGGTTGCCGGTCGAGCGCCGGAAGTGGAGCACGATCACCATGCTCACGAGCACGATGTCCAGCAGCGGATAGGCGAGCGCCAGGGCCCCGCGGGCCACGGAGGCGCCGTCCCCGCCGAACTGCCCGGTGTGGGCGAGCGCGAGGCTCCAGGAGAGGGTCACCAGCGATCCGGCGATCAGCCAGGCGTCCAGCCCCAGACAGATCCACCGGGCCCGGCTCGTGGGGCGCTTGGCGAGCACCAGCATCCCGACGATGGCGGGCGGGGCGAAGAGCAGGAAGCAGAAGTCGGCGGCCGAGGGCGTCGGCACGGATTCGCCGAGCACCACCTCGTACCAGCCCCAAACGCCGTTCCCCAGCGCGGCCATGGCCGAGGAGGCGGCGAACAGCAGCCAGGCCGGGCGCAGTCGCCCGCCGTGCCGTCGGCCGTGCCACAGACAGGACACCGCGGCGGCGAGCGCTGCCGCGCTGAGTCCGAAGTCACCCATGACCAGGGCGAGTCGGGAGGATCCCCAGCCGAGGACCGCACCCGCCGCATAACCGCCGCAGACCAGGGCGAGGACCACTTGCGGCAACAGCCCGGCACCGCCGCCGGAGACCGACGGCCTGGCGAGCACCGCTCCCGTGGCGCTCACTGGACTGCCATCCACTGCGTGGCGGACCACTGGCGCCGCGGAGACCCCGGGAGCGGTATCCCCGCGGGCCTCGTCGAGTTGGAGATCCGCGCGGCTGCGCGGAAGTGTCGCGGTCGACGCCTGAGCTGCGTCGGGTTGTCGGTCCATCGGCCATACATCGCCCGTCGCCCCCCTCGAGTTCCGGTCCATCGCTGACGCCGTCAGGTCAGTGGCGCAGCCCCCGCTCGGGACGATACACCAGACTGGTCACTCAGGGACATAGGCCATCTACGGTCCGTAACCGACTACGGCGTTGCATATACGCAGTGGAGTCAATCGATGCCTGTATGTGGTGCCAGAGGCATGTCTACCCCGTCGTGGCGACGAGATGTGCCAGCGACTCGCCGCGTGCGTAGCGGTTGAGCTGATCCCTCAACAGCCGCTTGGCGCGCGGGAGGAAGGCCGACGTGGGACCGCCCACATGCGGGGAGATGAGCACCCCTGGAGCGTGCCACAGCGGATGCCCGGCGGGCAGTGGTTCGGGGTCGGTCACATCGAGCGCGGCCCGCAGCCGGCCCGACTCCACCTCGGTGAGCAGGGCCTTGGTGTCCACGACCCCACCACGGGAGACGTTCACCAGCAGCGCCCCGTCCTTCATCCGCGAGAGGAACTCCGCCCCGGCCAGGCCGCGGGTGGCCTCGGTGAGCGGGGTCACCAGCACCACCACATCGGCCTCCGGAAGCAGTTGGGGCAGTTCGTCGATCGGATGCACCGGGCCGCGCTCGGTCGTGCGCGGGGAGCGCGCGACGCGCGCCACCCGCTCGCACTCAAAGGGCACAAGCCGGTCCTCGATCGCGCTGCCGATGGCCCCGTAGCCGACGATCAGTACGGACTTGTCCGCGAGCGCGGGGCGGAAGCCGGAGCGCCACTCCTCGGCGTCCTGGCCCCGGACGAAGTCGGGAATACCGCGCAGCGAGGCCAGGATGAGGGTCAGGGCGAGCTCGGCGGTGCTCGCGTCGTGCACGCCGCGTGCGTTGCACAGCCGCACCCCGGGGGCGAGGTCCGCCAGGGCGGGCTTGATGTGGTCTATTCCGGCGGTGAGGGTCTGCACCACCCGTACGTTGGTCATGGCCGACAGCGGGCGGGTGCACACCTGCGGCGGCTTCATGTACGGGACGCAGTAGAACGCGCAGCGCGCCGGGTCGGTGGGGAAGTCGGGGCCGCCGTCCCAGTGGGCGTATTCGAGGGTGTCCGGGAGACCGTCGATCTCCTCGGGCGGGATGGGCAGCCACACCAGGTCGCGCGCTTCGGATGAACCCTGAGTCGCATCGTGCTGGCGGAACGTATCGCTGTGATCTGCACTCATGCCAGGAGGCTATGCGATCACCGGCAGCCCGCAGAGGTTAGTTTGGGGTCCGAGGGAACGGGAGGGGTCAGGCGAGGTGAAGCGCAGGAGAATCGGAGCGGCGGCGCTCGAAGTGGGTGCGATCGGCCTGGGATGCATGCCGATGAGCTGGGCGTACACCGCTTCGCAGCGCAGTGGCGAGACTTCGGTGCGCGCCGTGCACACCGCGCTCGACTCGGGCACGAGCCTGCTGGACACAGCCGACATGTACGGCCCCTTCACCAATGAACTGCTGGTGGGGCGGGTGCTCAAGGAGCGGCGGGCGGACGCCTTCGTGTCCACCAAATGCGGACTGCTGGTGGGCGAGCAGCACATCGTGGCCAACGGGCGGCCCGGCTATGTGAAACGGGCCTGCGACGCCTCGCTGCGCCGGCTACAGACCGATGTGATCGACCTCTACCAACTGCACCGGGCCGACCCGGAGGTGCCCATAGAGGAGACCTGGGGCGCGATGGCGGAGCTGGTCGCGGCCGGGAAGGTGCGGGCGCTGGGGCTGTGCGCCGTGGGTGCGCGGGCGCAGCGCAGGGCGGGCGCGCGGATGCACGACGCCACGGTGCGCCAGTTGGAGCGGGTCCAGCAGGTCTTTCCGGTGAGCTGTGTACAGGCGGAGCTGTCGGTGTGGTCGCCCGACGCCCTGGAGGCGCTGGTGCCGTGGTGCGCCTCGCGCGGGGTGGGCTTCCTGGCGGCGATGCCGCTCGGCAACGGCTTCCTGAGCGGGACGCTGACCCCGGGGCAGGGCTTCGAACCGGACGATATGCGGGCCCGGCACCCGCGGTTCACGGCGGAGATGATGGCCGCGAACCAGCCGATCGTGGCCGGTCTGCGACGGGTCGCCCGGCGGCACGGGGACGAGGTGACCCCGGCGCAGGTGGCCCTGGCCTGGCTGCTGGCGCAGGGGCCGCATGTGGTGCCGGTGCCGGGGACGAAGCGGGAGCGGTGGGCGGCGGAGAACGCCGCGGCGGCCGATGTGCCGCTCTCGCACGAGGATCTCGCGGAGATCGCGGAGCTGCCGCCGGCGCGCGGGTCGTGGGACTGAGACGCCGGTCGTGGGTGCGCGTCCGGTCCGGGCCTGACTCCAGTC
>NZ_JAHLEM010000308.1 GCF_018883605.1 Streptomyces niphimycinicus | reverse complement strand
CGAGGATCTCGCGGAGATCGCGGAGCTGCCGCCGGCGCGCGGGTCGTGGGACTGAGACGCCGGTCGTGGGTGCGCGTCCGGTCCGGGCCTGACTCCAGTCCGGGCCTGACCCTGGTCGGGCCTGACCCTGGTCGGGCCTGACCCTGGTCGGGCCTGACCCTGGTCGGGGCCTGACCCTGATCCGGGCCTGACCCTGGTCGGGGTCCGGTTCGGGGATGGGAACCCGGCGCGGAGCAGCGGTGTATAAGAATCAGTGCCGTGCCGCGGCACACGTGCCCATGGAGAGGAATCCGACCGTGCGACGCCCTCGCGTGACCTCTGTACTCGCCTCCGTTGCCGCCGTGTTGCTCGTGGCGGGCTGCTCGTCCGACGGCGACAGCATCACCAGACCGGGCGGCCGCTCGTCCGCGCCCTCGAAGCCGGACGGCGGGGGCTCCCCCTCGGGCGCACCCTCGCCGACGGAGTCCGCGGCGCCTGCGAAGGGCTCGGTGAAGGTGGTGCGCACGCTCACCACGAAGCTGGACTCCCCCTGGGGGCTGGCGCCGCTGCCCGGCGGGGATCTGCTGGTCTCCTCGCGGGACACCGGAAAGATCTTCAAGATCTCGGCGGACACCGGGAAGAAGACCGAGGTGGGGTCCGTCCCGGGCGTCTCCGCCGCCGGTGAGGGCGGGCTGCTGGGGCTGGCGGTCTCCTCCGACTTCGGCGCGGACCACATGGTCTACGCATACTTCACCACCGACTCGGACAACCGCATCGTCCGCATGGTGTACGACGACAAGCGCCCCGCGGGCGATCAGCTCGGCGCCCCGGACACGATCTTCAAGGGCATCCCCAAGGGCACGATCCACAACGGCGGCCGCATCGCCTTCGGCCCGGACAAAATGCTCTACGCGGGCACGGGAGAGAGCGGTGACCGCGGGCTCGCCCAGGACATGGACTCCTTCGGCGGCAAGATCCTGCGGATGACCCCGGACGGCGAGCCCGCGCCCCGCAATCCGGACGCCCAGTCGGTCGTCTACACATGGGGTCACCGCAATGTGCAGGGCCTGGCCTGGGACGCGGACAAGCGGCTGTGGGCCTCCGAGTTCGGCCAGGACACCTGGGACGAGCTCAATCCGATCGAGCCGGGCAAGAACTACGGCTGGCCGGAAGTCGAGGGCAAGGCCGGCAAGAAGGGCTTTGTCGATCCGGTCGAGCAGTGGAAGCCCGACGACGCCTCGCCGAGCGGAATCGCCTTCGCCAAGGGCTCGATCTGGATGGCGGGGCTGCGCGGTGAGCGGCTGTGGCGCATTCCGCTGAAGGGCGACAAGCCCGTGGCGAAGCCGCAGCCGTTCCTGGACGGGAAGTACGGACGGCTGCGCAGCGTAGTGGCGGCGGACGACGGGGGGCTATGGCTGACGACGAGCAATACCGATGGGCGTGGCAAGCCGGGCAAGCAGGACGACCGGATCCTGCGACTGGAAGTCCGCTGAGCGGAGAGGGGGTCCGCTGAGGGACGCTGAGGGGAGGGTGAACCGGCCGATCACGGCGCCGAGTTCGGCGGACATGTCGCGGCGTGCCCGTTCTGTGAACGGTCTGCCTACACTGGCAGCAGCCGCACGCCTACGGGGGTCGTCATGTTCAACCTCATCGAGGAGCTCTTCGCACCCGGCCGCAAGCACACCGAGGAAGAGCGCAACCGGCTGGAGGTCACGCTCGACGAGACGGGCAGCAGCGACCCGGGGAAGGGCCCGGTGGACCTCGACTCCGGCCGGGTGGTGATCCGCCCCCGCGAAGAGGGCTGACCCGGCGGACGGTCAGCGCACGGCGCGGCTGTGAGCGCCGCGCGTCGTGTCAGCGCGCGCATCCGGTCAGCGCCGATGCGTCCCGTCAGCGTGCGCATCCCGTCAGCCCCTCCGCACGTCCGGTCAGCGCCCCGCGAACCCCGTCAGGGTGCGTCCACGTCCCGCCAGCCCGCGCGTCCCGTCCACAACGCCCCGCGCATCCCGTCCGCAGCACCCGCGCGTCCCGTCCACAGCGCCCCGCGCGTCCGCGTACGTGCTCAGCGTGCCGCCGCGCCGTCGGTCAGGCCGTCCACCAGCCGCAGCCGATGGGCCACGGCGGCCGCCTCGCCCCGGCCCGAGACGCCCAGCTTGGCCAGGATGTTGGAGACATGGACGCTCGCCGTCTTGGGCGAGATGAAGAGCTCCTCGGCGATCTGGCGGTTGCTGCGCCCCGCGGCGACCAGCCGCAGCACATCCCGCTCCCGGGGTGTCAGCCCCAGCTCCTCGGCCGGATCGGCGGGCGCGGCAGGCGCGGCGGACCCGGCAGGCCCGGCAGGCCCGGCGGCAGGGCCCGAAGAGCCCGGGGCCCGGGAGACC
>NZ_JAHLEM010000307.1 GCF_018883605.1 Streptomyces niphimycinicus | reverse complement strand
TCGACAGTCGCGGTGCCGGCCGCGTCCGCCACATTGGTGACCACCTTCATCGCAGCCCAGACCCCACTGGCCCGGGACAGTTCCACCGCGTGCAGTCCGTAATCCAGGATGTCCTGCGTATCCGCCGGGTAGAGAACCGGCAACGCCAGGTCCGCCAGGACACGTTCGGACGCGCAGGGCACCGTCGAGGACTTGGCCACCGGATCGTCGCCGACAAGCGCGAGCGCACCGCCGACGGCCGGGACGCCCACAAGATTGGCGTGCCGGATGGCGTCGGCCGCACGGTCCAGCCCCGGGGACTTGCCATACCAGAGCCCGATCACCCCGTCCGGCCGCATACGGCCCGCCTCACCCGCCAGTTGACTGCCCATCACCGAGGTGGCCGCCAGCTCCTCGTTCAACCCCGGCTGATGCGAGACGGCATGCCCGGCCAGCAACGCGGAGCGCCGCGCCAACTCCAGATCGAAGCCGGCCAGGGGGGAACCCTCGTACCCCGAGACGAAGGCCGCGGTATCCCGCCCCACCCGCCGGTCATGCCTGATCCGGTCGAAGAGGACACGCACCAG